>CAXNFS010000023.1:0-20237 GCA_964201235.1 Gemmataceae bacterium | reverse complement strand
CCATGATTTCCATAATGATTCAAGTTTACCCCCTTTAAAACCCGATGAAATGAGCTACATTAGTTTGTAGATAGGGCGCTTAGCTCAGTTGGCTAGAGCACCAGCTCGACACGCTGGGGGTCACAGGTTCGAATCCTGTAGCGCCCATTCTAAATTTTACATGATCTTTCACCAAGCCTCATAACCCCGGAAGTGACAACCACTTGCGGGGTTATTTTGTTCTCCGTATTGCTTAATTCAATTCCTAATTGCAGCAGAAAATGCATGGTTCTGCACCCGATTTGCACCGCTTTTTGCTTCGCCGATTTTCATGGGTTGCTTTTACAACCCGTGACTGTTTGCATTTTCTAATAATTGGCAAAGTAACAACCAAGGTTCCTGATGCAGTCTTATAATTTTTGCGAGCGCCAAAATAGCCTTTAATACCTTTTCTACGGATACATTAATGCTGTATGATTGTTTTGTGGAGTTTTTTGAACATTTGCTGGCGGGCGTTAACTTTAACTACAGGAGCAATCCTTTGAAGACTTGTCTACTAATTACCGTTTCTCTGCTTGGATGCTGCTTATGGTGTCACGCATTTGGCGAAGATAAAGTTGGCGGCACGAAAATTGGTCTTCAACCAGCAATAGCACCAGGTTCCCCAACAAATGAAAAACTTAAAAAAGCATCTGACGCACTAGATGCTGAACGACTTTCCAAGAGCCTTGCTAGCTGGACAAAAGCCAAAGTGGATTGCGGAGGCAATTACAGCTACAAGGTAATTATTTCAAGCTTTACCGGCTACCGTGCCGAGACGACGATTGTGGTTAAAGAAAACAAAGTCGTAGAGCGTAAACTCGAAACAGGCACACCAAATTTTCTTGGTAAGCCAGCCCCGCTTAAACTGGAATGGATGGAAACCGGTAAAGACATCGGCTCTCACACGAAAACTGTAGAGCCACGAACTTTGGATGAACTTTACATGATCGCAAAAAAAATTGTTGAGCAGGATGTCCCAACAAACCATGTTCGAAGCCTTGGAATTGATAAACAAGGATTACTTCAGCACTGTTTCATACGCGACACTCGTATCCAAGATGATGCCCCGCTAACGGGTGTACCAGCCATCTACCTGACTCTTGAAAAGAAATAGTCAATCTGACTTTTGGAAAACAGCCAAATAAGCCTTAATTGCAGCCTATTGTGTGCGATGCTTTTTCAGCATTCAATCAATCCCATTGACCGCGGCAATAAAATCGGGGTGTTGATAGGAATAACCCATTAACAACAAAATTATCCCTTACATACATGCCCCATAAATACTCCGCAGAATGTTTACAGCATCTGATCAACTTTTTTTTGTAATAGTTGAAAAACAATCTGTGACAAAAAACAAACCTTTTCTCTAAAAAGTTAAGTTGTTGAAGATATAAACCACGCGCAATAATCCAAAACTAATTTGCCGCGCAAAAATATGGGAGAAGCGACATGTTTAGTGACCCATAAACTTACTAATGACAAAGCAAATACGAGTTACCCAACAAAAAAAAATATGCAAGCTTCTATTTTCACCAGGGACAATTAAAAATCATTCTGCGGCTTCTAATACATACCAAAACATATATCCTCATTCCGCTGCCAAGCTTAAATAAACCTTTCCTTTTATTTTCCCGAAGCCCTTTTATACGATCTTAGCGATTATATAAAAAACAAGGCATCCTAGTTTAACAACTAAAACGATAGGCATTACGACAATGCTTGTTACAATTTACAAAGTTAAGTAATAGGCAATCCAGCGGGGGCATCATGACCGAACTATTGAAAGCAGTCGAAGCAGCGGCGTACAGGTTGGCAAAAGCGCAAGCGAAGAGAGATGTAATACAGCGCTCGCTTAACGGGATAATAGCGGAGCAGGAACGCCGGGCAGCGGCGAAAGCAGCGGCGGCGAAAGCCAAGGATCTTCAAAGCTGAATTGCACCATGCCCTTAATACTCATTTCGAGTAAACCTTTTCCCCGGCAAGTTTTTCTTCAAAAGCCTGCATCACCCTCACCATTTCCAATCTCCCAGTTGAGTGCCGATAAAATGCCGTACATGTTCAACAAAATCTGGCCCAAAGGAATGATTGCCATGCCCTAACCCCGGCACCACATAGGCCTCGCCGTCGGGAAATGATTTGGCGCAGGCCGCTTGTTTGAGAAGCGCCATACAGATACTCCATTGTTAAAGCGGCAGGTGTTCTTTTGGACTAAGGCTTGGTCGAGCAAAGAATTGGCCAAACAAAGTTTAATGAGAATTGCTTACTGCCTGACTTTCAAATGGACAAATGCTTGCCAACCTTCTTTAGATCGCCACCTCCTAGGAGTAAAGAATTTAAAATGGGAATTTTAAGTGCAATCGTTTTGCCGATTGCTCTTTCTGCGTCTCCAAGCTTTAGGCAAAACAAGACCTGATGAACATACCCCAACCCTTCTTCAGCATTAGATTCCAATGAGTTAGAATGTGGTTTTCCTGTGGGTTCACAAAAAGAACCAAGGGTATCATCATGCGGAAGAAGCGTTTTTACGGAGCGGTCACTTTTTTGTGCCCAAAGTGTTAATGCCAATGATTTTTCAAAGGTTTGGCCCCTGCAGATGAAACATTTCAAACAGGCTGTAAGAAACCACTCGAACTCTTTGTTTAGAAACTTACCCTCCTGTTTTTTAGCGTCGCGAAACAACATCAACAACAACAAAATACTCTGTCCTTAAGTACTCATCCAAAGTGAGGACCCGTTTTCCCTTTGTCGATGATAAATGGGGCGAAGGGTCCCTTACTACCACCTCCATTAATTCTAATTCACTTTCAGTGATTTTAAATACCGCACCCGTTGCAACGACGGCATGACCAATATTAAGGCCCGGGTTGGGAATCGCAAGGATTACGGGAGTGCCACTATCAAGATAGGAATACAGTATTTCAGGTTTTGGAGACCCCTTCTTGAAAGTAGGATTCAACAAAATTTGGCCCGAAGGTACATCGAACCAACCCGATAGATTTTTGGCGATGTGTTCAGGTCCCCCCGGAAGGTCAACAGTCGAGCCAAAAGTGCGTTTTACCACCGATGTCTGATCGCACTGGATTCCTTTAACCGACAAAACCATTTGAATGCTTGCTGCCCAACACCAGTTTTGGCCTATTTGTTTTGCGGCATAATTGGCCATGCTATCGGTTGGGATTCCTTTAGCAACAATATTATCCGATCGAGATACTTTTGGCTGCTTTTTGTTAGTGGAACACCCTAAAGAAATTAGGAGTAGGACCGAGGATAGGGACAACAATAAGCAGTATTTCGCTCCCCTTAGTTGACACCAAAACTGTTGGAAGTAATTGTTTTTTTTTACCTTGCAAATTGGTTTATCCATATTTTCAGCCCTTCGCTTTTCTGTAAGGCGGAATGGGTCAAAACTAATCATTGAAGAGGGGGCACGGGAGGGGGAGCATTTTCTGGTACAGAAAGTGGGGTGTTGGAAGCTTGGAATAGTTCGGGCCGAGTCCAGCACAAAAGAAGAGTCATTCCCATCACCGCTTGCTCAAGGCCGGACAAATAATTCATGACGGGCGAATTCACGGTTGGAGAAAATTGAACCAAGAAATACGGCATAAATACTACCGCAGCAAGTTTCGTAACGCCTTCCTTGCGAAAGCGCCATAAATCAACACAGGCCCAAATCCACAAAACCAACAAAACAAGCGCAACTCCCACTTCGAGAAATGTTTTCCAGCCAGTTTGAAGTTCCGTTTCGAGGTCGAGCGCCATTTGCACCCCCTCAGGAATCGAGGAAAAAAACATAGTAATCAACATTAAAACCAATAATAGAATTAAAAAACCGATCAAACTTTGAAGGTATTGCCGGCCCCCTTCAAGAGTTGAATAATCGGGAGTTATTTTATCTGGTTCGGTCATGTTATGTGTTATCCTATATTCTTTAAAAGGTGGGCGATTGCTTCATTTTCTTTCGTAATTCTTTCAATGCGTTCCCGAGTTTGTTTATATGCTTGCTCAGAATTAACTTTTTGGTCTATGTTTTTTATCTCGTTATTGAGCTTGGCCGAATTAAGATCGAATTTTTTTTCAATAAAAGCTCTGGACTTAATAGAAACATTTTGAGGTAGTTGGCTAATTAATTCGCCAACTTTTTCAGTTACTTGGCGTGCCTCTTCAATCGCTTCAAACAATTTGTCCTTTTCTAAGATAGCTAACCGAACAGCCATTACACCGATTTGAACACCATTCTTTTTGATTACCGGTCTGGCTACATCGTCAGCAAATCCAACAAGACTCTTAAGGAACGGAAAAATTTTGGTAACACCTTTAACCACCGGTGCACACCCGGTTTGGGATATCATACAAATGGCAACCAGTGCAAAAAAACATTTTTTAACCATTTTAGCCCCCCCCTTCTCCAAAATCGATTATTAAAAATACTTCTATCCCAACTATCGCAGCAGCGTAACACGGTGGGGTAGTATTTTTACTTGGCCAATTATTTCCTCGCCTCTACCGCTCTGAAGTCCGGGTTGTTTTACACCTGTTCCGGTGCAAGGTAAGTCGCCGTTGAAATAAGAACCCTGACAGGGATGCCGGTGGCAAACGGAATCGTAACGGAGTTGAATAATCGAGTGATTTCTCATTTGGGCATGTATTTGTTAACCTATATTCTTTAAAAGGCGGGCGATAGCTTCACTTTCTCGCGTAATTCTTTCAATGCGTTCCCGAGTTTGTTTGCAGGCTTGCTCGGAATTTGTGTTTTTATCCATGTTGCTCATCTCGTTATCGAGGGCTTGCTCGTTGCGAAACAACCTACCCTTAATATCTGAGGTGATCTTCATGCGAACAGAGAAAGGTAAGTTGTTAAATAATTTGTGGACTTTTTGGGCTGATTGAAATGCTAAATCAACAGATGTTTGCAGATATAGCATTTCTGTGCTAGCGACTGTACCAGTCTTGATGATGTTATTTCCACTTTTCGAAATCGGTTTAGCAGCTTTTACACCAATCTTAGCGATGTCATCTGTACTATTCGATATAACCGGTTTGGCGACTTTTGTACTAGCCTTTAAAATGTCATCTCCACTATTTACTATAACCGTTTTGACCGTCTCGACAACCACCTTTCCACAGCCGGTTTGGAATACTAGGCAAAGGGCAGTACAAGCAAAAATCCCGAGTTTGTTCATTTCAAAGCCCTTTTCCAAACCCAAAACAATAAAAAAATTCTGTGTAATAATATCGCTGCTGCGTAACACAGCGGGGTAGTTTTTTGCTTGGCCAATTATTACCACTCCGCCACCCGGAGGCCCTGGTTTTTCAAAGCCTAGCCTAAGGAGAGAGGATCGTAGAAAACCATATATATCGATAGAATATCCCCCTCGAATCACCCGAAAAGTGCCATTAGTTGGCCCCTTAGAAAACTCTTTTTGGGAAAGTAGATAGGCCTTTGTTTATAATTTGTTGTCGCCCACGACTTTCTCCTCATGGGTACCACGGGCCCTTTATTTCAAGGATTTTCGCATTATAACCCCAAGTTTCGAACCTAACAATTTATCCAGATTAATAAATACCGGCTGGGCGATGCCGGTAGCTGGGCATATTTCACCCAACATTGGATATATCGTGACTGCGTAACAAGAAGTACTAATATTTTGACGCAAAAGAATTTAATTGCCTTCAGCAACTACCCGGAAGCCCTGATTATTTAAAACTTGGTCTGGGGCGAGGTAGCCACGGTGCGAAGATCGTAGAAAACTATTCATGTCGATGAAACAGCCCCCGCGAATCACACGAAGGGTGCCTTTAGCTGGCCCCTGAGGAAACTCTTTTTGGGAGAGTAGGTAGGCCTTTTCGCCATACCAATCAAGGCACCATTCCCTGGCATTGCCCCCCATGTCAAATAAGCCCCAGGGGTTTGGCTGCCGAGTACCAACCGGGCGGGGGGAAACCGTCCCTTTGGTATTCCAAAGGGACCAACAATAGGAATCCCGAGATTTAATGGGGAAGTGGTATACATCTTTAGAACCAGCCCGGCAGGCATATTCCCATTCAGCCTCCGTGGGCAGGCGGTAATTTTTGCCATCTCGCTTGCTTAACCATGCACAGAAGGCCAATCCGTCTTCGTAACTCACCATCGTAACGGGGAGATCAGCGGCAACGGGATAGCCCGGTGAAGACCAGTTCAAATCCGAATTTTTAATCCCCCAACTCGAGGCGGTGCTTGCCTTCCATCCCCCCAAACCAGATGATTCTGCTAGAGTTTTGTACTTTTGCGCTTCCACAAATTCTAGAAACTGGGCCACCGTAACCTCATAGACGCCCATTTGGAATGGCTTGGTGAATGTAATGGTTCTGCAAGGCAATTCATCGGGTCGAACTTCTGAATCCCCGTCACATGCACCCATGACAAAATTACCAGCCGGGATGGCCACCATTTTCATGGAAATCGGACTTTTAAATCCCTGCCTAAGATCCTTTAAGGCCTGTGCTCTGGCATGTTCTTTGTCTTCACTCTGAATGCCCGAATAATTCGTTGAGCCTTGAGTCTTTGAGGTCTGTGCTCTGGCATGTTCTTTGCCTTCACTCTGAATGCCCCAAGGTGCAGGTATTTGGCTTATGCCTGCCACCAAAAAGCCTAAGGCTGCAAGAACAATTACAGTCTTCCAAAATATATTTCCTTTGGTGCGCACTTTTTTCTGAAGGTTTTCAAGAAGGATGCGAACTTCTTTCACGGATTGATAGCGCTGTTCTGGGGCATTCAGAGTCATGCGTTCTGCAATGGTGATTAACTCTTTGGCCACAGCAGATTTCGACCCTTGGGAACCTGCATCAAGAACTCCGGTTAGCATAAATTTCAGGAGGCATCCAAGAGAGTAAATATCAGCCCGCTGATCCACAAGGCCGCCACCAACTTGCTGTTCGGGGGCCATATACCCCTTGGTTCCAGTCCCATTTGGAGAATGGGGCAAAGCCATGTCCATTGCCAGGCCGAAATCAATGAGTTTGATCGACCCATCAGAAAGTCGAATGACATTGGCGGGCTTGATATCGCAATGAACCAATCCCTGACTGTGAAGGTATTCCAGAGCCCGGCAAGTCCCGAGAATCGCATCGAGTGCGTCGACAAGAGTGGAGGAATTTCCCTTTGCGAAATGGGTCTGAAGCGATTGACCATCAAGCAATTCGAAAGCCATGTAAAGGCAGCCATCTGCTTCCCAGGCATCATAAGCTCGAACCAGGTTTGGGTGGTCGAGTTTGCCAGCATTCGCCATTTCCCTGAGGAAGTAACCTTCGGATGCTGGATCATCTTGGCGATAACCCCGGATGACCTTAAGTGCCACCGGGCGATTGAGGCGAAGATGCTTGGCCTCGTAAACTTCTCCCATGCCCCCTTTTGCGATAAGCTTTTGCACTTCGTAGGGGCCAAGTTGACATGGGGGATGAAGAGTTGGTCGATTGCTTTTTAGCTCGGTAAGTCTAGACAAGTTATCAAGCAAGCGCGTTGATTCTAATTTGGACTCCAATTCCATTTCTATGCGAGCCTTGGCCAAAGCTGCTTCAGTTATGCTGGAAAGGGATCGGATAAATCCGTCTGGTTCAACTTCGAGCTGGGCAAGCAAACCCTGGCATCTGGTACAAGATTCCACATGGATACAAATGGAGTCAACCTGGCTCGTAGGTAATTTGCCGGCCACCATCCGGGCCAGTTCGTCATCAGTAGAGCAATTAATATATGAAATCATTAGTTTGCCTGATCTTATTAACTAATCGAACCACTAGGGCTTAATCATACATATCAGCAATGCGTAACATTCATGAGATTTCATGGGCATCGTCATCCATCAATTCACGAAGTCGGCTAAGCACCCTCGCTTTTGCCATCCGTACCGCAGCGGGAGATACATTGAATTTCTTTGCCAGTTCCGAAGTTGGCACCCCTTCCACCAGATTCAACCAAAACATTTGCCACGTTTTTTCGGAGGTAGACTGCCGGACCAGTTCCAAGGCTCGCGCCTTAAGGTCGGTCAAGGCTTGCTCTTCGCTTTGGATGTCGGCGGGATCTTTTTGCGCAGGAACCGGGATCGCTTCTAACGAGGACTGGCTGACAATTGACTCCGCGGGTTGGGTGCGGAAGTGGTCTACAGCTCTGCGTTTTACAATCGTTCGCAGCCAGCCCCGAAATGTGCCGCACTGGGAATCTTTTGTGAATTGGCCTATTCCGCTAAAGACAGAACGCAAAGTTTCCTGAAGGACATCGTCCTCGGCTGCAAGGGCAACCCTTTCCCTACGAATCCAGAACCGGATCAAGGGAGAATAAAGTAAAACAAAGGATTCCCAGCGTTCGCGGGAACCAGCCTGCAAATTCCCCACCAAGCTCGATGTTGTGGAAAGAGGGGAAGACTCACGGTGGTTTCGAATTATCGAATCGTCATTTTGCACTGGGCACTCCTGCAAACGATCATGTATTGATAAGCAAGTTTAAATAAATGGCTTTCGGATTTAGGTGTAATTTGTCGGGAGATGCTCCAATCATTATCTTTTCTTGAGCCAACTAAACGAGTTTAAAAAGTAGTAAGCGAGAGTACGATACTTTCCCTTAGGAAACAAGCAAGTTGAAGATGAATAATAGATAATTCTGATCGAGATTATTGTTGGGTTATTATGGTCAGAGTGGTGAAATATTTTTACAATAATGCCGAAAAAAGACAAAATATGACCACCTTACCTATTATTTTTATCTTCATCTTTTGCTTACAAAATTTTGATCGTAGAACTCTTCTATCAGGGCCAATACCTTAAACGATGGATGCGACTACTACTGGAATTTCTTCTCCCAGCATCAATAATTGTAGCCCTTACTGACAAAATCAAATGCTACCTGCTTTATCCTCATGCCTGAATCCCAGCTAAATCGAGCCCAAAGGGGACAAAGTTTTGAAAATCCCTGTCAAAGGTGACCAATCGCAACCCGGCCATTTTCGCAAAGGCAGCCAAATAAGCATCCATCCAAACTTTCGGGGATGCAGCATCCTGGGACGCCAGAGTACACAAGAGGGAAACCACCCCAGGAGGCTCATCGCAAACTGCAACTTGAGGCAACGCCTGAAGGGAATTCAGGGCCAGCAACGCATCCCGGTTCGTCATGCCGTTTGCCCCGTAGGCATTATGCAGGGCGGGGGTTGAAACAAGGCGCAAAAAACTTTGCTGCGTAGAGCGACAAAACAAGGCAGGTTGTCCCGCAGTTGCCTTTTGCAAAAATTGCCTAGCGCGATCATGGAAAGGGTGAGTGGGAAACACCACCGCTAACCAAACACTGGTATCAAATAGAAAGCCCTGCACGGTGAAAATCCTCTTGGGTTTGCGTCTGCTGTTGTATAGAAAGCAAAGCATCTATACCGATGTGCATAGCGGAAGCCTCGGCGCGGCACCGAATGGTCGGTATACCATCTGGCCCAATCTCCACCCTAGAGGTCTCTGTTGGTTGAGGGATCGAGGAAGAGGAAACCGCCAAGCCCTTGCGAAGAAATTCAGCAACAAGGTCACGGAGAGTCCTGCCCTGCAAAAGAGCACACAACTTCAATTCACGAACAAGGTCATCAGGTAGATTGATTGTAGTTTTCATAGTATAAGCTTACCAGCTAGCAAGCTAAATGGCAAGCTGTATAGCTGGCTTAAAAGCTTTTGTTAAGGAGACCTTCCCCTTTTTCTTTCCAAGGATGAAGTAGGGACCTTGCAAAAGTAGGATCCTAAACCCCTTTTATCTCCCGGGTGCGCAAACCTACGCCAGCCTTCACTCACCCTTGTTTTTTCGAGGTGGGATGCTAGTTTACTAGGTGAGCTAATTATTGGGCGCAAGCAAGAAAAGGGCAATAAAAAGAGACCTGACCCCTTTTATTCTCACTACTGCCAAATGCGAACATCTTATGGAGCCTGACCTTTGAAAAATGATCTCGATCCACCAGAAGCACCCATCAACGCAGGAGAAGCAGGCAGCGCGGATCAGTTAGCCAGCGAGGCTATCCGTAGGCGAACTTTCGCAATCATCTCTCACCCAGATGCAGGCAAGACCACCCTCACCGAAAAATTCCTTCTCTATGCTGGTTGCATCGATGTCGCAGGAACGGTGCGAGGCCGCAAGACCCGCAAAACAGTTACCTCGGACTTTATGGAACTCGAACAACAACGAGGCATTTCCGTTTCTTCAACCGCACTTAGCTTCGCATACAAAGGCTACATCATCAATCTGCTGGACACCCCAGGGCATCAGGATTTCAGCGAAGATACCTACCGTACCCTCGCAGCGGCTGATTCCGCAGTCATGGTTATTGATGCAGCCAAGGGTATCGAAACTCAGACTCGAAAACTGTTCAAGGTGTGCGCAGTCCGAGAAATCCCCATCCTGACATTCATCAACAAAATGGATCGGCCCAGCTTAAACCCGCTTTCCTTGCTAAGCGAAATCGAAGAAGTGCTGGGAATCGTCGCTGTGCCAGTCAATTGGCCAATCGGCAATGGCCCCGAGTTCTGCGGGGTGTACGACCGCCTACAAAAAGAAGTGCTACTTTTCGAACCAACCGATAGTGGTTCGCTGCAAGTGCCTATCCGTAGGGTGAAACTTGAAGACCTCGAACATCACATCGATCCAGCTCTGGCACATCGTTGCCAGGAAGATTTGGAACTTCTTGATGGTGCAGCAGCAGCCTTTGAACAAAGCGCGTTCCTCTCTGGAAAAATGACGCCCGTCTTCTTCGGTAGCGCCATGAACAACTTCGGCATGGAAGCATTCCTTGAAGCGTTTCTTAAGCTAGCCCCAGCCCCTGGCGCTCGCCGTAGCGATAGCGGCATGATACCGCCTGACCGTCCCGACTTTGCAGGCATCGTTTTCAAAATTCAAGCCAACATGGACCCGATGCACCGAGATAAAGTAGCATTTGTGCGAGTCTGCTCAGGCATATTCACCAAAGATACTAAGCCAAAAAATGCACGCACCGGAGAACGAGTCCGTATCAAAGGTTCACACCGTGTATTCGCCCGTGAACGAGAAGAAGTCGGCGCAGCTTACCCAGGCGACATTGTAGGGCTGGCGATCTCAGGCGGATTGCGACTAGGCGACACGGTTCACGAAGGCAAGGCGCTAAATTACGAGGGCTTGCCACAATTCAGCCCCGAATGCTTTGCTGTCATTCGCTGCCTCGACACCTCACGCAGGAAGCAAATGTCTGATGGATTAGAGCAACTTGCAGACGAAGGGGCGATTCAAGTTTTTGAAGACTCAACAAACATACGCGAGCCTATCCTTGCTGCAGTTGGTGTTCTCCAGTTCGATGTCGTACGATCGCGACTCGATGTGGAATATGGTGTCAAGGTGGAGATCGAACCGCTTAAGTTCAAGGCGGCAGCATGGATCAAAGGCGAACGAGCTAATCTGGAAAAGCTATCGATGACATACAGTTCCCGGCTAGTCGAGGACCACCGCAGACGACTTGTTGTTCTTGCTGAGGATTCTTGGAACATCACGTACATGGCAAAGTTGAATCCTGGACTGACATTCCGCCAATTTAGCGAAGAACTATTTGTACCGGAGAAGTAACGAGAGGCCCAAAAAGGGCTGCTGTTGCGATTATTAATTAGCTTGCGCCATGGCTTTACTTAATCGCTGTTCAATTTTTCCTGCAGCCACACTTTGATAAGGGATTGATAAGG
Source organism: Gemmataceae bacterium (assembly GCA_964201235.1). GTDB lineage: Bacteria > Planctomycetota > Planctomycetia > Gemmatales > Gemmataceae > UBA969. Next base: position 8,519 of record CAXNFS010000023.1, on the reverse strand, counting down.
CACATCACGGGCGTTTGCTGCAAGTTTGATCGAATCTAGCATGTGCTGAGGCAATCGAAGAGAAATAGTCTTGGTGGTCGGTTTCAGGTTAGGCATTATCACCGTGCGGGCTTTCGACCAATCCAAATGCTGCGTTGAATCGTGCGATTCCCAATACGCACGCTCCTGCGCCTCATTGGCAAATACCGGGATTACTTTAGTTGGCTTGTTCATAAACGGATCGTTCCTTTCTGTATATTGCCATCATATACAAAATTACACAATCAAAATCATAGGTTTCATCACTAGCCTCCAATATCCCCCTGAAGCCTCAAACCAACTGAACTTGCCTGAATTGATTACTTTTAATTAATATGAAAATTGCCATCTCAATTAAGATGCGACCAACAAAGTTAAGGAAGATCAAAATGAATCAATATTTTATGCGCATTATACTAATCGCGCTTTTCACTTGCTCAATCAACGCCTTTACCATCGCCCAAGGCCCCACCAAAAGTACTACCCAAAAAGCAGCAATCTCTTGGCCAACCAAACACCCAGCTAGAATTTATGTTTTACCTTTCTCCATGGATAAAGCTGTCGCAGATGAACTGGCAAAAGATGACTCTCTAATTCCTAAAGGGCCACTGCGAAAAGCAGCCGACTCACGACCACGAGTTACCGATGCAGTAACAGGCCATGATCGCAATACACCCATCGGCCAAAGCATTGCGATGCAGGTGGCAAAAAATCTAACAGATGCAGGTTTGCCCGCGGTGTTTTGGAATCAGCCAACTTATCCACAAGGGGAAGGCTGGAGATTAACCGGCCAAATTGTGAGTTTAAACGAGGGCAACAAAGTGGCGCAAAATGCAATCGGATTTGGTGCAGGCAACAAAAAAATAGCAGTTGATGCAGCGCTCTCCGACCCAACAACAAGTGGCGGCCAACCATTCTTCCTTATGGACACTTCAGATAGTGGTAGAAAAATGCCGGGCACTGCACCAGTTGCGATTATTGCAGGATTTAACCCCATCGCAATTGCATCAAAAATGGTGGTATCCAACTCCGGGATAAAAGATAGCGGCCAGCAACATCGTATCGCTTCTGAAATATCAAACGAAATATTGGCCTCCATGAAAGCTCATGGGCAGGTAAAAGCTAAATAAGAATTCTTACTAGGCGCAATTATTCGCCAATCTGCTCAAGCAGATGCTCAACGACAACATCTAGATTCAACCCATTGGTTTGTATGTTAGTCAGAGTGCGTTCAGATTCCTTGATTTCACCCCTGTAAAAACTCAACTTATCCTCATGGATTTGAAAGATGCCACTCGGGTTTAGTGCCAGGTATTTCAAACATTCATTCCATGGGGAATTGCAGCAGAGCAGGGCCTTAGACCAAAAAGAAGGCTGGGCTGGAACCAAGGCTACAAGATTTTCGGGAATAAGAATCTTACCCGAAGGACTTAACCCATGGCGAAGTTGCTGCAGTAATTCAGATTGGCTAAAAAGTTCTGATTCAGGGACATCTGCACAAACAATCAAGGAGTAACAGGATAATCCTAAGCCATGAGAGGCGAATTCATCCCAGCTAAACTCCACCACCAAAGCTTTTAAATCTGGATGCTGGCACAACCGCAATACATCCGCCCCAGCGTGCCCCGAGCGTTTCGCAATTTTCATTGCATCCACGAAAAGCCCATCCAAGCCAATTAGACCCGTAGCACCAAAACACTGTTGTGCTTTTCGAAAAACCGGCTCCGTAATCGAACTTGATGCCTTGTTAGAAATGATCGCAATTACAGGAATAAGCGCTTTAGCGGGCTTCGGAAATAGCATCGATACTATTGCTTTGCCCACAGGCCGACCCTTGCCTTCGGAAGGCTCAAGATGCATACGAAGCCCAGGGCCTGCATTAACTTCAACAACCGCGCCATTGGTTTCAGAAAGCGGTTTGGAAATATCGCTGGTAATAATATCAACGCCAGAAATATCTAACCCCAACTGCCGCGCAGCTGAAATCGCAAGGGTTGCAACCTGAGGATGAACTAAATCAGTAACATCTTTAGCAGTGCCACCCGTACTCAAGTTGGCATTTTTTCGAATAAGAACTTTAGTGCCCTTATCTAGGATCGAATCTAGAGCAAGCCCCTGAGAAGCCAAAACAGCAAGCGAAATAGGATCAAGTGGGATAGGACTTAAAACGCCTGCATGACTTTCGGCCCTGCGTGGATCGCGATTCACCGCGGCAACCAGTTGGGCAACAGTTGAAACTCCATCGCCAACAACTTGCGCAGGCTCGCGAAGAGAAGCAGCGATCATTTTGTCGCCAATCACTAATATACGATAATCCGCACCTTCTTTAAAGCTTTCTGTTACAACCGAGCAATTGAAAGCGTTGGCATTATCAAAAGCATCAAGCACTTGCTGTTCCGAATGCAGATTAATGGAAACGCCATTACCCTGACTTCCAAACTGAGGTTTTACAACAACAGGAAGGCCAATTTCCTGAGCAGCGACCCAGGCATCTTCGCGAGATGCTACGACTCTACCTTTAGGAACCGGAACACCCACGGTTTCAAGCAGTTGGCGGGTCCAATCTTTATCCTGAGCTATATTTTCTGCGAGCAGGGGTGTTTGCCCTGTTTCTGCGGTCCAAACCCGCTGCTGCTGCTTCCCCAACCCCAACTGCAGCAGACTACAATCGCTCAACTTCCACACCGGAATTTGTTGCTCTACAGCAGCTTCCCAGATTGCATAGGTGCTGGGCCCAAGCCCGACTTTATGCCCCAACTTTCGAATATGATTAGCGATACCAGCAGTATTATCGCAGGGCAAATGCGTAGACACTTGCCCAAGATACAAAGCGCACAAAAGAGAATCACGGGCAACTTCTTCTTCCAAATAAGTAAACGCAATGATCAAAGCGTTTTTTGAAACTAGGGTTCGAACTGCAAAATAATCCCCCTGATAAGAAGCAAACTTCTGCAGAGCGTTCGCCAACTGCGCCAACCACAAACCCAACGAGGTTGAGTTAGCAGGCAAGGGGAGGGCAAGTTCTTTTAACAAAGTCAGCCTAGAATCATCAGGGTGTTTGATTTGGTCAGCATCAAGAATAAAGGTACAAACCTGATGCTTGAACCAAGCGCTGGGGCCTTTTATGTATTTCATGTTCATTGTAGTTTTATTGTTCATGCCTGTTTAAATGTAATACTCAATCACTTTACGAGAACTCGAATCTAAGCTGCTTATCTTCGGTACAAGGTACCTGATTCCCTGAGAATCTTGAATTAAGGCGCCATCCTCGGGAAGTCTACGAATGGCTTCTTCCGAAGAAAACACGAGAGAAGATTCACCACGATCGGTAAGCACTTTCCATTCTGAGGGTGTCCGAAGACTACTGACCTTATGAATTTTAAGAAGTTTCAAGATGAAGCGGTTTCGAAGTAACGCCACTTGAATTTCATTTGCCAAGACTGGTTCTAGTTGCTGCAAATCATCGATATAAAAAACTTCTTGTTGTTTAGCATCAAGAAGAACAATGTTTTTGTTGTCCTCTGAAAGCGGAAACAGGCTCATAGGGATCAAGTTTTTAGCAATTGTGCCATCTGCTAGGCGGACGCAAATATTGCAATCTGGTTCGGCCCACAAATTTTCTTGATTGCTATTATTAAGCGAAGGCGTCATATGGTGTATCCTGCTGCTAGCATTTGTTGCGCTTTGTGAAGCCTGAAGTAAAGACCTTCCTTTTGCAAAAGTTCGGCATGCGTGCCAGTCTCTGCTATGGTGCCATTATCCATCACAATCAAGCGGTCTGCGCGCCTCAAGGTGCTAAGCCGATGAGCGATAGCGATAGTGGTACGGCCTTCCACTAGATTTTCGAGAGCAGCTTGAAGTTCTTTTTCAGTTTCCGCATCAAGTGCGGAAGTAGCCTCATCAAGGATAAGAATACCTGGGTTAACTAAAAGTGCGCGGGCGATGGAAACACGCTGCCTTTCGCCCCCGGACAGTGATTGTCCCCGTTCCCCGACCAAAGAATCATAGGCTTCAGGTAGGTTAAGAATGAAGGGATGAGCCTTGGAAAAGCGTGCAGCATCGATGATTTCTTTGCGTGTTGCACCGGGTTTACCATAGGAAATATTATCTGCGATCGAGCCAAAGAATAGAAATGGATCTTGAAGAACAATCCCGATGTTTCTGCGGTAATCAGAAACTGGGAAGCTGCGAATATCAGTACCATCGACAGAAATCGAACCGTGAGAGGGGTCGAAAAATCTGCAAATCAAGTTAATCAGCGTGGTCTTTCCTGCACCACTGGGGCCAACAATACCAATCATCTCGCCCTTGCGAATCGAAAGGTTGATTCCATGAAGTACTTCGCGTGAACCATAGCTGAATCGCAAATTGCGGATATCAATATTGCCCCCGAGCTTGTTGGGTGCGATGGGTTTGGATGGTTCGGGTACGCTGGGTTTTCGATCGAGAATTTCAAACAAACGACCTGCACTTGCAGAGGCTCTCTGGGCATAAGACATAAACCTTATCATCGATTCACTGCGGGAATAAAACCTGCTAATGTAGGCAAGAAAGGCGGTAAGGACACCAACGGTGATATGGCCCTTAAAAATCTGCCATGCTGCTGCGATCCAAACAATTAAAAGGCCAAGTGTCGTAATAAAAGTAATCAATGGCCAGATAATGGCCCACCAGAAATTGATATGATCATTGGTTGCAACAACTACAGAGTTGGCATGATCAAAGCGCTGTATTTCACGTTTTTCCTGTGAAAAAGCCTTTACCACCCGAATGCCTGGAATGGTATCTGCAAGCACGCTAGTCATATCTGCCCAAACAATACTGCCTTTACGATACCCGCGTAAAAGGTGGCCACGCATTTTGAATGCCAGAAAAGTTACAAAAGGAAACGGGATTAAACTAGACAGTGCAAGAAAAGGGTTGATTGCAAAAAGAGTAACTGCAGTGAGCAAAACCATAAGCACATCAGATGCAAAATCAACCACATGCGAGGAAAGGAAATTGCAAAGCTGATTGGTATCGCTTGAAATTCGCGACATGATATCGCCTGTTCTTTTGCTGCCAAAATATTCAACCGAAAGGGTATGAAGGTGCGAATAGGTTTTCATACGCAAACTAGCGCTGATGCGTTCACTAACCCAGCTAGAAAAAAAGGATCTAGCCCATTCAAGTATGCAGGTTGCTGCGCCTGCCAACGCCAGCAATCCAATGTAATAAAAAACAGGAGAGAACTCGTTTAACTTGCCCTGTTGCATGGGAATAAGCACATCATCCGTCAAAGGCATGACGAGGTAAGGCGGAATAAGGCCCACGAGGGTGCTAAAAAGGGTCAGGAAAAAACCAAGGACGATCAAAGGCATTTGCGGCTTCGAGAATTCAAAGAGCCGCAGAAGCATTTTCAGCGAAGTCCCTTTTTGCGCAGGCAGCGGGTTGCAAGTAAGGCAGAGTTCATCAATTTTCAAAATCCCGCCACATCCTGGACAGATGGTGGTAATTGTTTCCAAAACCACACCCAGGTTTTTTTTGCAATCTTGGATAAACTGATAAACTTCGGGCTTTTTCTGGGTGGTGAAATTCCAGCGCAGCTCCAAACCCGAACCAAGGGTTATTTTGAGAGTACCCAAACCATGTTGGTAGATTGCCTCAAATTGGGAATCGGCCCCAAGAGTCCACTCTTGAAAATCATTGGACTTGGCTTTGTTTTTATGACAAGTAAGCTTGTTTCTTAAAAGATTCAAATAAACTGGGTTAAAACAAAGATTATGATCGAGGTCTATTTCCAACTCCGGAAATGCACCTTCTCCTGCAGAGTTTGCATCAGAAGTAAAAAAAGAATTGCTGCTCAAAAGTAACTCTATGTATTAGGCAATTGTGAATAAGTAATTATACTTGAAAAACCAATGGAAAAAGTGAAAACCTTTTGCTTACCCCTCGATTTAAAGGCTACTTACTTTCAGAAAACCAATTAAGCCCAAGGTTCAAACTTTAACGATTTTAACACCCAAAGCCTGACAATCTTTGCAATCTTTTTTGCTTGCGATCAAGTTGTTTTTCAATATTCAGCAATAATCAAAAGAGAAGGCAGAACTTCATTACTTCTTTGGGTTTAAATAACTTGTTAAGTCTGCAGCTTTATTTTATTAGCTCTGTCAGGATTTTGGAGATCGTTCCTCCAAGAGGTTTTAAAATCCAGTTGGCAAATCGAAAGACGCATCACAATGGAATTTCAGCGAATTTTGGCCCTGCGTGGACCAAATATTTGGGCTACCTTTCCTGTTTTAGAGGCCTGGCTAGACCTTGGAACCTTCAAAGATACCTCCTCCGCTGAACTCCCGGGCTTTAACGAAAGACTTAAACTCTGGATTCCTTCCCTTTTTGAACACCGTTGCAGCGTGGGTGAACCCGGTGGCTTTTTCCAACGACTCGAACGCGGAACCTACCTCGCTCACATCCTCGAACATGTGGTGCTTGAACTCCAATGCCTTGCTGGCATTAAAGTTGGCTACGGCAAAACCCGCCTTACCCATCAAGAAGGTGTTTACAAAGTCGCAATCGAATACAAGGAAGAATACACCGGAAAGTTAGCACTCGAAGCCGCTAGAAATATCTGCCTTGCAGCCATTAATGACACCGATTCAGAACTCGAACTCTGGCTCGAAAAGATCAAACAAAGCTATGAGAAATACAAACTCACGCCTTTACAAGAAGCGCTTCGAAAACAAGCCAGAAAAAGAGGCATACCTTTTCAAATCCTAGCCCAAGATATGATTCAACTGGGCCAAGGATTCAAGCAAAGGCGCATCAAGGGCTCGCTCACCGATCATACGAGCGCTGTTGCTTCATGGATTGCCTATGATTGGTATACCGCTTCGAAATTACTTGCAGATGTAGGTTTGCCTGTTCCCCATAATATTCCTGTTTCAGAACTCTTAGAAGTTGAAGCTAGCGCATCCAATTTTGGCTTTCCTTTCTTATTAAGGCCGCGCTATACATCCAAAAGCAACCCCGCAATTACCATCGAAAGCGCCGAACTTCTTGCTGAAGTTTTTGCAAAAATTAAGGCCAAAACCCACTACATGCTTTCTGAACCCATGTATAAGGGCCAAAGAGTTTATGCCTTGGTGGTGGGTACAGAAATCGCCTCTTATCTCGAAGATATCGAGGGCGCCTGGGTTCCCAAACCCATTTCTGATTACTCCAAAGAACTAAGCCAAGCTGTTCTTATGGCTGCAAAAGTAGTCGGCCTCGATGTCGCAGAACTCGAATTGAATCTAAACCTTAGTGATTCAAGTTTCACCATTCTTGGAATTAGGGCGAACCCCGATATTTCCTACTACCTCAAAGATGATGAAGCCTGGAACCATGCTGCAAGTGCTTTGCTCAATTTGCTATTTGCGGAAGGGGATGAAGGTAGAATTCCCGTGGCTGCCGTTACAGGGGTGAATGGCAAAACCACCACCACCCGCTTCATCGCCCACCTATTAGCCCAAGAACATTCCCCTGTTTTAATGACCTGCACCGAAGGCATTTATTTAGCCGACCAACGCTTGTTTACAGGCGATTGCTCTGGCCCCAAAAGTGCCAAAGTTGCTTTGCAACATGCAATGGCAAAGAGCGCTGCACTTGAAAACGCCCGCGGTGGCATGCTTCGTGAAGGCCTTGGATTCGATCGCTGCCAGGCTGCTGTGGTTGTTAACATCGGCCAAGGCGATCACCTCGGCTTCAACGATATCGAAACTTTGGAAGAACTAGCTTACGCAAAAAGCACCCTTGTTGCAGCAACCCATTCCAATGGTTATGCCGTATTAAATGCAGATGATCCCCTAGTGGTCGGAATGCAACAATACTGCTCGGGAAAAATCATTTTCTTCTCCCAATCTTCAAATAACGAAATTATTAAAAATCATCGCAAGTCTGACGGCAAAGTAGTGTTCCTAAAGGAAGGCATTATTATCCTTGCTGAAGGCAACAATGAACAACAATTGCTAAATATTAACCAAGTGCCAATCACCCATGGTGGCTTAGTAGGTTTTCAAGTTGAAAACACCCTTGCTGCGGTAGCAGGGGGCTGGGCTTGTGGCGTTACAATTTCTGCAATTGTACAAGGGTTAAAAAGCTTTGGTGGTGGTTTGTTGCAAGCACCCGGCCGTTTCAATATGATGGAATTGAATGGCGTAACTATTGTTCTAGATTATGGCCACAATACCTCAGCTCTCTCTCGGTTGATTGTGGCAATAAAACATTTGCCTCATACTCGACGAAGTGTTGTTTATTCTGCTGCTGGTGATCGTCGTAATAGTGACATCATCGAGCAAGGAAAATTATTGGGCGACCATTTCGATAGGGTCGTGCTTTATGAAGATACTTACCTTCGTGGCAGGGAGCCTGGCGAAATTTTCGCCTTGTTCCGCGAAGGCCTAAATGACGGGATACGGGTTAAAGATGTGGAAGAGGTGCGTGGCGGTGTAGCTGCGCTTAAGAGCGGCCTCGAAAAATGTCTA
>CAXNFS010000022.1:0-20294 GCA_964201235.1 Gemmataceae bacterium | reverse complement strand
GAATGAGTTGCCCAACTAAAGTGCGGTCCGCACTTGTGACAATTCCTTGGGTGGTTAAAGAATCGATCGTTACCAACCGTAATACTGAAACCGTAAGGTTTGCAGTTTCAGACAAGGAAAAGTTCAACCTCGATGAACTCAAGCAAACGGTGACTGCCAAGGCTGGTAGCCGTTATAATGTAACTAAAATCATTCAATAGACTTCTGATTAAATCAATAAAGGCTCTCCCTGATAAGATCAAGGAGGGCCTTTTTTATTTGATATGAATCACTTTTCCTGAAGCGTTGGATGCATAGATCGCTTGGATTAATTCCACTGCCCTGCGCCCTTCCCTGCCATCAACTAAGGGCTTGCCACCTAGCTTGATTGCGTTCACGAAATCGGTCAATTGTCTGGTATGGCCTTGATGGCTGATGGCAGCAGGGTTGCTTGAGCCACCCGAAGCTCCTACCTTTTGTGCAAAGCGGGTTTTCACATCGTTATCGTGGGCGATGGGTTCAAGAAAATCCCACTTGAGTATGTCATCTTGCTCGATGACTGCGGTACCTTTGTCGCCATGGATGCCTATGGTTTTCGGCAGGCCTGGGTGAACACTGGTGGTAGCTTGAATAACGCCAAGTGCTCCGTTTTGAAATTTCAAACATGCAACGCCTGTGTCTTCGACTTCGATGCGTTCGTGAGCGAGAGTTGCGGTGAAGCCTGTTACATGGGTGACGGGGCCCATCATCCAAAGTAATAGGTCGACATTGTGGATTGCCTGGTTCATGAAAGCGCCCCCGCCATCGAGAGCCATGGTTCCCTTCCAGCCACCTTCATCGTAGTAGGCTTGGGTGCGCCACCATTTGCAGGTGGTCTCGCCGAGGGTTAGTCTGCCAAATCTTTTTGCATCAACCGCAGCTTTAAGTTCGACATTGGCATCGCCAAAGCGCGAGGGGAAGATGGTGCAAAGAAGCACTTTGTTGGCATCGCATTCGCGGATGATGGTATCGCAACGATCTGCTGTGATTTCGAGGGGTTTTTCGACAACGACATGTTTGCCTGCGCGGGCGCATTCGACTGCGGGTTCCAAGTGGGCACCCGAGGGCGTGGTGATGATTACGATATGAATATCTTTTCTTGCAAGAACAGGTGGCAGATCTGGATAGATATCACAAGAGAGCTTGAGTTCTTCGTTCATTGCTTGGGCGTTTTTGCCACTTCTGCTGATGAGCGCCAGAAGTTTTGTTCCGGGAATTTCTGCAAGGGCCCTAGCATGAAAGCGGGCGATCATACCGCACCCTACAATTGCAACGCCTAGTGGTTGTCCATTGTTCGCCATTGATTTACTCCTGATGAATTAAGGATGCTCAGAAAGAATGGTTTGGAAAGCTTTGATCAGATATTGAAGCCCACTGAATAGGGTGGCTGCAAGCATGCCATAGATCAGTGCTGCTCTGGCATAAAAGCCAAAGGTTGGATTGATCCATTCGAGATTCATGAGGTTGATGAAAATAGAAATGAGTGCTGCACATTGAAGAATCATCTTGGCTTTACCAAGGAAGTCTGCACCAAAGCTGACGCCTTTTTGTTCGATGAAGTTTCGTAATCCTGTGATAAGAAGTTCTCGGGCAACGACAACGGTGACCATCCATGGGGGCAGCCAGCCTTCGGTGGTTCCTATTGGGATGAGGAAAATAAAGGTGCCACAGATTAGAACTTTATCAACAAGAGGGTCGAGGTTACGGCCAAGGCTGCTTTGCATGTTCTGGGTGCGTGCGAGATGGCCATCAAGCCAATCGGTGAATGCAGCAAATATGAAAACTAGAAGAGAAGCGAGCCATAATTCTTGCGAGATTAGATAAAAGAGAACGAAGGAAAGGAGGAAGCGCATGCCTGTAAGCTGGTTGGGCAGGTTGAATAAAACCGCCCTTCCTGACTTGATAGCCTGCGTGCCTGCGAGGTTTCTTTCCATGAAGCAAATACTCTTATGCAAAACTAGCGAATAGAAATTACCCTGCCTGCGAGATCGTAGCCATCTGTTCCGGTGATTTTGGTGCGAACGATATCCCCCGAGCGAAGGCCTTTTCCCTTTAGGCGGATCAGACAATCAATATCAGGTGCATCTGCAAAAGTTCTGCCTCTAAACTGGCCTGGAACTTCTGGGTCTGGGCCGTCCACAATCGCTTCTATTTCCTTGCCTAACTGCGATTGGCACCACTCGAATGCAATGGGTTGTTGCAAAGCCATGAGTGCGTTTTGCCTAGCGGTTTTAACTTCTTCAGGCAGATGATCTTCGAGCCTCGAGGCGGGAGTTCCCGGTTCAAGAGAGTAGGTGAAAACACCCAACCTTTCGAATTTTGCCTGTTTGACAAATTCGAGAAGTTCTTGAAACTCTTCTTCGGTTTCGCCTGGGAATCCTGCGATAAAGGTTGTGCGAAAAGCGAGGTTTGGAATTGCTGCGCGTAATTTTGCTAGCAGTGTTTCTACATCGGCCCTGCGTACTTTTCGTTGCATCCTGCGCAGCACACGATCATTAATATGCTGTAAGGGCATATCAAGATAAGGCACGATTTTTTTCGAGCTCGCAATCACTTCAATCAGTTCATCGGTGAAGAATATCGGGTATGCATACAGAATGCGTATCCATTCGATCCCATTCACTTTTTCTAACTCGCGCAATAACGCTGCAAAGCGGACTTCACCATAAAGATCGAGCCCGTAGTAGGTGGTATCTTGGGCGACGATTAAAAGTTCGCGCACGCCATCAGCAGCAAGTTCCTTGGCTTCGCGAATTACTTCTTCCATGGGTTTTGTTATATGTTTGCCACGCATCGAAGGAATGGCACAGAATGTACAAAGCCTGTCGCAACCTTCAGAGATTTTGAGGTAGGCAAAATGCCTGGGTGTGATACGGAAACGGCCTGTATCTTCCTGAGCCTTCACAGGCGCTGGGCGAAAAACCGAGCGTTGTTCATCCGCTGCTTTTTTCGAAAGTGTGCGATTGATGATTTGTACTATTTCTTCGCGTGCATGAACCCCAAGTATATGGTCCACTGTTGGAACTTCTTCTAGAAGTGCATCGCCTTTGCGTTCCGCTAGGCAACCTGCAACGACTACTGCTCCTAGTTTACCTTGTTCTTTTAGATCCAGCATTTCTCGAATGACGCCCAGCGATTCCTGACGGGCTGGTTCGATAAAACCACAGGTGTTGATGATGACGAGATCCGCACCTTCTGCGTTGGCAGTAAGGGTGTATCCATCTTGGGCAAGTTTCCCAAGCATGCGCTCGGAATCAACGAGGTTTTTTGGGCACCCAAGGCTTACGAATGCGAATGTCCCTTTGGACTTTACTGGTTCTGCTATTGGAGTTTTTTTGGAAGTTAGCTGCATTATATTGCTTCCCGCAGGCAAAAAGCCCCTGCGAATTTATTAGGTTGTGCAAAACTACTTGGGTAGTCCCTTTTCCGGTACAAATACCCTAGATAAATGCCAAACGGTTAAAGACTCTATCATTTAGTCTAGCTATTCAGTGTTTATCTTACAACGAATCTGCATGAATGGTTTAGGTATTTTTGAAGCCAGCCTCGGAAAAGGACGCATAACACAACTCCATAAAACACCAAAAACCTTACCAGATAAGAAGATAGGGGTTGCACAAAAAACGCCAAAAGTGTCTAATATGGGCAGTCTGGGTAAAAAATAGGCGCTAGGACCGTCTGTTTTTGTTTTTTATTGATACCGTTCTTTTCAGGTGCTAGTTCGTAATTCATGGACATAATTGTTGTAATTATTCTCCTGTTAGGTCTATTAGTTGCGCTTCCTGCCTTTTTTATTATTTGGATTGTAATCAAATTTTTTGTTGGAGTGTTTTACCCCTCGGCTGTGCCCCCCCGATTTTGCAAAACCTGTGGCAGCGAACTTAATCCAACTTCGATGCAATGTTATAACTGTGGTAAGAATCGTAACCCTACCGTTTCTAAAGAGGGTGAAGAACTTCGTATCGCCCTTGAACAGCTGGAAAAATTAGTAGATCGGGATGAAGTTTCAAAAGAGGCCAGCGCCGCGGTTGTGGTAGCGTTGCAAAATCGCTTGGCAAAAATCACCCCAGTTCCAGTTCCAATTCCAATTCCGCCAATCCTTCCTGCAGAAACTTTAGATCTGTCACAATTAATTTCTGTTATAGAAAATGATAGTGTTCCACCCGCATTGCCAATGCAATCAACTGAATCTAAAAATCAACTTGAAGAGGAAAGGCCGGTACTTCCTTTCCCTAAAAATCCTGAAGAGCCAATTATTGTAAAACCGCAAAGAACCTTAGCAGGGGTGCTTAGTCTGTTTCTTGAAAGTCGCAATATCTTGCTTGGGGAATTGGTTGGCGGATTATTGATTGTTGGTGGGTCGACCGCCTTGGTTGCAACATTATGGAATAGCCTTGAACAAATCCCGTACTTCCCGTTTTTAATGCTTGCTGGAATATCTGCGCTCCTTTTCTTTGCTGGTCAATACTCGCTGCATCATTGGAAGTTACAATCCACCAGCAGAGGAATGCTGGTCATAAGTATTTTACTTGCAGTGCTTTCTCTTTTAGTGCTGGCAAATCTTGGTCTTGCTGGTTCAAGTTATTGGATTGCTGCAGCGGTTCAGGTTATTGCTCTGACAGGTATTGCAATTTTGTTCAAAAAAGCAACTTCAGATCTGTTTGAAGATATGGCCTTTGCCGGAACCCCACGCCCTTTGACTTTGGGACTATTACTTTTTAGCGCTGCAATGTTGCTTGCTTCGTGGTTTGTGCCCTTGGAAGCGAAAGTTGCTCAAGGCGGTGCAATAGCATTGGCGCTGCTTGGTGCTTTTTTGTCTCGAATTGCAAAACCTGCAACCTCTGCAAAACTCATTCTTTTTGCACTTCTTCTAGTGTTTTCACTGTTTGTTTCTCAAGGGTTTCTTTTGGCATCGAGTACGGATTTTGCGATCTCTTCGCTTGCTATACCTCTAATATTCGCAGGTGTTGTATTTCTAGCTTTGCAAATTTCTAGGCCAGAAGAGGCATCAGACGATGCTTTTTCATTGGCAGGCCCGCTGCTTCATGGCTTCGGTATTTTAACTATTACCATTGCACCATTTCTTGCATGCGCCGATGTTTCTTCGTTGATCGTAGCGTTATGGATCGCCATTGTAATGCTCGTCTTATTTTCCAGAACTGCATTGCCTTTGTTCGGCCCGTTGGCTGCCAGCTTGCAAATGGTTATCGCTTTCTCCATACAAGTGCATTTGCTGAATGGAACATTGAGCCCAACTGCAACAATTGCTTCGTTGGATCTTATTAAAAATTTGGTCGAACCGCCTTCTGCTTTTGTAATGCTTCTTGTAGGGGTTTTAATCACTGGCTTTGCACGATGGAATCTTGAAAATAGTTTGGAACGCAAGGGATGGATTGCAGGGGCATGGATTGCTGCAATGAGTTCTTTGGCGATGGGTTGGGCGCAAGCTGAGGGCCCCGGCCCAGGAGGCGCAATCGCTCAAATCGGCTTTGCGTGCCTTCTTTTGTATCTCTATCGACTGCAAACTAATCGCTTCAGCGCAATTATCATCGTTGTTTTTCCAATCTCCGCAGTTGCTGCTTTCTTATACCCCGACCCTCCTGCAAATTTCGGATTCGCCTGCCTTGGGATGATGGCGTTAATTTATTCGGCACTCGCAAGAATCATTCCTTCTTCTGCCAAAACTAATTCCTTAAAGCAGGCGTTTAAAATACTTTCCTGCATTCTCATTGGGTGTTTATTACCCGCCTGGTATTCGCTTTCGAAAACTCCTGAAGATAAATCTTTCTTCTTTAGTTTGGGTGCTTTGGAATTGGGCATGGCTTGCATCCTTCTTGCTTGGCAGTTTGGCAGGATGGAATTGACGCTTGCAGGGTTGTTGTTTTGGTCGATTTCAGGCTATAGTTTTTTTCAGCATCACTTGTTATTCCCAATGCCTTTTACGGCAGGTGTATTGGCTGCAATAACACTTGCACTTTTACTACATCTTTTAAATAGTTTTTTTGTTTTCTTTGATTCGCTTTGGGATGACGGGGTGCAAACGCCTGCCCAAATATCTGAATTCTGGCTGCTGCTGATTTTGCCTTTGGTCCTTGCATTGGAATCTGTGGGCGCAATTCTTGACTCCAAGGTTTTGGATCTTCCTCTTGCAATTTATCTTGATTGGTTTGCATTCGCTGCCTTACTGAGAGCGTTGTTGGTTAGCAGCAGTCCGTGGTTTCGAACCTTCCAAATAGCGATGGCTGGCTCGGTGGGTTGTTTGTCCTTGCACTTCATAAGAATGCAACCTTGGTTTCTCGAACAAGGCGGGAATTTGAGTCACCCTTGGGCATTGCAAACCTTGGGATGCTGGCTTTCTTCCCTCGCATTTGTCTGGAGTGTATTACGATTTGAGGCACGCAAAAGCCGTATCTTCCGCGATATCTGGTTCGAAACCAGAAGATCTATCGATGAATGGACCCTTGCAACCCTTTGTGCAATCTTACTTGGATTAGGCTTATTCAGTGGCTTTCTTGCATCTACCTCTAATTGGGGTTTGCTCCCTGCAAGCGATTGGCCCAGCCTAATGATGGGCCAGGGTATTCTTCTTTGGTATGCGATTTTATTGGTTACTTGCATCATCTATCTTTGGGATGAAGCCAGCTATCCGAAGCTAGTATTGTTTCATTTACTTATTGGCTTTGGTGCAACCTCGCTGGGTTATCATCTTGGAATCGAAAACATTGCGCTTGGTTTGAATCTGAGTTGGTCGGTTTGGTTCCTTATCGGTTCTATTCTTCTTTCTTTTAATGATTCGCTGAATGCTTTTTGCAATCGTTTCACTATTCGAGTGCAGGAAGGCAATCTTCCCGAGCGCGCCTTGAGATG
Organism: Gemmataceae bacterium; assembly: GCA_964201235.1. Lineage (GTDB taxonomy): Bacteria > Planctomycetota > Planctomycetia > Gemmatales > Gemmataceae > UBA969. The sequence goes on along the minus strand of CAXNFS010000022.1, from coordinate 13,409 downwards.
GAACATTGCAGGCTTTGCATTACTTACCCTTGCCTGGAAACTTGCAGAAGATCTTGCATCACTCATGCAGGATTCCGCTCATATTCCTTTTCAAGCAAGAAACTTCTGGGCCCCCATTGTGGTTCTTATCCTTGGGCTTTTTGTCCAAGTGTTTTCCCAGCGTAATCAGCGATTCTTATTTCATATCCAATGGCTTGTCATGGCCGCTGCAGGTGTGGGCTATATTCGTTCCCTGCATAATGCGGGGCAGTTGGACAAAGGTTGCATTGTTATTTTGCCCCAGATGATGGCTCTTGCTGGTGGACTTTTCCTTTGGGTTTGGTTTTTACTAAAGCGCTTTGTTGTTTTCAAATTCGCAGATTATCCCTCAAGGGCAACTTTAAGTGCGGGCTCCCTTGCTGCTGTTGCGATCATCCTTGGATTGATGCGCCTTAATGGTTCTGCAAATGAAGCTCATATATTTACTTCCGAGGCGGGCTCTATTCTGGGCATGGTGATGCTGGGTTCTGTTTTAAGCGGTTGCACTGCATTGCGACTTCAAGAATTTGGAACTTTATATTGGCGTAATGTCTTTATCGCAGGGTTTGGAATCCTTGCTACACTTGCTTGTGTATTTGAACGAAACGAAACTTTTGCAGGTTTGAAATTTCTTGTTATTGCAGGGCCGGTTTACTCGCTTCTCTGGGTTTTTGCTTATCCCATAAAAGATTATTTTCAACACCGCTTGCTGCGGATTCAGTTCACCAATCTTAGTGAGTTGGCTGAAATTCTTCAGGGCTTGGGTTTGTTCCTGCTATTTCTGATTACTTGGGCTGCATGGCCTCTTGGGTTCACTATTCATGGCATGATTGGGCTGGGATTCTTGATCGCAACCTCCATGTTGCTTGGCTGGTTTCGTAAAAGCGACAGGCATGCAAGTATTGCATTCTGGCTTTCAGCTCTATTTGGCGCCCTTACGATTTATCATGAAAATAAAGGGGAGGCTTTCGCAAATTGGTATGCGTTGATGATTGCAGGAATACTTTGCGCAGCCTCGATTCAGACTGCAATATGGTCACGAATTAAGGTTCTTAATGATGAATGGTTGTTGAAATCTAGGGAGTCAACTCTTGAAGTAATTCACATTTCATTGCCTTGGGTTGCTTTACTGCTGTTGCTTCTTCCCACAGGGTTTCAATTTGTTTTGGTAGGTAAAGAAAGTTTGTCTGCCAATTGGTTAATCACCATGTCAGGCAAGGCCATTTGCATTGCAATGGTATTTAGTTTAATTGCCAACCTTTATTATCGGGTGCGAGCTGGCCTTCCACTTGGAATCATCTGCACAGGCTCGGTTTTGAATTTCGGGATAGTTGCAGGTTTGATTGAATACGATAGGCAAGGTGGTTTTTCCAATGCCTTACTAGCCATCTGTGTAATCTGGATTTTATTTGGATTTGCAATTTCTCTTTTAGGAATTGTTTTTCAATCCCTTGGGAAAACTTCAACTTTTATTGATGAAGAATCTTGGCCTACGAATCTGAATTTTATTCTGGTCGCATCACTTTTTGTTGCTATTCGAATGGGTGCACTCGAAGCAGTTAATCCATGGCTTGTATTCTCCCTTATTTGCTTAGTTGCATTAGAAATGGCGATGATTGCAGCTTGGCGCAACCTAGCAGGTTATGCTTTTGCAAACATTTTGACTTCACTTGGTGCGTGCATCTATCTGGGGATTGCATTCCATCTTCATCATCCGTTGGATATGGTTAATCTTATTTGTTTGGGACTTGGAAGCATTTCGTTCTTCTGGTTTCTTGTTTCCTCTTTGCCTATTTCTGGAATCAAACTCCTTGCCATCCGTATGACTGAATCTGCAATGCAAATTGCTTTGGTTGCTATGGGGTTAAGCGGAGCAATTGTTTATTTCGGTTGCTTGAATGGCCAGCTTTACTTAACTGATCTTCCTCTCGCATCTTACTCGATTTCTATTTTGGCACTTGTTGTCTTAGTTGGATTTTTCACACAGAAAGTGAAGTTTGGCGATCTGGGTTTATTCACCCTTGGACTGGTTACAATTGCTTACTGGCTACGATCTAGAAACTTGCTTTATGCAGAATTAATTCAAGCTACCTGTATTCCGTTAGCTTTGTTGATGACTTTAATAACAGGCATTATTGCAATGCCTTTTATGAAGGTAAAGCCACTTTGGTTACCTGGTGTTCAAGGTATTGTGTCGGGTATCATTTTGCTGCTTTCTGTTTGGATCTCGTGGGATGCTGAAATTTTTGAAGAAAGAATCATAGGCGCTTGTGCAACTTTTTGTGTCGCACCTTCTGCTTTGTTTCTCGCCTGGGCAGGGCTTGGTACTTCTAGGAGTGTGCGTAGGGAATTTTTATTCTTACTTGCTGCAGCTTGGTGTTTAATTTTGCAGGCTGTTCCCTCTCCGCTTGATGATTCCCGCTGGCCCCAAAGAGCCGCACTATTACAATTTGCTATCTTGGTGCTTGCAATAGTTGGCAGATTGATTCTAGGAAAGTTAACTGGCGTCTGGGAATTTGCAACCAAATTGATCCGAGATCGTCTCCCTATTTTTGCATTTCTTTCCGTCTTTTGCTCTCTTGCTTTGGAAGCAGTTTATTTCAACCCTGATGCAATGAAAAGCCTGCAACCTGAATGGGCGGTTCAATTGGTTTTGGGTTCTGTTGCTATCTTGGGCCTAGGTTGTTTGTGGTTTGTTTGTTTTCTTGATGCCGAAAATGCCAGTGATACTTCTTGGAAAAATACCAGATACACTTGGGGTATGATTGCTGTATTTGTTTCAATTTTCCTGCATTGCAGACTTTGCAGGCCTGAATGGTTTGGTGGTTTCTTTGGGCAATACTGGTCGCTCGGGGCTCTTATGCTTTCTTTTATTGCTGCTGGTATCTCTGAATTATTTTTCCGAAGGAACAAACAAGCCATCGCTTTGCCCATCATGTTATGTGGTGTATTGATTCCTTTGGCACCCCAGTTATCCTTCTGGTTTAAACAATTTTTAGTTGCCTATCCTGAACAGTTTTTCTTCATGAAGGCTTTTGCTGAATCTGCAATGAGGTTGCCAGGTGATTTTGCAGCTCAGGCATTCTTGTGGTTTCTAGCAGCATTGGTTTGGGGTTGGGTTGCAATGCAGAGGAACTCTTTTTACCTTATGTTGGCTTCTTGTCTGGGATTGGTTAGTGGATTTTGGTCGTTATGGGTTAGCCAAGGTTTTTTTATTTTCCAACATCCGCAAATGTGGCTCGTGCCTCCTGCAATCTTCCTCCTTATTTTAGAATTTTCTCTACGCTCGAAACTGCACAAAAACCTTTCTCAATTCCTGCGTTACACCGCCCTTGCATTCCTTTACGCTTCCTCCGCTTCGGATCTTTTGATCTTAGGTATTGGTTATTCTGTTTGGCTACCTATTGCCCTTGCATTCTGGTGTGTTATGGGGATTTTGGCAGGCATGGCTACACAAACTAAAGGGTTTCTTTATTTTGGGATGGCATTTCTTCTGATGGATATTTTCTTCATGATATGGCATGCGGCTGTGGATAAAGAACAGACATGGGTTTGGTGGATAGCAGTCATTATTTTGGGAAGCGCAATCTTGGCAATGTTCACCCTGTTTGAAAAGAAAAAAACAGAAGTGAAGAATCTGATGAACAAATTAAAGTCTTGGGATTAGATTAGCAAGTAGTCATCTTTTCTTGCTATAAACTGCATTTTCAATTAGCTTTATGCTCGTATTTTAATAATTCAATGAATTTGCTAGACTCAATTTTGCCTAGGAAAGGCCATGGTGTTATACAAAGGAATGTTTACATGAATAGTTCAGGATTTCTTGTAGGTTTTGTTCTTTCAGGTATTTTGGGTTATGCAAATCCTGATCTCGAAGCATTAAAACAATATCAAAACCAACCCTTAATTGCAAAGTTATCAACTCCTGTAAACACTTTCTATACGCTTTGTTTTGCTGCAGAAGCATACCCTGTAATTCCGGGTTTGATGAAAGAGGCTTCTTCCTGCCTAGAATTTGAATCGGGAACGATATCCCCTGATATTTTAAACAGTATGATTTTAGATCTTAATGATATTCTCGATGAGTTATCTGTTCCCCTGAGTGATTTTAACGCATTACCCAGTCAGGATCGGCTTGTTGTTTTTAAAGATGAAGCTCTTAGCATTAGTTTGAAAAAATGCAATGACGGTCTTTGGCGGTTTGATAGGGATACCGTTTCACGAATCAAATCCATGCGCATTATTTCTGCAAGCAGAACTCAAGCAAGGAAACTAATTGCCAATCAATTAAAATCTGGTTTGCATGACCCAAATAATACCATGAGTGAATTCATGGAACATTGTTATAAGGGTGATTTTATAACCGCTACACATCATCTCGACCTTTCTCAATTTCCACCAGATAAAATAAAAACTACGGGAGCGTTAATCGGTTGGAAACTTGCTGCGATCATTCAGCGTAAGGGTTATTTATTCACCCAAGAAATTCCCGAAGATGCAAACGGACCTAAATATATTTGGAACGCAAGTAGTAAAGGCATGATCGCTGTACAAAGGGCTTATATACCTGGCGGGAAAGATGCTTGGCTTTTTACCAAGGATACTATTCGTGCGGTTGATTTGATGTATGAAGATATCAAAAATCAACCCATTGATATTCGCTATAAAATTATGGGCAAAATTGTTCCCCCAGTTCCTGATAATTTTGATACCTCTCTCTTTAAGGTACAATCGGGAAAGCCTGATTCTGTACCAGATGAACTTTCTACCCCTCGTAAGCTCCTTAGAAATTTTTACCTTGCCATCATGATGGCGGAATTTGATATTAGTCAGCAAAAGAACCTCAACAACTTTCTTGATTTAAGTATGCTTCCTGTTGAAGATTTGGAAAACCTCGGCCCTAAACGAGCAGTCATGCTCGATGCTATCCTTCGTAAAATCAGCACCGACTCTAATAACCTTGCAGATTCATGGAGTAGTCCTAACCAAGTGATCAATGGTCCACCCGGATTCGAACTTGGGATTCTCAGGCAGCATGATGGATGCTGGCGTTTTGGCCCTGAAACCGTTGCCAATATTCCCACAATGTTTTCAAAGCTTTCATCTGAAGAGCAGGCAAAATATAATTACACCCACGACCTGGCCAATCCTCGTAACACCATATTTTTCTTTTTAGCTGCTGTTAATTTTTTTAATGATCGCGAAGCTAGTCGGGCATTGGATCTTTCCGAAATACCAGTGCCAGCCCGGCATGAGTTAGGCCCTGTGCTTGCATTCAAGTTAAAGTTTATTTTCGACAGGCTCAGTCAGATTTATCTGCAAGAAATCCCCACTGATTCTAAGTTGGTTAGTTATGAGCTTTATCGTGGGCCCTTGGGAAAAATTTTTATCTCTCCTCAGGACAATGGTAAGGGAAAAATTGAATGGAGATTTGATTCGAGTTCGGTAAGGCGCATTGAATCTATTTTTAATGCTGTTATTGATATGCCCGTAAGACCAGATTTGGCAAAATTAAATTTGGTCAGGCTGAAGGCTGATTTTTGGTCAGAACCTGGTATATGGTTTCGCTTGAATGTACCTGCCAAGTATCACAAAATATTTTTCGGGCTTTGTATCTATCAGTGGGCTGTAGGGTTTATTTTTACCATTCTCAGTTTGTTCGTTGCGATCTTTTCTACTTTTTTTGTCAAAATTGGAATCCATCATTTTGTTCCAAAATCAAGTGAGGGTGTTTTTAAGACAAGAATGAGACGTAATTTGCGAGCCTTAAAAGCTCTGATCTTTTTTACTCTTGTCTACTCTTTTATTCCTTGGCTCGATCTTCCTAATAATGTCGCCATTTTTATTTACACTATAGAACAAATTTTAATAACACTTGTCGTTGCTTGGTTCTTCCTGCAATTGGTTGATACTATCGCCCTTATTTATGAAGTTTCTGAATCCATGATTAAATACAAGGGTGTCGCAGATATGCTCGTTCCTTTTATTAGCAGAAGCATAAAGCTTATTGTCATACTTACTGCCATCTCTCTTTTGATTAAGAATTTCGGTGAGGCAGAATCGCTTGGTAGATTCCTTGCGGGGCTTGGCATCCTTGGAATTGGTATTTCACTCGCTGCACAGGATTCTCTCAAGAATCTTTTTGGCACATTACTTCTCATCAGTGAAAAATCTTTTCGTGTAGGCGATAAAATAATTCTGGGCGATAAAGAAGGCACGGTCGAGCAATTAGGTTTTCGCGCTACCAAACTTCGTACTGCAGAAGATTCTCTTTTGTTAATACCCAATGCCAACCTTGCGACAGCCATCATCGATAATTATGGTTTTCGCAAGCAACGAAGGTTGCGTCTCGTATTTGGTATTGATCTTCATACCGAGGTCGAAAAGATAGGTTTGTTGCATGTTAAATTATTGGAGAAGCTCGTTGTAACTCACAGGGTTATTGCCAACAAGACGACGATTTCGTTTTTAAAAATAGGTGAGAATGGATTAGAGTTTGAGATATCAGCCTTTGCAGATATTCAAAATGATGAGCAGGAGAGAAGGCTTAAAGAGACGATTTTAGAAATTGTTTTGAACTTTGCATTAGAGATGGGGATAAAGACGACAAATCTTAAAAAGTAAAAGTTCGAATAAAAGTTGATCAATAAAAAAAGCTTCAAGAAAGCGTATGCCTTCCTGAAGCTTTAATATTTAGAGAACAAATTAATCTCTTAGCTTGATGGATACATACTTGGTTTCTAAGTAAGATTCCATACCTTCCTGAGCTAGTTCCCTGCCCAAGCCGCTTTCCTTCATCCCACCAAACGGGCATTGGGGTGTTGCTGGTACGGGGTCGTTGATGCCGATGATTCCTGCTTCCAATCCTTCCGCCATCTTTAGTGAAGTTGTTAGGTCGTTGGTGAAAACATAGGCAGCAAGCCCATAGGGCGTGTTGTTTGCAGCAGCAATAACATCATCGATTTTATCGAATTCGATGATGGGCATTACAGGAGCAAAAGGTTCTTCAGTAAGGATTCTACAAGTGGGGTTAAGGCCAGATATCACGGTAGGTTCGAAGAAGTAACCCTTTTCGAATTTGTCAGATTTCTTACCACCGGTAAGCACCTGACCGCCCTTGCCCTTGGCATCGTCAATGAGGCCTTGGGTATGTAACAGCGCTTTTTTCTCGAACATTGGCCCGACTTCGATTCCTGCATCGAGGCCATTGCCCATTTTCAAAGCTTTGGCAAACTCGACAGCCGCTTCCGTGAATTTCTTCTGGATATCCTTGTGTACAAAGAACCTGCTGGGCGAGATGCACACCTGTCCGTTGTTGCGGAATTTTCCTGCAACCGCAAGCTTTGCGCTTACTTCAGGATCGGAATCTGGGAAGACAATGAATGGAGCATGTCCACCGAGTTCCATGCTGATTCTTTTCACCTGATCTGCGGATGCTCGGATCAGTTGTTTGCCCACTTCGGTTGAACCTGTGAAACTGATTTTTCTGCAAATGCGATTTTGCATGAACTCATCAGCCATCTCTTGGCCGGGTCCGATCACTAGGTTGGCAACGCCTGCAGGAAGGCCTGCATCGATAAGGCATTCGAAAATCACGATCAATGATCTTGGAGTTTGGCTTGCGGGCCTGCTAACTACGGTGCAACCAACTGCAAGGGCGGGTGCCAACTTGCGGATCGCGAGTGTGATGGGGAAATTCCAAGGGCTGATAGCTCCTACCACGCCCACTGGGTGCTTGAGGGTGATGTGCCTTTTGCCTGGCACCGAGTTCGGGATAACTTGCCCGTAAGCTCGTTTACCTTCTTCAGCAAACCATTCGAAAGTATCTGCAGAGTGCATTACTTCTGCCTTGGCTTCGACCACTGGCTTGCCTTGTTCCATAGTCATAACGCGAGCGATGGCATCAGCGCGTTCGCGCATGAGGTCAGCGGTTTTTTTGAGAATTTTCGCTCTATCCCATGAGGTGAGTTTCTGCCAGCCTGGCATGGCCTTAGCAGCGGCTTCCAGCGCCAGCTTGGTTTCTGCCCTGCTGCCATAGGCAACTTCCCAAAGCACTTCTTCGGTTGCAGGATTGATGACTGCGTGGGTTTTGCCATCTAGTGCATCGCACCATTTGCCATCAATGTAAAGTTTCGTCTGAATGGATGTAGCAGTCGTCATGAATCAACCTCAATCGTTAAAAAAGTGGAACAGTTAGTATTGTAGTAAAACAAAATCAAGCGCTTGGCAGATCAAGAACTTTGCGCATACGGGCAACGATGTCGGTAAGTTCTTTTTCGCCGCCACCACCGACTTCGGAAGTGGCCCAACCATCATAGCCAATTTCGCCCAGGGCCTTTAAAACTTCGGGCCAGTTTTCATCGCCTTCGCCGATGCCGCACCATTGCTTGGTATTGCTATAACCTTTGAAGTCGAATTTGACCATTCTTTTGTCAAGCTTCCGGATCCAGTCAGCGCTGCTAACTCCATACTTTACCATGTTAGAGCAATCAAAATAAGCACCGACAAATGGGCTTTTGAAGTCATCGATGTATTGCACAAGTTGTTCGGGTTTAGTGATGAAGTTGTTCCATACGGTTTCGATGCAAATCTTGACGCCTAGTTTTTCTGCGGTGGGCAGTGCTTTCTTCACTTCGATCTGGGATCGTTCGTAGCATTGTTCGTAGGTTGCATCCTTATTGACTACACCCGGAACTAAAAGCAGGGTATCTGCACCAAAGAACTTAGCATCTTCAATGCCTGAAATTAAAGCCTTAAGCCCCTTGGCTCGAATGGCTTCATCGGGCGAGGAAAGAGTATCGCGCCAGTGTACTGAATCAATCACGCCATGGATTTTAACGCCTGTCTGTTCTGCAGCCTTTTTGGCTTCTTCTTTGTTCAGGCCACTGGGGCTATCGACTTCAACACCTTCAATCCCCAGTTTTTTTGCAAGGGTAAGTTTTTCGAGCGGAGTAGTGCCTGCTTTGATCATGCCATACTTAACTGCAAGTCGAAGTACGGGCTTCTTAGCTGGTGCTAGGCTGGAGTTAAGAGCCATCACTGAATTTCCCAAGGTTAAAGATGCGCTTGTTGCGAGGGTGCTTTTTACAAAGTTTCTGCGATCCATGGTTTGCTCCTTTTTTGGAAGTCGTTTCTTAGAGTAAAGATTAATCGTTTAAATGGTCGCTGCACAGAAAAAACTACCCGAGTCTTCTATCTGTAACGGATCTAAGGGTGTAAGCTTGGTTGAATGATCTCTATAGTAAATCTCTGTATTGTAATCGCCGCTGAAATACAGTGAAGTTGAGTTGTCATTCAAAATCCTTAGGAATAACACAATTATGAGACACCTTCCTTTTCTTGGTTTGATGGCTGCACCCTTCACCCCCTTGAATGAAAAGGGTGATCTCAATCTGGATATGGTTCCGGTTCAGGCCAACCATCTTTTAAAAAATGGTGTTAAGGGTGTTTTTGTTGCAGGCACCACGGGTGAATGCCAGTCTCTTACTCTTCAAGAAAGAATGCAGCTTGCGCAGGCTTGGTCGGTTGCGGCTAAAGGCAAGCTAACCTTCATGATTCATGTTGGTCATAATAGCGCCCGCGAAGCGCGAGAGCTTGCCAAGCATGCAAAATCTGTTGGAGCAGATGCCATATCCTCTGCTGCACCTTGCTTTTTCAAGCCAGCGGCTCCTGCGGATCTAGTTGAGTTTCAAGCAGAGGTTGCAAGTGCAGCTCCTGAGCTTCCTTTTTATCATTATCACATCCCGCTTTTCACGGGGGTGAATGGGCCGGTGGCTCCCTTCCTAAGAATGGCGAGTAAGAAAATCCCCAATCTTGTAGGCGTTAAGTATTCTCATTCTGATCTTTCCGATCTTCTTGAATGCACGATTTTAGATGGAGGCAGATTCGAAGTTTTATTTGGTTGCGATGAAATGTTGCTGGGTGCAATTGCGATGGGGGTTCGTGGCGCAGTAGGAAGCACCTACAATTTTGCTGCTCCTATTTATCTTGAAATGATGGAGGCCTTTGAAAAGGGTGATGTAGAAAAAACCAGATTGCTGCAGGAAAAGAGTGTTGCAATTGTACGGTTGATTCAAGAGTTCGGTGGCATACCCGGTGGCAAAGCGTTGATGGGTGCTTTAGGAGTTGAGTGTGGGCCGGTTCGCCCGCCCCTTCACAAATTAACCAAGGATGAAATTCAAACACTTCGCGATAAATTCATGGTGCTGAGTTCTATCAGCAAATTACCTAATCCCCACGCTGTGTGATGGCATCTTACACAGGCCAATCCTTCGATTTCCCCCTATTTGCTGGATAATTACCATTGCAGGGGGTATCATTATTATGATGTAAGTTCCTTCTTTTCATGGGGATGGCATGCCTTCCGTTTTAATCCTTTACTTAGTGGCCACGCTGGGTACTGAACCCGTCAAAGTTGATTTCAATCGCGATATTCAGCCGATTTTCAAAGAGCATTGTTATAAATGCCATGGCGAAAGCAGCAGTAAAAATGGCCTAAGGCTTGATCGTAAAGCTGATGCCCTCAAGGGTGGTGATTCAGGTAAAGTGATCATCGCAGGAAAAGCAGATACAAGTATTCTCTATCGCAATATTGGCTCGCTCGAAAAAGCAATCATGATGCCTCCCAAGGGGCCAAGGCTTTCATCGCAACAATTAGATCTCATAAAGAACTGGATCAATCAAGGGGCTTTATGGCTTGATGATGGTTCTGAAAAGTCGAATGTACTTTCTTGGTGGTCCCTTCAGCCCATGAAAGTTATTCCTCCTCCTAAAGCTAACTCCCAATGGGCCAAAAATCCGATTGATTCTTTTATTTGGAACAAGTTACAGCAGAAGGAATTAAGCCCTTCCAAAGAAGCTTCCAAGATTACGCTTTTGCGTAGGGTTTATTTTGATGTCACTGGTCTTCCCCCTGAACCCGCTGAGATTGAAAATTTCCTCAACGACAAATCGCCTGATGCTTATGAAAAGCTGGTAGATCGTTTGCTTGCTTCTCCGCAGTATGGGGAACGCTGGGCTCGCCATTGGCTTGATGCTGTTCACTTCGGCGAAACCCATGGCTACGACAAAGATAAGCTAAGGCTCAATGCATGGCCCTACCGGGATTATGTGATTCGTTCGTTGAATGCAGATAAACCATATGGCCGATTTGTTTCAGAGCAACTTGCGGGTGATATGCTTTTCCCTGGCACTCCCGAAGGGATCGAAGCTTTGGGTTTTATTGCGTCGGGCCCTTGGGATTTCATCGGTCATGCTGAAGTGCCCGAGAGCAAAATCGATGGTAAGGTTGCGCGCCATCTTGATCGTGATGATATGGTTGCCAATACTGCCAACACTTTTCTGAGCATGACGGTTCAGTGTGCGCAGTGCCATAACCATAAGTTTGATCCTATTTTGCAGACCGATTATTACGGCATGCAGGCGGTGTTTGCAGCGCTTGATCGTGCGGATAAGCCCTACCATGCTGATGCCAACATTGCATCGCAGTTTGAAACATTAAAACAGAAAATCAAAGTTCAAGAAGTAACAATGCAGGCATTCGAAGCAAAGATGCCTGGCAGAAAAGAACTCGCAGAAATTGATTCTCGCATTGCTCAATTGCAAAAAGCATCTGTTGGAAAGAACCCTGCGTTTGGTTACCACAGTGGCATTAGCCCCAAGCAGTCAGAATCAAAGTGGATTCAGATCGAACTTCCCCAAGCTCAGATCATTGATAAGGTTGTGTTGCATGCTTGCCATGATGAATTCAACAACATTGGTGCGGGGTTTGGTTTTCCTGTTCGCTATCAGGTGCAAATTAGTGATGAAGCAACATTCAAAGCCCCTGAAATCTTGAGCTTAAAAACCAGTGAGCAAGATCAGCTTAATCCTGGATTGATACCTGTCGCTATTAATGTCGGGATGAAAAAAGCCAAGTATATTAGAGTAGTTGCTACTAAACTCGCACCCAGGCAAAACGACTATATTCTTGCGCTGGCTGAAGTAGAGGTGCTTGATGCCAAGGGTAAAAATCTTGCACTAAACGCTCCGGTTACCAGTCTCGATTCTACCGAAGCTCCCATTCGCTGGACTAAAAAGAATCTCACCGATGGCATCTGGTTCCAAGGTGCTGATACTAGCAATAAAGAAACTGTAGCACTGCAAGAGCAAAAAAATAAGTTGCTTGCAACTCTTGTACCTGAAGCCGACAGGCTGGCACTTCAAAATATGAAAGCTCAAGTTTCTGAATTGAAGGCACAGCTTGTAAAAATGCCCCAGCCTAAAATGGTTTTCGCTGGAACGGTTCATACTGGGAGTGGCGCTTTTTCTGGTACGGGCGCAACGGGGGGCAAGCCTCGAACCATTCATTTACTACAGCGGGGCAATATCGAAAAACCACTCGATGTTGTTTCCCCCAGAGCGATCACTGCTCTCCCTCATTCTCCGGGAATGTTTTCCATTCCAGAAAATGAACCTGAAGGTTTGCGCAGAGTTGCTCTTGCCAACTGGATTACTCATGATGCAAATCCGCTTGTTTGGCGATCTATTGTGAACAGGGTTTGGCGCTGGCATTTTGGCAGAGGCATTGTTGATACCCCCAATGATTTCGGGAAGATGGGCAAAGATCCTTCACACCCCGAACTTCTTGATTGGCTTGCAACCGACTTCCGTGATAATGGTCAATCTCTTAAACGCCTTCATCGAATGATATTAACCAGCGCAACCTATCAGCAATCTTCTGCTACTAACTCTGATAGCGCTGCCAAGGATTCCGACAATGTTTATTACTGGCGCATGAATCGCAAAAAGCTCGAGGCGGAAGCTATTCGTGATTCTGTCTTGAAGGTTTCGGGCAAACTTGATGAAGCGATGTTTGGACCTAGCTTCCAAGATTTTGTCATCGAAAAACCCGAGCACTCGCCACATTATCAATATCACCTTCATAACCCTGAAGACCCCAAATCATTCCGCAGAGCTGTTTATCGCTTTCTCGTCCGCTCTCAGCAACAGCCCTTCATGACGACGCTTGATTGCGCAGATCCCTCATTATTGGTGGATAAACGCAATGAAAGCCTTTCCGCATTGCAGGCCCTTGTGCTCTTGAATAATGGTTTCATGCTGGTGCAATCCAAAGAGTTTGCAAAAAGATTAGAGCGTGATTTTCCCAAACAGCAAAAAGTTGAAAATGCTTTTCTTATTGCCCTAGGGCGCAGACCAACCCAATCTGAACTTGAATCTTTGACGGCCTTGGCAGTTCAGTATTCGCTCGCAGATTTAGCCCGTGTGCTTTTCAATCTTAATGAGTTTTCCTTCGTTGATTAAACCGGATGCCCTATGAACATCAATAATAATAACCCGAACCTTTATAATCCCGGCATGAACAGACGCGAGATGCTTTGGAATACAGGTGG
>CAXNFS010000021.1:0-20326 GCA_964201235.1 Gemmataceae bacterium | reverse complement strand
GGAGGTTCTTTGTTTTCACCCTTGAAGTAGGGTAGCAGGTTGACCCCATCGAGTTTTTTCTTGTGAGAATATTCCCCACCAGAAGCCGCAAGAACGGTGGGAAGGATATCGAGTTGAATGACTGGATTGTCGTAGACTTTTCCCTTTGGTAAAACTGCTTTCCATTGCACGAAGAAAGGTACGCGGATGCCGCCTTCCCAAGTGGTGGCTTTGACGCCTTTCAAAGGGCTATTGTCGGAAAAGTTGGCACTTTCGGGGCCACCATTATCACTGATGAAAAAAATCAAAGTGTTTTCTGTCAGATTTTCTTTGTCGAGTTTAGCAAGAAGCTTGCCAATCGCATCGTCCATTGCAAAAAGCATGCTGGCATAAGTGCGCCTATTAGGGTTTGGAATTCTATCGATATCGATGTCATGTTTTGGAGAAGCCTGCAAAGGGGTGTGCACTGCGTTGAAAGTGAGGTAGAGGAAAAAAGGGTCTTTCTTTTGTTTGTCGACATACGCCACAGCTTCGCGTGCGAAAGCATCGGTAAGGTATTCTTTTTCATCAACGGGCTTGGTGCCCCGAACAATGTTGCTGACGATGGTTTTGCCATCGTTGTAGGAGTTTGCACCGCCAAGGAAGCCAAAGTATTCATCAAAGCCCCGGTTGATTGGGTTGAATTTTTCAGTGCTACCTAGATGCCATTTGCCAACCATTCCGGTTTTATAACCTGCATTTTTAAGCAATTGTGGCAGTGTGGTTTCGTCAAGTGAAAGGCCGAATGCTGGGTTGTTGTTGCCTGCGGACCCGGGATTGAACTCGTGGCCAAAGCGCTGTTGGTATCTGCCAGTAAGAAGTCCCGCGCGAGTGGGGCTGCAATAGGGTCCGCTGACATATCCACTGGTGCACCTGACGCCATTTTTGGCAATCGAATCAATATGCGGAGTGTGGATATCTTTGCATCCGTGAATGCCAAGGTCTGCATAACCAAGATCATCTGCAACGATGATGATGATGTTTGGTTTGCTTGCAGCGTGGGAATAATTGCTGAGGGTAATAAAGATAGCAGCAAGAAGGCATCGAGAGAAGTTGTTGATCATGATTGTTTCTTTTTCTTTTTGGGTAGTTCCGGGGTGTTGGCGCCTTTGATATTTTTTGAAGGCATAGGCGCTTTGATATCGCTGCGCCAATTAGTCAGTTTATCATAAAGCTCTTTTTTCAAATCAGGCATTTGAGAGGCGAGGTTATTTTTCTCGCCAACATCCTCAACTAGATTATAAAGCTCAATCTTACCATCTTCTAGAAATTCTAGAAGTTTATAATTTCCCGATCGAATAACGCTTACAGGTTTGGTTCGGTAGGTGTTCTCTCCTGCGCCTAGATAGCCGGGAAAATGCCAGAAGATATCGTTTCGTTTAAGGTTTTTTGAAGTATAACTTTGAAGTTGAGAAAAGTAGCTTTCTCCATCAAGTTTGTAGTTTTTGGGGAGTTCGGATTTGCTGAATTCGTGAAGGGTGGGGTAGAGATCAACACTGCAAATGGGGGTGTTGGAAGTGGTTCCCGGATTGATGGTTCCTGGCATACGGAAAATATAAGGAACCCGAATGCCGCCTTCATAGAGCATGCCTTTGCCGCCGCGGAGAGGTGTGTTATCGGTTTTATCACCACCCTGTCTGATGCCTTCACGGGTATAACCGCCCACGCCCCCGTTATCGCTGGTGAAAATGACCAAGGTGTTTTTCGAGAGGTTAAGATCATCCAAAGTTTTTAGGATTCTACCCACACTTTCGTCAACGCTAAAAAGCATAGCAGCATAAGTAGGGTTGTTATGGCCGCCTACGCCCTGTTTTTTTTGGAATCGTTCGATGAGTTCTTTCTTAGCGTCGTAAGGTGAGTGAACTCCGAAATGATGAACGCAAAGGAAGAAAGGTTTTTCCTTGTTTTGGTTGATAAAGTTGACAGCTTTGTTGGTGAGGAAATCAGCAAGGTAGGTGCCTTGTGGGTATGCCACCTTAGGCGCGGTGACGAAATCATAATGTTTTCCCATGGAAACAATTGCTTCATCGAACCCGCGTTTAGAGGGATGATGTTCGCCCTGTTGGCCTAGATGCCATTTTCCAAACAATGCGGTTTTGTAGCCATTGCTTTTGAGTGAGTCTGCAAGGGTGATTTTTTTAAGGGGTAGATCCACCACATTTTCAACGGGCTTAAGTGGGCGCGACTGCCAATCGAATCTATCGATATTGCCCACGGTGTAAATACCAGTACGAGGGCCATATTGCCCGCTCATCAGGGCTGCCCTTGTAGGTTGGCAGTTCGGGCCACACGAATAACCATTTAGAAATCTCATTCCCTGCGAAGCTAGGCTATCGATGTTGGGTGTTTCGTAATACTTGCTGCCATAACATGCCGGGTCGGTGTGGCCTAAATCATCCGCCATGATGTAAACAATGTTGGGCTTATCTGGCAAAGCAGAAGCTGTAAAAATCGAAAATGCAAAAAGTAATGGCAGCATTTAGTCTTCCTTCTCTGAAGCAAGAACAGGTTTGCCTTCCCAAGTGGCGGTTTTAGTTTTCGCATCCCAGATCAAAATGCGATGTGCACTATTGGGAATGGGTGGGAGATCAACTTTTGGCAACCATGCCCGATGCTCCTCCAATATCTTTTCAAACCCCTTTTCCTTTGCAAGGTTCCGCCATTCGTTCGGATCTTCACAATGATCATAAAGTTCCTCGGTTCCATCAGCGTATTTAATAAAGCGATATCTTTCCGAGCGGATAGAATGATTGCCCGTATTATGGCTGGTGATTGCGGGCCAAGTTCTTGGGGCAGAGGAATTTTGCAAAAGTAGCTGTAGGCTATGCCCTTCCAATCCTTCGACTTTTTGCAAAGAGCATAACTCTATAAGTGTGGGGTAGATATCTAAAAGTTCAACAGGGCGGTTGCAAACAGCATTGGGTGCGATTCCTTTCCCAGCGAAAATCAGGGGCACTCTGGTGGATCGTTCCCAAAGAGAGTTTTTACCGGTGATTCCTTTTTCCCCTAGATGCCAGCCGTGATCCGACCATAGCACAATTAAAGTGCTTTCAGCTTTGCCCGAAGCTTCGAGCGCATCCAAAAGCCTGCCAACCTGACTATCCATGAAACTGATACTTGCGAGGTAGCTTTTTACCAAAGGTTGCCATTGGTTTGTTTTTTTCAACCATGAGAGCCTGGGTTCGGGGAGCTTCCAGTGCAGATACCAAGAGAATTCCGGAGTGTCATTACGATCATCATCTTTCACTGGAGGAAGGGTTACTTCCTTAGGATAAAGATCGAACCATTTTTGAGATGCAAAACAAGGCACATGGGGCAGCCTGTACCCTATTCCAAGGAAGAGCGGTTGTGTTTGCTTTTCCTTCAACTTGCTGATAGCCCAATCTGTGGTTTTCCAATCAGGTTGTTCTGAATCATCGTTGGGAAAAATGCCCCAATCCATTGCAGGATGTTTGCCCGGAGTTTGCACAAATGGCTTCGCAGGCTTGGGCATACCCGGAGCAGGGCCCCATGTCGCGCATTCGGAAAGACGATTTTTAGGAAGGATGGATCCATCATGATAAATCTTGCCACAGATGTTGGTATCGTATCCTGATTTCATGAACGCCTGAGTAAGGCTGGTTGCGTTTTCAAGGATTGGAGAGCTTCGTGGGCCAGGCGTTAAGCCATAAACACCCGTAGAAGTGGGCCTTTTTCCAAAGAGCATGCTGCTGCGGGAAGGGTTGCATAAAGGCGATTGGCAGTGAGCGTTAGCAAAGAGAGTGCTTTTTTTTGCCAGCCTATCAATGTTGGGGGTTTTCACATCTGGATGGCCTTTCATGCAGCCTATCCAATCATTTTGATCATCGATGGAAATAAAAAGAACATTGGGTTTGTTCTGGGCAGAATCTTGGCCCAGAGCAAAAAGGGAAAACAGCATTGCAAAATAAGTGAGCATGATGACCACCTGTCAGGGTTTTTTAAAAATCAGATGATTCCCATGTTAATGGAAATAAGTTTGATGGAAAGTGTATAAATGGGTGCCGATCCGTAATTGATCGATGTTTTTTCTTCTAATTAATCGAAGTCGAAGGTTAAAAGCATTAGAATAAAAGAGGATATCCAAGTGCTGGTAATACAAAATGCAGGAAAATGAAAAACAATCAACGCTAGAACCTTTTTGCCAAGGCGTAAATGAATTGTTGGTTACGGGTGAAAAACTTATTACCTCGCTGGGTGGTAATCCCGATTTATTGCCCGGATGGAAGGCGTTAAAGGCCAGATTTTCTGCGTTTCAAATGCGGGGCGTTAATCCTGTTCTTATCGCAACGCTTTATGGCCCTTCGGGTGCGGGAAAAAGTACCCTGTTTAAATTGCTCACGGGTGTTGATGTTCCTGCAGGCGGTGCAGTAAGGCCTTGCTCCATGGCTTGCGCTGCTGCAGTACCCGAGTCGCTTGATGATCCGCAAAAACTCGCAGCATTGTTCCCAGGGTATATTGCAGAAAAACTTGTATCGCAAACGCAAATACGCCAAACCGATGGGCCAGATCAATTATTGTTTGCCACTTATGCCGAGAAGAAAAAGCAGGCTATTCAATTGGTGCTGGTGGATGTGCCCGATTTTAACACGGTTGAGAAAACCAATTGGGACAAAGCCGAGAAAATGCTCGAGCGTGCAGAAGTTGTAATTTTCATGGTCTATGATAACGCTTATTCTGATGACAAAGTAATTCAAGAACTTGCAAGGTGCTGTAAGAAGTCTGCATCGATGGCCTACATGCTGACCATGACAAACGCAGAAGCAGCGAAACAGATATGGGCTGATTTGTTGCAAAAGGTTTCGGGGAAGTTCGCTGTATTTCAGGACCAGAGGGCGGATGGAAAAACGCTGCACCAGTTTCTATCAGAGACCCCGGTATATTTCAGCCCGAGATCGGAACACCCGAGCCTGGAAAATGTTTATCCTCTCAATGAATCGACACCGCCTTTGCAATCGCTGTTGCATGGGTTTGATGCCGAAAAAATCATTATCTCTGGGCTGAGGGAGCCAGCATTACAAACCGTGGTTTCTTGTATGAGCTTCATTGAAAAAGAAGAATTGGGATTAGTTGGGATGCGGGAACGAGATCGGGCAATGCGTGCTGATTTATTGGAACACGCCAAGGCTGTTGCCTTCCATGAATTTCCCGCGGGTAGATTGGTTCAAATTGTTTTGGAAGAAGCTAGGCGAAGAAGGCCTTGGTACTTGCGTATCATCACTAGTGGTTTCGAAATACCAGGCGTGGTATTCAAAAAAGGGCAGAAGCTTATTGATTGGCTAAGGGGCAAGAATGATGATGGCCCCAGCCTTGTCAACCGTGATGATCTTGAAAGAAAAAGATTGCACGAGGCCACCGAGCATATGGGGAACCAATGGCGTGGGAATTATCCAGACCTTTCGGGAACGGATGGGGTTCTAAGTTCGGCCAATTGCGAGAATGCCCGCAATGCATTTACGAAGGTTAATATTCCAGAAGCAGGGTTGGATTGGGAGACGGAAGTAAGAAAAGATCTGGCCAAATGGGCAGAAGAAAATAAGTGGAAATGCGCTATGCTTGCCACGGTTCCCGAGTTGGCGATGACCGGTGGAATTGCATTGCTAATGGTGGATTTGTGTACCACGGGTGGAAGTTTTAGCGCCTTGCTTACGAATCTTGGAATAGCAGGAACGGTGGGTGGAGTGGGGGCAGCAGTCGGGGTTGGGATCAAGTTTCTTGAAGATTATCATTTGAACACCGTTGCAGAGAATGCCCAGAATAAATGGAAGACCCAGCGAACGCAGGAACTTCTGATTCACATGGATAAAAAGTGGGCAGCGGTGTTGCTGCAAGGCTGGCGCCTTAAATTGAAAACCTTGATTGATGCTCCGATCCCGAAATTCAAACAAATTTGTATGCGGGTCCAGAAGCTTTTACACGAAGGTAAAGTTTCATGAATGCCTCTTCCATGTTGGTTACAGCAATCCGGGAAAGGGCCCAGCGGCTGGCCCAGTCTTGTTCATTATTCCCTCTATGGCCTGATTCCCTAAGGTTGGATGTCAGGCTTCGTAGGGCCCTTGAAAAACTTAATGCTGAAAACCCTGATGCAAAACCTTTGATAATTGCGTTGCTTGGCGGTACCGGGGTAGGGAAGTCGCACCTTTTTAATGCGCTTCTCAACCAACCCAACGCCAGTCAGATTTCACCTGCAATCAGGCCTTGCACCTCCAAGCCAAAGATGGCGCTTTCCCAGCATGACCGCCCTTTGTTGCAATCGTATATGGATCTTAGCCTCGTCGATCTTGTAGACGCGCGCCTTGATGGCGTGGTGTTGGTCGATTGCCCAGACATCGATAGCATTGATCAAGCCAATCATGAAAAGACTAGGCAGATTCTAGGGTTGGCTGATGTCGTGGTGTTTGTGACTGATCCTGCAAAGCGTGCCAACTTCGAAATTCATGCCGAGGTCAAAGATTGGAGCGAACGAAAACGCTGGTACTTTGTTATGACCAAGCTGGATCAATATCCAAATGATGCCAATGCAATTCGGGAAGATTTTATCAAAAGAATAACAGAGCTTGGTTTTGAGGTTGATCGGAAGACGAGTTTTTTTGTGAGTTGTTTGGAACCGGGCAGGGCAGAGTTTTTGGAATTGCGCCAGACTCTTTTGGGAACCCGCTCTAAAGAACTTCGGGCCTTACTCCCACTCGATAGTTTTCTTGGGCACATGCAGTATGCATTGGAACCTTCCGCGGGGAATTACTTTAAATCCCAGGCCCTGCAACTTAAAAATACCGAAGTTCGTTTAGAGGCTCGTTTACAAGAAGCCTATTTAAATGCACTGGCGCAATCGGATTGTGCGGAAGCGTTAAAAACCTTATTGCGGGAACAGGTTTGGCAGCAAAGCCCTGAGAGTGTTGGTTATTTAATGAGCCTGCCCTTGTGGCTGAGAAATCGTCTGGCTTCTCTAGGTGTATCTTGGTCGATCGGGCAGATTCTTACAGGCAAAGCTTCTATTTTAGGCATTGCCGGTATTGGATTAAGTTCGGTGATGTCGTTACTACGGGGGCAGTTGCCTTATAAAAAAGTGGCGGGCGCATTGGGCATCGAGTTTCGCACCAAGGTTGAATCAATCGTTGCTGATTCAAAACGAACTCTTGAGGATTTGCAGATTCCCTATGCCGAGGAATCTGAGGAAGAGTTGGCGAAAGAACCTAAGTTAGAGTCGAAGGGTTGGGGGCTGATTGGTTTAGGCGCAGCTTTAGAGGCCGTTGCTAGGCAGGTTACACGCAAGCAACCTGAAGACGAAATATTGGAACAGTTGCGTGGCGATATAGAAAGACTGGGGCAGAAGATTGCCCGGGCTGAGTTTGGTTTCGTAACTTCATTAATCACCAATCTTCTTCCAACGATTGCAGTGGGGGATATTCTTTATCGCACATTAATGTCGTGGGTAAGGCATGATTACCTGCCTTGGAATTTTTATGGCATGGCATCGATGGTATTTTTGGGAAGCTTGCTGCCTGGGTATCTGATAATTTCGCGTAAGATATGGAGCGCATCAACCCTGCCTGATATGAAGGAGTTGGTAGCACAAGTGAAAGAGCCGGGTGCGACCGAATTGATTCGCATTGCCCGAAAGAGGGCAGAAAATCTGGCACATGAATTTGATCTTTTACAAAAACAAGTCGTCGAGACCCGAAACACGCTCGCATCAGAATTGGATAGCCCATCGTTCGGGGAACGCGTTAAGCATTCCCCGAAGAAGTAAGCTTTCTATTTCGACTTTCCTTCAAGTTCATCAGCCACATTCGTGGCTTCATAAACTTTCCGAAGTGCCTCGATCATACCTTGGGAATGAACCGAAACAGCACGGCCTTGTTCTTCGGTGAAGGCGAAATCCAATACCAAGGATTGAATGTTGCCATCGAAGATAAGACCAACCACTTCAGCGTCTTTATTAACAACTGGGCTGCCTGAATTGCCCCCGATGATGTCTGCGGTGCAGACAAAATTGAGCGGAACTTTCATGTCGAGCTTACCCTTTTTATCGATCCATCGCTGAGGAAGATCGAAGGGGGATTTATTCATGTGCTCGGTAGATCGCTCGTAAAGGCCCGAGTAATAAGTTTCAGCAGGAACCTTTTTGCCGTTCTCTTCGTAACCTTTCACCGTGCCAAAAGCGAGCCTAAGGGTGAAGGTTGCATCTGGGTAGGTGCTGGTGCCTTCGAGTGCGAACTTGACCTTGGCGATTTCTGCATAGGCTTGTCGCTTGGGTTCTTCCACTTCGAGTTCCATGCGTTTGCGGATCTTGCGGGATTCAGCATCCACTGCAAGAGCAAGCAAAAGGATAGGGTCCTTCGATGCAGTGATAGCTTTAGTGCCTTCTTTATAAAGCCTTTTGCGTTCATTGACATCTTTTAACTTGGAACCAAGCACGAGTTCCGCAGCACGCTGCTGGGGCGACTTGCCCGCAAGCGAGGTTACAACGATGGGGTGCTTGTAGCCAAGGATCGAAGCCATGAAGGAAAGGCCGTCTGCAAGTTTGACGATTTCGTATTCATCGTAGATGGGTTCTTCGGAGAATAGTTGAAGTTCCATGGATTCGAGAGCGCTATCGCGGAACTCGCGTAGGCGCTCTTGGTTTTTCTTGGGTTTTTCTTCAGATGCCCGAACCAGTGTGCGAGCGATGCCAAAAATTTCACAATTAAAACCCGCAGCACCTTCTAAAACAGTGTAGGGCTTGATCAGTTCAGCACGAATCTTTTCAGATGCTGTTACTTTGTCCCATGCAGTTTTGGCATCTGCAAGCTTTGCATCCTTGGCAACAGCTTCTTTAAGCTTAAGTTCATAAGCTTGCTTCCTTGCCATCAATTCTGGGTCGAGCAATCCACCCAAGCCACCAACTCTAGCTTTGCGACTATTCTGCACCCCAAAAAGAAACTCTTTGGCCTGCCTAGCGTTTTCTTCGCTTCTACCGCTAAACGCATTAAGAAGAACTTCCCAACGATTCAGCCTGTTAAGCAGGAAAGGGTAGCCTATGTCTCTGAAATACTGAAGTTCATCAACCGTATTAAGGCGGTTGGTTTTGCCTGGATGCCCGGAAACGAAAACTAGTTCGTCTTCCTTAGCTCCAGCTTTGCTCCATTTAAGGAAGTGTTCGATCTTGGCGGGTTTGTCGTTTTCATAAACCCTGAAGAAAGCCATATCAAGGTCGAAGCGGGGGTATTCGAAATTATCCGGGTCGCCACCAAAGAAAGCGATTTGTTGTTCGGGCGCGAAAACGAGTCGGACATCGGTGTACTTCTTGAATCGATAAAGATGGTAGGCGCCACCTTGGTAAAGGGTGACAACATCGCTTCGAAGGCTGGTTTTATCGAGTGATTCTTTTTCGATTTCTGAAATGACAGCTCTGCGTGCAGCAAAAGAATCTTCTGCTTTGGCCCCCGCTTTGGAAGAAGCATTTACCTTTTCTGTAACATCTTCAATGCTCATGAGAACATTAAGTTCCATGGCTTCGCATTTGGATTCTTCAGCATAAGTCTTGGCATGAAAACCATCACGGTAATAATTGTGATCCTTGGTGCCCATTTTTTGCAATGCATCCGCAGCAACATGGTGGTTGGTCATCACCAATCCATTTGCAGAAACAAAAGAACCCGAACCGCCGCTGTTAAATCGAACAGAGGATTTTTGCAAATGATTGAGCCAGGCATCTGTGGGCTCGAAATTATACTTTGCTTTGAGGTGGGCCTTAGGCGGGTTGTTGAACAACCACATACCTTCATCGCCCAAAAGAGGGGAAAAGTTTGCCATTAGAATTGTAAGGGCAGCTAAAGCTGACCATCTCCATAAGTAGTGAATCATAAAAGCTCCATGTAAATTAAGAATATTGTTGTTATGTTATGAGGCGGGCTTCTCTTTGAAAAGCCAACCCGCACCCGCAAATCCCAAAAGTAAGGTTAGCACGCCAAACCAAAGAATGGCAGGAAGAATGCTTCCCGGAATTTTGAGCTCTGCTCCGACAGGAAGTTTTTCAGGCAACTTTAAAAGGCTGGCATTGGTTTGAAAAAGGGCAGGAGCAAAATATTCTCTTCCCATGATTCTTTGTGCAATAGGCCCAAGAAACTCTTCTTTTTCAATTAAGATCTCACGCTTGTCGGGAGTTTTTAATTTGATACCTGCAGGGACTTTCACCCAATTTTGCAGCACTCCCTCTTCCCGACTTAATTCTGAAATTTCTTTTCCAAACGAGATGACATCCGCATCCTTGGCGCTTGCACCCAGCTTGAATCGCGCTGCATCTTTGCCCAATTCATCCAAGGTTGCTTCTCGAGTAACTGGAATTGTTGAATACTGCCAGCGGGCAATATCCTTAGGAAGTGTATCGCTGAAAGCGAAGAAGGCGAGAATTACACCTGCAAGAGATCCGCCAGCAATATAGCCCGAAGCGAGTAAAACCCCAGGGTTGGTTTCAGATTTTTGAATTGCTTCGATCTCGGCCTTGGCCTTTGCTTCCGGATCATCGGAATCCATCGCAACTGTGCTTTGTCTTGCAAGCCATGCATCTACGCACCAGCGCACAATCCCGCCCATAAAGATCGGGACAGAATACTGGATGGGTACATAAACACCTACTGCAAAAGCGAGTGCGGATACGCCACAAAGCTCTAGCATGAAGGCAATCATCGAACCGATTGCAACCATGGTCCAATTTAAATCGCGTTTAAGCACACCATTAATAATAATGCCCATGACCTGAGTTTTAGGGGCTTCAAATTCGCGGTTCACGCGTGTGCCATCATCGCGCTCCGTTAATTTACCCATGATCGCTGGGTCTTTAAGAAAAGCGATTTTGCCTGTATCCGGTTCGATAAGAAAGGGCCCGCCTTTAAGCGATGCAATCTCAGGCCTAGGTTTGTAATTGGTTGAAGCATCTGCAAGAGTTAAAATATCGTTTCTGGAATCGTAAAGCTTATAAGTTTTTCCTGCATAATCTTCCGATTCCATAAGGCGATCAATTTCAGTTTTGTTGAGTGCGAGAGTGGGCAGGTATTCTGGTTTAGCAGAGTATATCGTGCCGGCCTGATTAAAGGTAATTAAAGTGCCACCAATTACCAAAGCGGAAACCAACGCTCCTATCAGAATTGCGTACTGAGCATATTTGGGTGTACAACCAAGAAGGAATCCGGTCTTGAGTGATTGGGCAGTAGTGCCACCATTAGATGCTGCAACACAAACTACCGCAGCGATTGAAAGTGCGAGAACTCTTTCGCGCGAACTTGTCCAGCCCAACGCTAGAAAAATTAAGCATGTGAGCATGAGTGTTGCAACTGTCATGCCGGAAATGGGGTTGGAAGAAGATCCAATTTCGCCTGTAAGTCTTGAAGAAACCGTGACAAACAGAAACCCAAATAAGACGACAAGCACCGCACCTGAAATCGCACTTACAGTATTTACCTGGCTGGTAAGAAATAAAGTAAGCAATACGATCAGGCCCACGCAGCCGCCAAGCACTACAAGCATGGACATATCATTTTCGGTTCTTAATTTGGTGGTCTCAGTGCTGCCGGATTTAAGAGAGGAAAGCCCGGAACCAATGGATCGAAAAATCATGGGAAGGGTGCGAAACATGCTAAGAATGCCAGCAGTTGCAACACAACCAGCACCTATAAAAAGCAGATAGCTATTTCGGATTTCGCCCAAGCTCATATCACGAATAGGTTTGGTGCCCGGAGCAATTGCAGTCGGGGAGCTTTCACCAATGAAAAAGATCAAAGGGATTAAGATCATGTAACCAAGCAGGGCACCAGCCATCATGACTGCACTGGTGCGCAAGCCGATGATGTAGCCAACGCCTAGAAGTTCGGTAGCCATTTCGCTTGCGAAAACTGCAGCTTTGTTGATGAAGGTAAAAGGGATTTTTGCAGAAACAGCGAGTAGGCTCATGCCTTCGGTGACAAACTTATGGGCGAAGGCGATTCCAAAACCGAGGAAAACAGTTGCACCCGTCGTGCCGCCTTTTTCGCCCGAAATAAGAACCTGTGCACAAGCGGTGCCTTCAGGGTAAAGAAGAGTGCCCGGCTGCCCAGGTTTGCCATGAAGTTTAACAATGAAAGCTCTGCGGAGGGGGATCATAGCAAGAATGCCTAGCAAGCCTCCCAAAACAGAAACGACCATAACCCGTTGGATATCCATATTGAAGCCAAGTAATAAAAGTGCAGGCATGGTGACGCCTACGCCAAAGGCGATGGATTCGCCAGCCGACCCTGCAGTTTGCACGATGTTATTTTCGAGGATGGTAGCCTGTCGCATTTTAAACAGTTTGGAAAGTGCTCTAAATAGGGTGATAGCCAAAACCGAAACTGGAATGGAAGCGGAAACCGTCATGCCTACTTTGAGAACCAGATAAAGAGAAGAAGCGCTAAAAACCAGCCCAAGCAAAGTACCCGCGATCACTGCCTGCCAGGTGAATTCAGGCATGGTGGTATCTTCAGGTACAAACGGTTTATAAGATTCTTGCGGTGTTTCAGATGACATTACCCAATTACTCCAAACTAAGTGAAACAATGATATTGCATAGCTTGCGAAGAACTAGCGTTCTTTGCAAGAACAATTGAGCTTAATGGGATTAAAACCTTTTTAGCAATAGCCCTTAGCTCTTTAATCATCCTGATAAAGCCTTGGCATGATAGTAGAAAATTATCCCCAGTCGACTTTGTTTGTCTTGGGAATCAAAAGTTTTCGTAATGCTGCATTTTTTAATGTTGCGTATTCTAATAATGTAGGAGTATCAAAACAATCGTTTTTACATATGGGAATTATCATGCGCATTGTTTCTTTATTACCCAGCGCGACCGAAATAATCTGTTCATTAGGGTTGGCAGATTCCTTGGTGGGCGTCAGCCATGAGTGTGATTACCCCGCCCAAGTTGCGACATTGCCCAAGGTGACGACTTCGCTCATCCCTGAAGCTGCAAGCAGTAAAGAAATAGATGCACTGGTTCGCGAGAGGTTAAAAACCAGCAAAGCGCTATACTCTTTAAACCAATCTGTTCTTGAAAAACTAAAGCCCGATTTTATTGTTACTCAGGCACTGTGTGATGTTTGCGCAGTTGCAGAAGAAGAGGTTAGGGCCGTGGTGAACAAGTTGCCTGGCGCTCCTCAAGTTATTAATCTTGCACCCATGACTTTGGCGCAAGTGTTTGAATCCATGCTTCAAGTAGGGCGTGCAGTTGGTAAAGAAGAACACGCAAACTTTGTGGTTAATGCCTTTCAAAAGCGCGTTGACGAAGTTGTTTTGCGCTCGAAACAAATGATAAAGAATCCTAGGGTAGTGTTTCTCGAATGGCTTGATCCTCCATTTTCTTCGGGGCATTGGACGCCCGAATTAATTGCAATGGCAGGTGGCATCGAGCTTATTGGCCGATCAGGCCAGCCTTCGCGAACTTTAGAATGGCGGGAAGTCGCAGATGCCAACCCTGAAATGCTGTTTATTGCAGCGTGTGGCTTTAATGTGCAACGCACCATGCAAGATTTGTTTGTGTTGGACAATGTGATGATACAAAAAGAATTCGCATCACTTAAACCGGAGAAGGTTTTTGTTGCGGATGGCTCGCAATACTTTAACCGGCCTGGGCCAAGGCTGGTTGATAGCCTTGAAATTCTCGCTCATGCCATTGATCCAATCATTCATCCGCTACCTACATACTTGCAGCCTGCAAAAAAAGTGAATTAATGAAACCCATGAAAGCGCTATTATCCTGGAGCAGCGGCAAAGATTGCGCTTGGGCACTTCATCAACTTCGCAAGCAAAGTGAAATCGAAGTTGTCGGATTACTTACCAGCTTTTCTCGCAATTCTGGCGCTGTTGCAATGCATGGCACAAGCAGGGAATTGGTGCAGGCGCAAGCAGATGCTGCGAAACTGCCTTTATGGGAAGTTGAGTTGCCCTGGCCTTGCACCAACATTGAGTACGAAAAGTTGATGGGTGGGGCTTTTGCAAAGGCAAGAGAATCGGGCATTACTCATTTGGCGTTTGGTGATTTGTTTTTAGAGGATGTCCGCAATTACAGAATCAAAACACTGGAAGGAACTGGGCTGACGCCTTTGTTTCCGATTTGGTGTGAGGAAAAGGGCACGAAGGCTTTGGCAACTGAAATGATCGATGCAGGTTTTGGCACCCGCATCATTTGCATTGATCCCAAACAATTAGATCGTAAATTCTTAGGCAGGGAATTTGATCATCAGTTATTGATGGATCTTCCCAGTGGTGTTGACCCCTGTGGGGAGAATGGCGAATTTCACACCTTCTGCCATTCGGGCCCGATATTTGAAAAAGCAATTGCACTGCAAAACGAAGGCATCGAGGAGCGGGATGGGTTTTGCTTTATGAATGTTCAGATTGAGAAATAATCGAATCTAAACCAGATCGACTCCAGTTTCACCTTCCACGATTTCTCCAATAACCCACGATGGAACTCCTGCTTCGTTAAGTTGGTTAACAATGCTTTTGGCAAAGAATCTGCTTACGATCATTACAAAGCCAATCCCCATGTTGAAGACGGTATACATTTCTTTTTCATCAACATTGCCTAGGTTTTTGAGCCATGGAAATAGTGCTGGTTTGGGCCATGAATCTTTTTTGATGATCGCTCTTCGGTTAGCAGGGAGCGACCGTGGCACATTACCTTCCAAGCCCTCACCCGTGATATGCGCCAAGCCCCGGACTACTCTACGCTTGACAGGGTAATTTCTAAGAACTTCTAAAATTGGTTTGCAATAAATGCGGGTGGGTTCGAGCAGGGCCTGACCTACGGTGGTGCCTAACTCTGGAATCGAATCATCAATTTTAAGACCTGCTTTTTCAAATACAATTTTTCGCGCAAGGCTGTAACCGTTTGAATGCAGGCCAGTGCTAGACAAACCGATGATTAAGTCGCCTGGGCGAGTGCCATTGCCATTGATGATGCTATCTCTTTCGACAATTCCAACGCAAAAACCTGCAAGGTCGTAATCGCCTGGGGCGTAGAAATCGGGAAGGATTGCTGTTTCTCCACCTGTAAGTGCGCAGCCTGCATCAATGCAGCCGTCACTAATTCCCTTGATAAGCGAAGTTGCAAGTTTGACATCATCCTTGGGCATTGCAAGGTAATCTAGAAAGATAACGGGCTCTGCACCCGTACAAAGGCAATCATTGACCGACATAGCGACAAGGTCGATGCCAACGGTATCGTATTTTTGCATCATCGATGCAATTTTAAGCTTGGTACCTACTCCATCATTGCAGGTTACGAGAACGGGATGTTTGTAATTGCGGGCGAAAAGACGGTTGTTGAAATCGAGACTAAAAAGGCTGGCAAACCCACCAAACCCACCCATCACTCGGGGAGTATGAGTTCGCTTGACCAAAGGCGCCATGGCGTCGATTGTTTGCTCGTACAATTCTAAGTCCAGCCCAGCCGACTTGTAACTCATCGGAGCTTTATCATTCGGACTCTTAGCCATGATGTTAGTCCCCCCAATTTTGATGCCCAAATCCCTATTGGAATGATATAGGAAAGTTGCAAACTGGAAGCAGTCAAAATGCGTGCAATAAAATCTTGTCAAAAGCTGGCATCGATGAAAATGTTGTGATAGTTTGCTGGATAGGAATAATCGTGAAGGTTAATTTTTTAAGGATTTATGGTAATGACAACAATTGTAGCGGCCTTTGCAGCCCTTTGTTTGGCTGCAGCAGATGATAAGGGATTCTTGGATCTTGAATATAAAGATGATAAAGGCAAAGCATATAAATATGTGTTGTTTGTACCCCATGATTACAAGCCTGAAAAGGAATATCCCCTTATGGTGTTCCTGCACGGTTCAGGCGAATCTGGCACCGATGGAAAAAAGCAGGCGTTGACCGGATTGGGTAATGCGATCCGCAAACAGGAAAAATCCTTCCCCTTCTTTGCGATTTTCCCACAGGCAAGCGAACAAATTGCAGTTCGTGGAAAATGGGCCTTTGGTTCCCCTGATAGCATCCGGGCGATGGCAATACTCGAGAATACCAAGAAAGCCTACAAGATAGATTCTAAGCGGATTTACCTTACAGGGTTATCAATGGGTGGTTATGGTACATGGAGTTGGGCTCAAGAAAAGCCTGAACTTTGGGCCGCGATTGTTCCCATTTGCGGGGGCGGTGATCCTGCTGCGGCAGAAAAATTCAAGAATATTCCCTGCTGGTGTTTTCATGGCGATGCAGATAAAGCTGTAGCTGTGGAAAGATCGCGTGCTATGATTGAAGCCTTGAAAAAAGCGGGCGGCAAGCCAAAGTATGATGAATACCCAGGCGTTGGCCATAATTCTTGGGATAAAGCTTACGGAAATCCTGAACTTTATTCCTGGATTTTAGAGCAAAGGCTCAAGTAATCGTGTAGAAATAGTGTTCCTTGTTAAATCCTGTTTATTTTTAGATGGAGATTTTAGAATGGCTAAGAATGAGTTAAATCGAAGAAACTTCCTTCAAACCAGTGCGGTTGGTGCTTCTGCTTTAAGCCTATCCGCTGCTAGCGCATCTAGGGTTTATGGTGCAAACGAAAAAATCAACATCGCTTTCTTGGGTGTTGGTGGCCGCTGCCAGCAGCACATCGATGTCATCCTTCAGATGCAAAAAGAAAACAAGAATGTTGTTCCCTTTGCTGTATGCGATGTATGGGATGGCGATCCGAAGCTGGGTAATGGCAAAGGCCGTGGCCTTTATCCTTCTGCAGAACGATGCGGAATTAATGTCAATGATAAGACCCGGGTCAGCAAGGATTACCGCAAAATTCTTGAACTCAAAGATGTAGATGTTGCTTGTATCGCAACCCCCGACCATTGGCATGCAAGAATGTCCATTGATGCTATGAACGCAGGCAAAGATGTTTATTGCGAAAAGCCAATGACCCGAACCATTGCTGAAGCTCAGGAAGTGGTTGATGCTGCCAAGAAAAGCAATCGCGTGATGAGCGTGGGTGTGCAATCGATGGCCGATCCAACATGGACAGAAGCTTACAATTATGTTCGCAGTGGAAAATTAGGGAAAATATTCCAAGGTCAGACCAGTTACTACCGTAACTATCTTGGTGGCCAATGGCGTTACTACCCGATTACTAAAGAAATGAACCCCAAGACAATCGATTGGGAAATGTTTTTGGGCAACAAGTTTGAATGTGCAGGCGCGAAGATTGGACCTTCTTCCAAAGAAGTTCCATTTGATCGTTCTGTATGGGCCCAATGGCGTTGCTACTGGCCCTTTGGCGGTGGCATGTTCACCGATCTCTTCGTGCATCAAATGACCCACCTTATTTCTGCAATGGGTGTTCGCTATCCTGCACGCGTAATCGGCGGTGGCGGTATTTATCTTGAATACGATGGCCGTGATGTTCCCGATGTCGCTACCATTGTTGCTGATTACGATGAAGGTTGCCAAGTAATCATTTCCGCAACCATGTGTAATGATACCCAGTTGGGCGAAATGATTCGCGGTCGCTTGGGAACGCTTAAGTTCACAGGTGGTGGTGACTACATGAAGGGCTTTGAAGTCTATGGGCAAAATATTGCAGGCGGCCCTGCAAAGCCCAAAGAAGGCTTTGATAAACCTATTCATACTTTCACCAATGAAAAGGTTGGGAATGCCACTTATGCACTTTGGTCTAATTTCCTCGATTGCGTAAAGGCTCGCAAACGCGAAACCCTTAGCACTCCAGAACTAGGCGCTGCTGCATTTACCACGGTTGCGATGGGTGTTCAAAGCTATCGTACAGGCAAGGGCCTCTTCTGGGATAAATCAGCCCGTAAGCCTATTGATGCTGATTCTTCTTGGGCGACCAAGTTGGAAGCACGCAGCAAGCAAGGTGGCAAACCTAGCCAGATCATTGGTTGGCAGGGCGGGGAAAGTGGCAGCGTTGTGGTTCCCCCAGACTACATGAAACTGGGTGGTCCTTGGATTAATGGCCAAGACCCTTCTGAACCAAACGTCAAGAAAACTTCAATTTCCACACCCAATGTTTCTGACGAAGCTGTGGTTGCAGAAGCAAGCAATTCCCGCAATGGGATTTTGTCAAAACTTCGTCGCAAGTTGAAGGGTGCTGCTGAATAGTAGGACTCGGCTTAAAGGTGTCATTTAAGTGCAGCCGGGTTTAAAGCCCGGCTGTTTTTTTAGGAGCTATCCCATGTTTCGTTTTCTGTCTTTTGTCTTGATTGGAGTCGTGACTATTTCCTCTCAAATTCTATTTGCTGAAGATGTTAAATCATTGGGAACGGTTTATGTCAGTGTGGGGGGTGATAATAAACTTGCGTGGTTTAATCTTGATGAGAAAGGCAAGTTGCAAAAGGGTGGGGAAATTATGACCGATGCGGGTCCCGGTCCCATTGCGATCAACCCGAAGCAGAAAATGCTCTACCTAGGCATTAGGGGAGCAAAAAGTGTTTCAGCCTACAAACTTTCTGATAAGGGCACACCTGAGTTTTTGGGGGGCAATCCCATTTTTGGCAACCCTGTTTACCTGAATGTTGATCCTTCTAAAAAATGGCTTTTAACTTCGCATTATGGCGAGGGAAAAGCTTGTGTCTATAAGCTTGATGCCAATGGAATCCCAACAGGTTCAGCTATACAAATGCTTGATGCCATCAAGAATCCTCACAGTATTCAAATCGATAAATCGAATAAAATGGTATATGTACCCAACACGGGTGCGGATAAGATTTTCGTCCGCAGTTGGGATGCTGCCAAAGGTATGATTTCAACGGATGCAAGCAATGATGTGGATACGAAAAAGGGCAGTGGCCCAAGGCATTTTGCCTTCCATCCCATCCTTCCTGAAGTTTATTTTGTCAATGAAATAGATAGTACCGTAAGTGTGTTTGAGAAAGATGAAATTACAGGTAAATTAAAACACCTTCAGACAATCAGCACTTTACCTCAAAACTATAAGGGGCCAAACACTTGTGCCGACATTCATGTTACTCCCAATGGTAAGTTTGTTTATGCATCCAACCGTGGGCATAATAGTATCGCTGGATATCGGGTAGATGCAGGTTCTGGGAAACTTGAGGCTATCGAGCAGACCGCAACGGAAAAAATCCCAAGGGCATTTAATATCGATCCTACGGGGAATTTTTTGGTGGTTGCAGGGCAGGATTCAGGAAAAATCGCAGTATTCATGATTGATAATCAAAGTGGGAAACTTACACAAACAGATTTGATTGAAGTGGGAAAAGGGCCTGCCTGGGTTGAGATTGTTGCCCGCCCTTGATTTTATAAGACGATACTCGCCTTATCTTATTTAAAGTGATGGAGATCTCTTTGCTTAAATAGATTTTCTGTTAAAAATATGTTTAAGTTTGTTGGTGATATATTTGTAGGGGAAAATTTAGAAGGGTTGAATCTAATTTGTTTAGTGTTGTAAAAGATAAATTTGAAATTGCGTCTATGCTCCAAATTAGTGCTCTATTTTTTTACCTCTCAACTTTAGAAATAACATTTGAATGAAAATAAACTATGAGTGGCCAGGAATTGGTGAGATAAGATCTAGCGTTAATGAAAAAGAGCGCGTCAAAGAATTTCTTCCCGGGTTATTTCACTTCTCTTTACCTTTAATTGTCTGGATGGCCTCCCTCGCAGGAATCATCTTCGCACCGTGGTGGGCCAAAATTATTCTTGGCCTTGTCAACGGTCATGCTATTGGGGTCATGCTTATCATCGGGCACGATGCATTACATGGTATCTTGTTTCCCAAAAGGTGGATGAACCGATTGGCCGGTCGGATTTCGATGGCACCTGCCTTTCATCCTGTAACATCTTGGGTTCATTCTCATAATGGTTTGCACCATGGTTTTACCAATATCAAAGGTAAAGACGCTGGATTTCCGCCTTTAAACTTGCAGGAATATAGGCAACTGTCGCTGCTGGGTAAAATAAGTTATCGCATAAGCCGCACCTGGTATGGTTGTGGCTGGTTATATATCACTGAAATGTGGTTTAAGTGGGAGTTTTTCCCTAATGCAAGTCGGGCTCCAAAAAATCCCAAGGCATTCTTGCGCGATCGTCTTCAATTGTTTGGCCTTTTTGTCTCATGGATAAGCTTATTGGTCTGGTCTGCATTTACCCTTGGTGAGAACCCGTTCTTCATGGTCGCCTGTGGGTTTATTATCCCGCAATTTGTTTCCAACTACTTCATAGGATTTATCACTCTGCAACAACATACCCACCCTAAAGTGGCTTGGTATTCAGAATTAGATTCTCCTTCACCTGCCTTTTTTCAAGCGCAACTTCATGGCGCACCCC
>CAXNFS010000020.1:0-20388 GCA_964201235.1 Gemmataceae bacterium | reverse complement strand
ATTAAATGAAGCATTGTGGCATGCAAATCATGTACATGCATTTTCTTTTCTTCGGCTGCAAAACCAAATTCATCGCTAGCTCCATGAACATAGCCGCCTTTGACACCACCACCTGCAAGCCAAACAGTAAAACCATGATTGTTATGATCCCTGCCTTTAGATCCTTCAGAAGTCGGGGTACGGCCAAACTCGCCTCCCCACAAAACTAAAGTTTCATCCAGCATTCCTTTGGATTTTAAATCTTTTAATAACATTGCAATCGGTTGATCGGTTTGCTGGGCAAGCTGGCGATGCTGTGCAATATCATCATGATTATCCCAGGGTTGACCGCCTCCAGTGAATATCTGCACCACTCTAACGCCTCGTTCAACCAATCTTCTCGCAGTGAGGCAAGCTTGTGCAAAAGGTGAGCTCCCATAACCTTCTCTGATGTTTTTAGGTTCATGGTTTAAATCAAATACTTCCTGCGCTTCAAACTGCATCCGAAAAGCCATTTCAAGAGATTGGATTCTGGTTTCAAGTTGATTATCTGCACCGCCCCTTTTTTCGAGATGCATTTGATTGATTTTCGAAAGGTAATCCATCATTTCTCGTTGGGAAGTTTTTCCAAGGGAAGTGTTAGACACATTCTGAATAATTTTTTTAGGGTCCATGGTGGAATTGTTGATATGAGTGCCCTGATAAACACCAGGCAGAAAACTGCTACTCCATAATTGTGGTCCTACTACAGGTTTACCTGGGCACATTACTACGAATCCAGGGAGATTTTTATTTTCAGTTCCAAGGCCATAAAGAAGCCATGATCCCATACTGGGTCTGGTTGGTTGGGTTTCTCCGCTTGTCATCATTAATAAAGAAGGTTCATGGTTAGGAATATTAGTATGCATCGAACGAATAACGCAGATATCATCAATGCAGCTTGCTATTCCAGGAAATATTTCACTGACTTCAACACCAGATTTTCCATGCTTACTGAATTTGAAAGGCGATTGCATTAAGCCGCCTGTTTTTCTTTCAGTGGATTTGTTTGCGATATCGGGGCGCTGGCCATTGTATTTAATTAAAGATGGTTTTGGGTCGAAAGTGTCAACTTGAGAAGGACCACCATTCATAAAAAGGTGAATCAAGTATTTAGCTTTTGGTTTAAAGTGCGGCTCTTTAGGGTTTAGAGGGTTACCACCACCGGTAGGAGCACCTTGTAAAAATCCTGAATCTGAAAGAAGGCTTGTTAGGCCTATCATACCAGTTCCTGCTCCCAGATTATTGACCATTTCTCTGCGTGTTAATAAAGACATTGCTGAGTTCTTTCTAAAATTAATCGATGTACATGAATTCATTGCTTGCCAATAAGGCCTGTGCCATTCGTTCCCATCGATCCATTTTGTTTATTGGTTTATCGTTGTTTTCTTCACTAGCATGAAGAAAAAACATTGCCAATTCTAATTCAGTTGCAGAAGGCGGCCTCGAAAATAATATTTTGTACGCAGCGTTAATATTTTCTGATTCTGATTTAGAATAGGCTTGTATTCTTTTTGCTAGCAATTTGGATTGTTCAATAACAAACGGACTGTTGATTATGAATAATTGTTGCTGTGGTACCGTAGTTTCGATTCGTCTTTCACTGGTGATATTTGGGTCAGGAAAATCAAATATGCGTAAAAGTGAATTTAGTTCATGTCTGCTGATTTTTGCGTAAAGTGTTCTTCTTTTTGAATTATCATCGCTAAGGTTAAAGGTTGGCCCTCCAATAGTTTTATCTAGTGAGCCTGCTGCACTTAAGATGGAGTCACGCCAAGATTCAATATCAAGTCGCTTTCTGTTGAATTTCCATAAGTAGGTGTTATCTGGATCAATGTTCATGTTATTAGCAATGTTTTTTGATGATTGTTTAAATGTATCAGAGCAAAGAATATATCTATGTAATGATTTTATCGACCAGCCAGAGTTGATTAAATACTGTGAAAGATGATCTAGTAACTCAGGGTTTGAAGGTGCATCCCCTAGTTTTCCAAAATTGCTAGGTGTTGCTACGATTCCTTTGCCAAAATGCCATGCCCATATTCTATTTGTTATTACCCTTGCAGTAAGGGGGTTATCAGCCGTTGCGATGGCGTCAGCAAGTTCAGTGCGCCCACTGCCCTTGGCGAAATTTTTACGATTATCGTCAGATAAGATTTTGAGAAAACGCCTTGGGGCTAATTCTCCTTGCTTAGCGGGGTTTCCTCGTATGTAAATTTTTAAATCTGATGGAGTTGATTCTGCAATAGCATTTACAACAGGCAAGTTTTCGGGCGTTATTTTTTTTAACTCTCGGTTGTTGTCTTCAAGATTTTTTAATTCTTCTGCTTTTTCTTTGTTAAGTTCTTTTTTCCAAGAATCACCTAGTGCCAATATTCCATCTGCTTCAAAAAAAGCAGCGTAAATCTCAGAGTTCTTGTTCGGTTTATCTTTAGCGGCAGTTGTTTTTTCATTACGGATTATTTTCAAAAGTGATTCTTTAGCTTTCGTTGCAGCTATTTTCTTTTGGTCTTGTGTTGAGTTCTCTTTTATTTCGTTCCAAGGGTCTGTAAAAAAGGAGAACTTTTTGTTCGTTTTATTCTTTTCAATAAATTTCACCCATTTCTCCAGCATTACTTTTTCATTGGGGTAATCATTAAATGAGGTTTTGGGATTGGATTTTTTTTTGTCGATATACTGGTAACTTAACTCATAATATTTTTCAAATTCAAAACAACGCTTTTCAACAAAAGGAAGTCTTTCGTTGTGAATGAAATAGTTTAGTTTGTTTTCAGAGTCTGTTAATTTCTGCTTAGCTTTCTCATATGTTTTCAATTCTTCTAATGAGCATAATGGTGTGTTGTTTAGTTTTGACGAATGAAATACTCCTGCTATTGAGTAATAATCCTGAGTTGGGATTGGATCAAATTTGTGATCATGGCAACGAGCGCAACTAACAGTTAGGCCAAGAAAACCCCTGGATAGCGTATCAATCCTATCGTCAAGTTCATCTGCAATTGCACGAGCTGCATCGGTGTTTTTGTAATATTGAGCGCCTAAACCAAAAAATCCCAAAGCTGCAAGATTTTCTGTTCTCCCTGGTTCTGGGGTCAAATCTGCTGAAATTTGGTATCTAACAAAATCCGTGAATGGCATATCCGTATCAAATGCCTTAATAACCCAATCTCGATATTTATATGCATCGCTATTCGGTTTTACTCCAAAGGTATGTGCTTGATCTTCTGCATATCTCGCAACATCTAACCAGTGCCTTCCCCATTTTTCTGCATATGTTTTGGTTGAAAGGTATTTATCTACAAATTTAGAATAGGCCGCATCGGAATTATCCCGATTAAATTCTTCAACATCTTCAACAGAGGGTGGCAATCCTGTTAAGGTAAAACTTAGCCTTCGTATGAGTTCATTAGGTGTTGCTTGAATTGATTTTGATAAACCTTTTGTTACTAATTGGTTTGAAATTAATGTGTCAATTAAACTGCTGGTATTTTTTGAGATATTAGGTTTTGTATCTTTGATTGGTTTAAAAGCCCAAAAGTTTTTACTCTTATCCCAATCAATTGCTTCTGTGGTTGTCTTTGATTTGTTTTCTCTAGGGTCCGCAGCGCCTTTAGCAATCCATTCTTTGATGTTGTTAATCGCAGTTGCACTAAGCTTTCCTTTGGGAGGCATTTTTAAATCGCCTTGATAAAGTATGGCTTTCATTAAAAGGCTTTTATCAGAATTCCCGGGAACTATCGCAGGCCCGGTGTCCCCTCCTTTTAATAGCGCTGCTTTAGAATCAATTAACAAGCCTCCTCTTACTTTCTTTCCCTCTGCATGGCATTCGTAACAATGCTCAATTAGGATGGGCCTAATGTTGGTTTCGAAGAAAGTAAAATCTTCTGCTTTTGCAAAATTTGATAATGCATGAAGGAGAAAACAAGAAGCAAATATATTTAAAACTAGATTTTTATTAAGCATAAATTAATCTTAAAACATGGGGTGAGAATATAAGGCTAGAGCTATTATTTTAGTTAAATTAACAGGTTTTTGCAAACCATTATTTTAGCTATAAGCCACATATCCCTTCAAAGTTGTACTTTCTCGAAGGATTTTAGGCTAAAACGCTTGATTATTTATCAGCGCAGTGGTTTACCACTTAATGCAACCCCATTGGTGTCCAATATTTGAAAGTGATGGATGCTAGCGTTTTTACTATTTGTGTAAGTCCATACTATTTTTTTATCTCTGTTCACTTCAATAAGTTTTGTTTCATTTGCTTTTGCATGATGGGATGTAATAACAGTATTCCCATTAGGAAGACGATGACCGCCACATGCATCATTAATTGGTTTCCCCGGTAAATCATCATTTGATAGAGACCAAACTGTCTGTCCCTTGGGATCAACTTCGATTACTAGATTTCCTAAAGTACAATTAATTAAAGTGTTTCCATCAGGAAGCCTAATAGCAGTAAATGGCCAGTTAGGGGTTTTTACTTCCCAAACGACTTTACCATCTGGTGAATATTCGCGTACAACTTTGTCTAAGAGCTGCGGGATAAGATAATTGCCGTTGGAAAGTTTTCGAGCCATTCTTGTTTGTAAATGATGATCTTTTGTTTGAGCTTGAATAGGCATATCGACGATGATTTTTCCTTCTCGGGATACCTCAATCAATCGAGGTTTCGGTCCTGCTTCAGTGAACATAATGTTTCCGTTATCCAAAGCCATAACCGTATTTACTTCTGATTGAGTACCTTTAAATTCAAAAACAGTTTTACCTTCCTTGGTGATTTCTAGTACAGCTCCGCCTGGATATTCTTTTCCTTTTGAAACAGCTAGCAATGCGTTTCCGTTTGGTAAAAGCCAGCCATCTCTTGAAGATCTTGGAATTTGCCAAGATACTTTTCCATCCCCATCAACAACAAATGTTTCTCCCCCAAAAACAATAAACGAATGCTTGACATCCGCAGCGAAAGCGAAATTAGATGTATTCAACAGTACTGCGGTTAAGATAGGTACACAAAACAGAAGATTCAATTTTGAAATAATGTGATTCATTTTAATCCTTATTTGAAGTCGGTAAAAAGCCCATGATTGTTGACCATTTGATTCAAGTATTAACGGGTATTAAAGCTTTAGATTTAATCAACTTTCTATTACGCGCCAGTGCGATTATTTAAGCAAAAAGACAATCCATTACTTTGCCACGATTTAGCTGGGATGGCCGTTTTTGTCTATCTACTATTTCGGCATCGGGTTCGATGCCCAGTGCATGGTAAACGGTAGCACCGAGATCATCAGGAGTAAAGGGGACAGAAATTGGATAGGCACCAATTTTGTCTGATTTTCCAATAACATTTCCGCCTTTTACTCCAGCGCCAGCAAACAATGTGGTGTAACAGGCGGCCCAATGGTCTCGGCCATTCCCACTAATTTTTGGTGTCCTGCCAAATTCTCCAGTAACAATAACTAAAGTTTCTTCAAGTAGCCCAGTAGATTCTAAATCATCAAGCAAACAGGATACTCCGCGATCAAGAGGAGGCAAAAGCTCATTTTTCAATCGGGTAAAATTATTGCCATGGGTGTCCCAATTTTGAACTCTACCCATATTTGCCTGAACTACAGGAACCCCAGCTTGGGATAACCTTCGTGCAAGAAGTAAAGATTGGCCAAAGGAGTGATTCCCATACCTGTTTCGACTTGCTAAGGGTTCAAGATTTAAATCAAAAGCTTTCGCAATTTTGCCAGAAGCTAAAACTGAAAGTGCAAGATCTTGTTGATGCGCCAGTCTCTTTGTGGAAGCAATAGATTCTAGATTTTTTTGTTGATCGTTTACTTGCTTTAAAAGGAGATTTCGTTCATTAACTCTATCGATTGCGATTCCAGGGAAAAGCGAAACATTGTCGACTTTAAAATCAGGTTTTGCAGGGTCTTGATTGATTTGCCATGGATCATGCCTTGGCCCAAGGAAGCCAGCATGTTGACCTGGCCAAGTTAAAGGCCCCTCCAAAAGAAAGGTAGGGAGGTTTATACCGCTTGGAATACCATCAGATCGGGGCCTGAGGTAATCTAACGCAGAACTAAAAGAAGGCCAATCATCTCTGGAAGCAACTTTGTCAAAGAAACCGCCTGGTTGTTGATGCCCTGTTATCGTGTGATGGGTTGCTACTAAGTGGTTGTTTTCTTTGTGTGCCATACTTCGAACTAAAGCATATTTATTAGCGCGCATAGCCAACATGGGAAGATGTTCGGAAATCTGAATACCAGAAACATTTGTTGAGATAGGCTTAAATTCGCCTCGGATTTCAACTGGCGCATCGGGCTTCATATCAAACATATCAATATGGCTTGAGGCCCCGGTAAGGAAAACAAGAATGACCGACTTTGGTTTTTTAGTATTTAAGGAAGCAGTCAACCCTAGATTACCAATGCCTAAACCAAATAAACCTGAAAAGCCTACTTGAAGTAATTCTCTTCTAATTATGCCTGTAGAATGCAAATGCTGCGATTTTTGATTATTCAAGGCGGGATCCCTTAACAAGGATTGAAAGTCATCACTTTAGAATAAGCTTAAATCGGCATTTCTGGAAGACTTTTATTTGAAAATATGGGTAAGAATTCGGGTTAGGTCTTATAAGTGTCATTAAATAATGACTAATCATAGGTTTTAAGCCCAAATTGGTTTAATGCCTTAGTTGTTACCTCGTTTCGTAATAAACTAAGGAATGCAAGAATTTCCGGGCGTTTAATCCTACTTTTAGGAATTATAAAGTCATACTGTTCCTCAGCAATAGGAATAAAACAAAGACCAGTATTTTCAATTGCAGATTGTATTGCAATCCCCCAATCGGAACGCTTTTGGAGTATGGATGCAACTACAGCGGTATGGGATTTTACCTCTGCAAGATAACCACTGGGGCGTACATTTTTTAGTAACCGGTCTATAAGAATTCTGGTTCCACTGCCTTTGTTTCGATTTACCATCAATAGATCTGATTGATTAGTAGCAATATAAATTGCTTCGGCTAAATCTTTACCTACGAATCTTTGATCATCTGGCCTAAATACAAAGCCTTGCAATCGCCCATAGCCTTTAATTAATTCAATTTCATTATTAAGAAATGGCTGGTTGTAAATGTTGGATTGTTCATCCAATAAATGAATACCTGCAATATCGCACTCATTTCTTTTTACCGCTTCCAAGCCTCCAGTACTTCCAACAGGAAGAAACTTAGCAGTTATTCCAATCTCCCTGAGTTTGCTTATTAAATAATCCAATCCAATGCAGTGACTTCCGATGATTACCAAATCTGCAGGTTCGATTTCTTTCCCAATCAGGTGAACATCAACAATCTCATCCGCCTCAAGATATTCGTTTTTTTTGGGTATCACGATAAACCCATCAGCTTTTGCAAAAGCAGTAACTGAACCCGACCCTTTTCCCATTGGATAAGCATAGTATTGAGAATTAATAGTTTTTTCAGGTTGTCCATTGGTGTTATTTTGGACTAATCCCACCAACAGAAATTCCGTTCTACCTCGCTCGGAATTTACCCTGAAGGGAAGGGTTGCTTTAATGGTTTTTTTGTTTCTAACTAATTTGCCAGCCATGCATTTTAATACAGGTGCTACGAATTCTTGAAAAGTAAATATTGCAGAAGTGGGAAATCCTGGGAGAACTACCACCGGAATTTTTCTTTTCTGATGATTGACAACAGCAAGACATAAAGGTTTACCAGGTTTTAGCGCTATGCCATGTGCTACAATTCCTGGTTTTCCTAGTTCAGCCACAACTTTATAGGAAAGGTCACCACCACCTTTTGATGTTCCTCCAGAAAGAAGAATTGCATCGTATTT
Source organism: Gemmataceae bacterium (assembly GCA_964201235.1). Classification (GTDB taxonomy): domain Bacteria; phylum Planctomycetota; class Planctomycetia; order Gemmatales; family Gemmataceae; genus UBA969. Next base: position 12,529 of record CAXNFS010000020.1, on the reverse strand, counting down.
TAAGCAAGAATCCAGAGTAGTTTTTAAATTTTCCCAGTTATCTTTTATAATTCCCAAACAGACAACTTCGCAACCCAGTTCTCTCACAGCATCAGCAAGTACGGTGCTGTTACTATCGTAAACACACCCAAGAGGTAAAAGCCTCCCCGGTGCAATGATCTCATCCCCCGTCGAAAAAATTGCAACAATAGGCTTCCGAACAACAGAAACCATATTTATGCCGAGTGCTGCGAGAACCCCTGTTTCTCTAGATGATAAAACCTCTCCTTTTCGTAAAACGATTTCACCTTTGCTAATATCAGTTCCAGCAAAACTACTGTTAGCTCCGGGTGCAATAGCTCTGTTAATCAACAACCTGTCGTTTTTAAAATCAGTATGCTCGATCATAACAATTGCATCAGCACCCCTGGGCAACATGCCCCCGGTAGCAATTGGTAGAGCTAAATTAAATTCAATTACTGATTTTGGTTGAAACCCCGTAACGATGTTTTCATTCCCAACTTTTAATGATTTGATTGAATCTTCGGATGCGCCAAAAGTATCTTCAGCCTTTAGTGCAAAACCATCCACATTTGATCGATCAAATCCAGGCACATCAATTGGCGCGTAAACATCAACTGCTAAAACTCTGCCTAATACCTGATCTAGAGGAACGATTTCGCTCTCAAGAGCAGACATATTTAATTCTGATTGGAATAATTTTTCCGCTAGATCGCGATCGATCACATTAAGAAACTGTTTTTGATTGATTGATTCGTTCATATTTTTAGTCATAAAGGTTGATTTTTATATTCTCTCCAGAAGGGTAACCTTCGCATTCACCCGGCACCATTAAAAAACCATCTGCAATCGTCGTGGTACTCAGCATTGATGCCCCACTTATTGCCAAAGGTTCTGCAAATCCGTTACTGATTTTGACACGAACATAGTCCATCCGTCCTACCATGGATGAAATTTTGGAAGCAAGCGGGAGGATTATTGATTTGTACGGTAATTCGCAATTAATGCCTGAAAATCTCCTGATTGCTCTGCTTGCAAAAAGGTCATAAGAACAAAGACATGACACAGGGTTTCCTGGAATTAAAAACACATATTTACCATTAATGATCCCCATTCCAGAAGGGCTAGCTGGCCTTAATGCGACACCATGAATTAAAATTTCGCCAAGTTCTTTTACAAGCGAAGGGGCGTGATCTTCCTGACCAACAGAACTACCCCCACTTACTAGGATAAAATCCGCATTTGATTTAGAAAGCGCATCACTAATTAATTCTCGTCGGTCTTCCAGAAAAATAATGTTGGGATGAATTTGGATATCCCTGTAAACCAAAGCATCAAGCATCACAGAATTTGAATCAACAATTTGGTATCCTTTGGGCAAGGATCCGGGCTTTAGTAATTCATCTCCTGTAATAAAAATATCAACAATCGGTTTTTTTATTACAGAAACAGAAGGTGTTCCGATCGAAGATAAAATACCAATATCTTGGGGTCGAAGCTTTCTTCCTGCATTTAAAATTTCTTGGCCAACCTTTACATCCTCCCCAATTCTGCCAACATTTTTTCCCGGGGGAATAGATTCAATAACTCTTAAAACTTTATTTTCCTCTTGAGCTAATTCCACGGGAATAACTGAATCAGCACCTTCGGGCATAGGGGCGCCTGTCATTATCCGAACTGCAGTTTGAGTTGTAACGCAACCTTCAAAAGGTTTACCAGGTAATGATAAGCCAAGAACTTTAAAATCTAAGGGTGAATATGTAGCAGCTCCAAATGTTTCTTCCCCACGAATCGCATAACCATCCATTGCGGAACGATTAAAATTTGGAACTTTTACTGTAGATTTAATTGATGACGCAAGAACCCGGCCTGCAGCTTTGTTTAAACAAACGGCTTCAGAAATTTCTGATGGCGCGATTTTATCATCAATAATTGTCAAAAAATCTATTACATCTTTTTTTTCTTGAAAGCCTTTCATGCGGATATCTGTGCTGTCTTTTTTATCATTACCTTGTGGCATTAAATTACATCCTTAGTAGTACTTTTATGCTTACTTTTTGTTTTAATAATATTATATTAAATGGGTTGAGGGTTTATGTGTAACGGCTTATTAAAGAAAGAATGCACGATTGCAAGTTTTACAAAATAATTTAACAATTGAATCGAGAAGCCGTTTGAAATTTTTGACGGGTGCTCGAGGTCTCGATTATCCTTACAATCTTTTATTGCTTGTTTGTTTTGGGATAATTGCTGGTATATCTGTTTCTCACCTTAAGTTATCAATAGGTATTCCAGGCCATGCAATTATCAAGGTAATGATACCAATGGCACTAGGGCTATCATTAGCGCCTGCAAGGTCCGCAGGGGCTATTATGGGTATTTCTGGGTTAATTACTGCTTTTATTGGCCAAACATTTACCGAAGGCCCTGGTACTGGTACGGGAGCGTATACTAGCCTTGTTTGTACAGGAATTCTTATGGATTTTACCCTGTATTTTGCGAATACAGGTTGGAAATTATATACAGGATTAATGGTATCAGGATTAATTGCAAATTTCATAGCGCTTTATGTACGAAGCGGATTCAAATCCTTTTTAAAAATCAACCTTTTTGATTTTAACACTTGGTTTCAAACTTCTGCTTTTACTTACCCAATCTGCGGTTTACTTGCAGGGCTACTTTGTGCACTGCTTGTGTTTAAATTGAAGAATCCGCCAAACAATAGTTAAGCAAACATCAAGAAATATTGCTTACAGCGTTGGTAACAAAATCCAGCATTTTAATTGGACACTTTTCGCCGAGAGTATTTTCAACTCCAGATGCAACATCCACGCAATATGGATTGGTAACATTGATAGCTTTGGCAAGATTTAAAGGAGTTAACCCGCCCGCAAGAATCCATGGTCGGTTAAAGTTCAATTTTGAAATTAATTCCCAGGGGCCCGGTATCCCAGTACCACCAAACATTCCTTTACTTTTTGTGTCCACTAAAATTATTGAAGGTGGAATTTTTTGATTAGAAAAAGAATCAAGCTTCTTTTGAACAAAATCTAAGCTCATTGAATCATCAATCGATAAAATACCAATCCAAGGCTTATTTTTAATAATATCTAAATCAGGAACAGACCCATGAAATTGATAATAATTAATCCGTGGAATGGTTTTTAAAACTTCTTCAATTTGTGTTTGATTAGCGTTGGCAAAAACAGCGACTACAGAAATAAATGGCGGAAGGCTATTTGCAATTTCTAAACCGATATTGGTCGAAATGTAGCGGATGGAGTCGGGAAAAAAATTAAGACCAATGGCATCGCACCCAGCATCAACGGCGGCCAACGCATCCTTAACAGTTTTTAATCCGCAAATTTTAACCCGGACTCTTTTAATGATGGTAACCCTTGTAAGTCCAAGATTAATTAAGAATTATCAAGCAGCTTTTCTTCTACTTTCACCTATCCCAGCTTCAATATACCAAGTCGGGGGAACAGGCCTGCGATTAAGTTCTTCCGCAAAATTCCAAAAGCAAACACAAGGTTCACCAGGTTTCCATGAAAAGAAAGCTTTACGATTATTTACCAGCGTGGGAAATCCTATTAATCCTAGTTCAGGAACTAAAGGTTCCACCCCGATATTCTTAATTTCGCTCAAAGTGTTTTCAAGGGTCATTTCGGTCACAAAGAGTTCATCTGTGACCTCGTAGCTTTTTCTTCTTTCTTTCCAATTGAGATTATTTTTTTTCTTTTCGTAGAAATTCTTCTCGGATCGTAAGATCCTAACCCTAGATGATACACATTTTAAGTCTTCTGCGACTCTGCTTGCTAAAGGAAGCATGGATTCAGCAGTTTCTAAAGTCATAATGTCCATGAACATTTTCCTGAAGCTAGGAGCCTATAGTAATTCTAATTCCCTTTAATTAATTCGGAATAAGCAAGATTCGACCTAAACCTATTAAGGTCAATTCTTAAAGAGAATTATTTAAATGGTGGGAATATTGAATACTGTTAACAATTATGCCGATTACTCATAATTGCCGTTTGGGTAAAGAATGATAGTTGTAAGGAACAATCATCATTCTTTCCACTGAACAAAGCCTTCCAAGGCAAAGAATTCAGGAAGACCAAGTTGATCAAACATCCTTGCAGTTCCAAGGTTTCTATCTTCTGCCCGCTGCCAGAACTCTCTCCGGTCTGAATTTCCGGGAAACATGGCACGATCTTTTTGAGATTGATGGCGAAATATTGCCATTTTCTTTCTTTCAAGTTCTTCCGGGCCTAAAGGGACAACTCTTTCTAAGTCTTGAGGTTCCCATTCTTCCCAAGCACCACGATAAAGCCAAATTTCAGATGAATCACCTTTGGTTCTTGCTCGTCGAACTGCTTCGAAAATTGCTTCTGCACAAACCCTGTGTGTGCCATGGGGATCCGAAAGCTCGCCTGCCACATAAATTTGATAAGGATTCATTTTCGCAATTAAATTTTGAATGTCATCTATATCTGCAGGATGAATAGGTGCTTTGGCAATGGTTCCTGTGCGATAAAAACGCAAGTTCATGAATTCTAATTGTTCGGGGGGTATGCCACATGCAAGTGCCGCTGCTCTAGCTTCTGTTTCCCGAATTAGGGATTTAATTTTCAACAAATCATCGGTATCAGATTGCCCCGGAACTTTTTTATCCAGGAAGTTTCTTACTCTTTCCTTCACTTGATGAGTTTGTTTTTCATCAATTTCGAAAAGACTATTAAAAGCAGCAGCATAATCGGTAAAGCGCCATGCATCATGATCAAACACAGCAATATTTCCACTAGTCATGTAAGCAACGAAAACCTTATGGCCCTGTTCGACAAGACGAATCAAGGTTCCCCCCATGCTGATTACATCGTCGTCTGGATGTGGGCTGAAAACAAGAATGGTTTTTTTAACTGTTCCCGCTGGTTCATTACAAATGGTATCCATCAATTGCTTGAAAACCTTCAAGCCCAATACGCTAGCAGGCCCGTGTTCTCTAAGTAGTTCATAAAGTTCGTGTTCACGAAAATCATCATCGGAAAGTTTTAACAATCCTTTGCCGGTTTTTAGGCTTAGCTCGATAACAGCTTTCCTTATTAAAGTATCATTCCATGAAACAGGTCCAACGGCCCAAGGTCTATCGATTGCAGAAAGGCTTTTAGAGGCAGCTTGATCCAAGATATAAGTTGCATCCTGATGTTCTTGAAGGAAACTTGCGGTAACATTTTCAGAAACAGGTCCTTCTAAAGCTTTTGCAACAATCGGTGCTTTATGTTCACCATATGCCATCAGAATAACTTTGCGGGCATCCATGATGGTGCCTACGCCCATGGTAAGGGCACGAAGGGGGACATTTTCTTCCCCAAAGAAGGCTTGGGCAGCGTCTCGACGAGTAACAGCATCTAAAGTGGCAAGTCTGGTTCGACTATGACGGGTGGAACCTGGCTCATTAAAGCCCATATGCCCGGTTCTACCGATGCCTAGGAGTTGTAAGTCTAGTCCGCCTGCTTGTCTTATTTTTTTTTCGTAGTTTATGCAAAATTCTTCAATCTTTTCAAATGCTAGGGTGCCATCTGGAATATTAATTTGATTATCTGGGATGTTTACATGATCAAAAAAAGTTTCACGCATCCATCTTCGATAACTTTGAGGGTGGGTGGAATCCAAAGGGTAATATTCATCAAGATTGAATGTAATGACCTTTGAAAAATCGAGCCCTTCCATTTTGTGCATGCGAATAAGTTCGCGATATAAACCAACAGGTGTTGAACCAGTTGGAAGGCCCAAAACAGTAAATTTACCCTGAACCAAGTTCTGTTTTATAATTTCTTCGATCTGAAGTGCAATATGCCTTGCAGCTTGGTTACTATTGGAAAAAACAATAGTTGGGACTTTGGTGCGGGGGATGTAGTGTGATGCCATAGTTTTTCCAGACATAACCAATTACATGGTGATTAATAATTCCTATCTATTTGACAGTAGTTTATCATATGATGCCATAGATAAGACTTGTAAAAATATCGTCATGTTTTTTAGATAAAGAATAAAATTGACCTGAGGATCTAAGGCCATGGACATTTTTCTTAATGGTACAAAGCAAAATGTAACCGATTTGGTCACAGTGGATGGATTGTTAGCGCATCTGAAGCTGGAAAGTCGGAAAGTTGCGGTCGAATTAAACAAAAAGGTGATTCCGCTTAAAGATCATGGTCATACCGCTATTAATGAAGGCGATTATGTTGAAGTTGTGACTTTGGTCGGTGGAGGAAGTGGAGAAGAGCTAACAATGGATACTCCCTTGAAAATTGGGAAATTTGAGTTTAAAAGCAGGCTAATTACAGGAACTGGCAAATATTCGACTCTAGAGCAAATGAAATATTGCCTAGATTTAAGTGATTGCGAAGCAACGACAGTCGCAGTTCGAAGAGAAAGGCTTGTTGATAAACAGGGTCGAAGTATTCTTGATTTTCTTGATTTAAAAAAACTAGTAATTTTGCCTAATACTGCAGGGTGTTACTCCGCTGAAGATGCAGTGAGGCACGCTCGATTAGGCCGTGAATTGCTTAGAAATCTTGAAAATCCAGGTTCAGAATGGGTCAAATTAGAGTGCCTTGGCGATCCTAAAACTTTGCTGCCTGATCCTTTTGAAACCCTTAAGGCAACCGAAATACTCGTAAACGACGGTTTTCAGGTCCTCGTTTATACAAGTGATGACCCGATATTAGCGCGAAATTTGCAAAAAGCAGGGGCAACTAGCGTTATGCCTGCAGGTAGCCCCATTGGCAGCGGCCAAGGTATTTTGAATCCCAATAACATCCGAATTATTTTGGAGTTTTTAAAAGCAGAAAACCCAGACTATCCCGTTATTGTTGATGCAGGGGTCGGTTCTGCAAGCGATGTTGCCAAAGCAATGGAGTTAGGATGTGATGGCGTCTTACTAAATACGGCAATATCAGGAGCAAAATTTCCAGAAAAAATGGCTTTGGCGATGCGCTGGGCCTGTATTGCTGGTAGATTATCTTATCTTGCTGGAAGAATTCCGAAAAAGCTGTACGCACAAGCTTCAAGTCCTTCAGAGGGGCTTATTTTCTAGCGGATTGTTTATATATTAGCTAAATAGCAAGGATTCCCCTAAATTCGGAGGCTTTAGTTCCATGGTTGAGAGAAGAATCGAACTGGATCGTAGATACCAAAAAAAGAAAAAGATGACCAAGCTGAAGGCAAAGCTTGCCATGGCTAAAGATAATCGTGAAAAAGAAATAATCGTCAACAAAATCAAGGTTATCAGCCCTTGGTGGACTGAACCAACCAAATAATTACCTTATCAACTGGTAAAATGAACTGCACCCGGATATATTTCCGGGTGTTTTCATTTATATTTCGGCTTTGATTGGAGAATCTACAATGGCAATGGAATGTGTTGCATCAGCTAGGAAAGCTGAATCGATAGGTAAAAAGTTTACCATTAAAGGGTGGGTGAGAACCCGCAGGGATTCTAAAGGTGGTTTTAGTTTTCTTGAAATTAACGATGGCTCAAGTTTTGGCAATTTGCAAGTAATCGCCAACAACACATTGCAAAACTATCAAACAGACATTCTGAAAATAGGCACGGGTTGCAGTGTAGTGATCGAAGGGGTAATCAAAGGATCCCCTGCAAAAGGCCAAGAAACAGAACTGGTCGCAGATTCAGTCCAGGTTGTTGGATGGGCCGACCCTAACACTTACACAATGCAGAAAAAAGGGCACACTTTTGAATATCTAAGAACCCAAGCCCATCTAAGGCCAAGAACAAATACCTTCGGTGCTGTTGCTCGGGTTCGCAATCAGATTTCTAAATCAATCCATGATTTTTTTCAGGAACAAGGTTTTCTTTATATCAACACCCCAATCATCACCCCAAGTGATTGTGAAGGGGCAGGGCACATGTTCAGGGTTACAACTTTAGATTTCCTTAACCCTAAAACAATCGCCAAGGCAGAAGACGACTTCTTTGGAAAACCAGTTTTTCTTACGGTTAGTGGGCAACTCGAGGGCGAAACATACGCTTGCGCCCTTGGAAAAATATATACCTTTGGCCCAACTTTCAGGGCTGAAAACTCCAATACTTCTAGGCACCTTGCGGAGTTTTGGATGGTCGAACCCGAGGTTGCTTTTAATGATCTAATCCAGAACATGGATCTCGCTGAATCTTTTATTAAAAGAATTATTCGTGATGCATTGAATCAATGTGGCGAAGACATGCAGTTTTTTGAAGAACGAATCGAAAAAGGACTCATCCAAAATCTCGAATTGGTACTCAACAAAGATTTTCAACGAATCTCTTATACAGAAGCTGTCGAAATTCTAAAAAACAGTGGGCAGACTTTTGAATTCGAAGTCGCCTGGGGCAAAGATTTACAATCAGAACACGAGCGCTATCTTGCAGAGAAACACTTTAATGGCCCTGTTATCCTCTACGATTATCCCAAAGAAATAAAAGCTTTTTACATGCGACTTAACGACGATGGTAAAACCGTTCGGGCCATGGATGTATTGGTGCCCAGAATTGGAGAAATAATCGGGGGTAGTCAGAGGGAAGAACGCCTAGAAATCCTAGAAGCCAGAATGCAAGGCGCAGGCTTGAAACCTGAGGATTATTGGTGGTACTTGGATCTTAGAAGATTTGGTGGCGTGCCTCATGCTGGTTTTGGCTTGGGTTTAGAGAGGTGCGTTCAATTTATAACAGGCATGGCAAATATCAGGGATGTAATCCCATACCCGAGAACGCCAGGCAGCGCAGACTTCTAAAGTTTAATTAAAAAACTTATATCGAACTATGCAATAAAGTGCGTTAAACCCGTCTTTAAGGCCTATTTTTTTGCCTTCTTCATAGGTTCTGCCATCATAGCTGACAGGGACTTCGAAAACCCGCCATGCAGGTTTCTTTTTCTTGGCAATTTTAGCCGTGAATTCAGGCTCGAATCCAAACCGATTAGATTTAAGATCCATGCCTTCCAATACTTCTTTTTTAAACACCTCGTAGCATGTTTCCATATCGGTGAGATTAAGATTAGTAAGCATATTTGAAAGTACGGTAAGAATTTTGTTGGTCACCATGTGCCAAAAATAAAGCACACGATGTTTTTCGCCAATAAATCTTGAACCAAAAACAATATCCGCTTTGTTTTCAATAATGGGTTGCAGCAATGATGGATAATCATCTGGATCATACTCTAAATCCGCATCTTGAATGATAATAACATTGCCAGTACAGAGTTTAAAGCCATCCCTGAGGGCAGCCCCTTTCCCCTGGTTTACTTCTTTGTAAAGGATTTTTGTATTTTCATCGGCAAATTGGACAAGCATTTCCCTAGTGCCATCAGTACTAAGATCATCAACTAGAATAATTTCTTTAGGGATGGGAACCATTCTGACTCTGCGTAAGACCTCAGTAATCCAGCGTTTTTCGTTGTAAACAGGAATCACAACAGAAAGCTTGAAGTTTTCAGGTATCTTGTAAAGCCCTATAGCTCTGCAATTATTCAAACCAATCATTTCTGCCAGCTTTTCTATTCTGACATTATGCGCTTCAACATCTTGCCCAGATGACGAAGTATTTTCTCTGCCCTGATCCATTAATAAATCCTTCCAGTTATGAAGATAACCATTTATCGGTAATTAGAGTGGTTTTGGTCAAGCTCAAAGGTCTTATATCGTGCTGGCATTGACATAGAATTGGCAAAAACTTAAAGATATTAAACAGTAGATAAACATTGCCGCTTTAGCATGGATGCTAGTAAATGTGGTTTTTAATCCCAGGGAGGGGAATCAAAAAAATGGCTGATACAAATCAAATGAATGTTCCTTTGTGCGATTTACAAGCACAATACTTAACAATTAAACCTGAACTAGAAGCTGCTGCCTTGAGGGTTTTAGCATCTGGGCAAGCTATACTTGGGCCTGAAGTTACAAAATTTGAAGAATCGGTTGCTAAGTTTTGTGGCAGCAACTACGGTGTCAGCTGTAATTCTGGTAGCGATGCTCTTTTGCTTGCTTTATGTGCCGCAGATATTGGGCCTGGTGATGAAGTTATAATCCCACCCTTTACTTTCTTTGCCACAGCAGGTGCGATTTGCAGAACAGGTGCCAAGCCTGTTTTTACAGATATTGATTATGCAACTTTTAATATTGATCCCTTGCAAATTGAAAACAAAATAACTCCCCGCACAAAAGCGATCATGCCAGTGCATCTTTTTGGTCAATGCGCCGACATGGAACCTATTTGGAGAATCGCCGAACGACACAATTTATTGGTAATTGAAGATTCTGCACAATCCCTTGGTGCTGAATACCAAGGAAAAAAGACTGGTAGTCTGGCTGCACTGGCATGCATGAGTTTCTACCCGACAAAAAATCTGGGCGCCTTTGGTGAAGGTGGCATGGTGATTACCAACGATGCAGAGTGGGCAAATAAAATGAATTGCCTTCGCGTTCATGGAATGGAGCCCAAGTACTATCACAAGTACATCGGTTGGAATGCTAGAATGGATGCCATTCAAGCTGCGTTTTGTAATGTGAAAATGAATTATTTAGAACAATGGCTTAAAAGTCGCCAAGCTGCTGCAGCAAGATACGATTCTATTATTGATGAAGAGCATCTAGGTGGCTTTTTGAAAAAGCCCACGCGCAAACCAAATCGCAATCATACCTTCAATCAATATGTGGTAAGGGTTAGTGGCGGTGAAAGAGATGCGTTGGTTCAATACTTGCGATCTGAAAAAATTGGTTGTGAAATTTATTACCCGCTACCTTTACATCTTCAGGAATGTCTTCAATTCCTAGGCCACGCTAAAGGTGATTTCCCTACCAGTGAAGCGGCATGTAGTGAGGTTTTGGCACTGCCAATGTTCCCTGAAATTACTGTGGCACAACAAAGGAATGTTATTAGTGTTTGTGCCTCTTTCCTAAGGCAAAAAGTTCGAAAAGTGGCTTGATTTATTTTTTTAATAAATCAAGCACTGCTGATACAGTTGCGTTGATGCCTGTTTCTAACGAAACAGGCATATCAGGGTGATAATACTCTGAATGCAATGACGGCAAAGAGGCGTTTTTGTTTATCAAAGACGCCTCATATTTTTTCTTGTCTGCAGTTCCTAAAAAAAACATGCACGAAGGAATACCTGCTTTACCATACCTGCTAAAATCTTCACCCCACATCATTTGTTCACGCATTGAAACAAAATCTTTACCCAACTTATGTTCCCAAACTTTGCGCAATCTTTGAGTTAATGGAATGTCATTGGATAAGGCTGGAGTAAATTCATTATTTCGAATTATAATTTCTGGTTCTGGGGCATTGGCTCCAATCGCAGCAGCCTTGGCTATGCGTTCTATTCCACTTAAAACCTGCTTGCGCACATCATCTTTGAAGGTTCTTACAGTAAGTTGGAGTTTAACTTCACCGGGAATGATATTGTGCTTAGTACCCCCATGAATTGAACCTACAGTAACTACAGCCGGATCAAGTGGGTTCACCTCTCTGCTTACCAAAGTTTGCAAATCAAGGATGATTCTTGCAGCAAGAACAATGGGATCAATGGTAGTGTGTGGAGCTGCACCATGTCCGCCCTTACCTTTTACAACAATATCAATGGAATCAACATTGGCGCATGAAAGTCCTTCGCGAACAGCAATAGTTCCTGCAGGTCTTGCAGAATCGCAATGTAAAGCAATGCAGAAATCTGGCTTGGGAAAATCTCTGAATAACCCATCATCCAGCATCGCTTTTGCACCCGCACCAATTTCTTCTGCAGGTTGGGCAATAAAAACCAAAGTGCCGGACCAATTGTTTTTTATTGAAGTTAAAATCCGGGCAGTTCCCACCCAGTTTGTCATGTGCAAATCATGTCCACATGCATGCATTACTCCCGTATCTAATCCTTTATCATTTCGGGCCACAGCTTTGCTTGCATAAGGTAGTTTGGTATTTTCAAGCACGGGCAAACCATCCATATCGGTTCGCACCAAAACAGTTGGCCCTTTACCATTTCGAAAAACACCAACAATTCCAGTTCTTCCGATTTTTTCCTTAACTTCAAAGCCCAGTTTTTTTAATTCTGAGGCGAGAACAGCAGCAGTCTTAAATTCCTGGAAGGATAATTCAGGGTTTGCGTGAAGATATTCATAAAACTTCATTAGTTCGGGTATATGATTTGTCGTAAGCTCATTGGAAAACTCCTCACTAAAAGCAGAGGTTGTGTAAAACATCTGGACAATAATAAAAACAAAAACCAAATGTTTGAACATGAACATGATCGGTTTCCTCGGGAATACTTTGGTGAATCAAACCTGTTTAATGTTTTATACCGGATTTAACTTTACAGTTAGCGAAATTAGCTATAATTCCAATTGTGGTTTTGGTTACCTTAAGGAAGGGGATGGTCATGCAGTTCAGAACAATTCCGCTTGCCCAAAGGCAAGATATATTTTTTAAACTTGTTACTTTGCAGGATGCGAAGAGCAAAGGCATCAGAGAATCTAAAAA
>CAXNFS010000019.1:0-20974 GCA_964201235.1 Gemmataceae bacterium | reverse complement strand
AGCCATCAATTAGAGATCGGGTTGAGCTTTGTGAAATCAGGTGGCGTGGCTTGGAACCAATACACCCAGGCCCTCTTGGGTAGCAACGAATTTGTTTTCATCGACTAAGGCTTTAAACCTTTGTTTGGCAGCTTTCGGAGTATGTTAATGAACGCGCCTTTCTCTCGTAGACAAATGGTACAGGCCTTAGGTGGAGGCTTTGGCTCTCTCGCCCTTGCACAACTTCACGCCTCTGCCACCACTGTAACTCCTACGCAACCACTGCTTCCCCATTTCGCACCGAAGGCCAAGCACATCATTCATCTGTTCATGAATGGGGGCCCCTTCCAATGCGATCTTTTCGACCCTAAGCCCGCACTCAATAAATTCGCAGGGCAAAAACCACCAGGCGCAGACCTCCGCACCGAACGGCCCACAGGCGCGCTCATGGGTGTACCTTTTAAATTCTCACAACATGGCCAATCAGGGCTACCAATCAGCGAACTTCTGCCCAATCTTTCTCGCCATGCTGATGATCTCTGCGTTATTCGATCCATGCATACCGACAATCCAAACCATGGCCCTGCGTTGTTTCTTATGAACAACGGCTCCATCGTTCCCACGCGCCCAACTCTTGGTGCATGGCTTTCCTATGGTTTAGGAAGCGAAAACCAAAACCTGCCCAACTTCGTCGTCTTCTGCCCAGGCAGACCCGTCCGATTTTCAGAGCTTTGGTCCAACGGATTTCTTCCAGGCGAACATCAAGGCACCTACATCAACCACTCCAACCTCGATCCTCGGAAGATGATTCCCTTCCTCGAAAACGCAAAGCTCTCTCCCGCAAACCAAACCAAACAAATCGAACTCATGAGGCAACTCAACCAGGAACACAGCAACGAGCGAAATGCAGACCCCGCACTCGAAGCCCGTATTCGCTCTATGGAAACAGCCTACCGCATGCAGCTTGCAGCATCGGATGCCTTCGATATTTCCTTGGAACCAACCAAAACCCGTGAGATGTATGGCAAAGGCCACTTCGCCAACGGTTGCCTTCTCGCCCGCAGACTTGCAGAACGGGGCGTTCGCTTCACGCAACTTTACTACGGCAATGGCCAACCTTGGGATACCCACAGCAACCACACCGCATCCACCCGAAACTTGTGCAAGGATATCGATCAACCCATTGCTGCATTATTAACCGATCTGAAAAACAGGGGCCTTCTCGACGAAACCCTTGTCGTCTGGGGAGGCGAGTTTGGTAGAACTCCCACCACCGAAAACGCTGATGGCCGTGATCACAACCCATGGGGATTCTCGATGTTCATGGCGGGTGGCGGGGTTAAAGGCGGGCAAGCCTACGGTGCAACCGATGACTTCGGTTTCAAATCTGTCGAAAACAAAGTGCATATCCATGACCTTCATGCCACCATCCTTCACCTGATGGGGCTTGATCACGAAAAACTGACTTACCGTTATGCGGGTCGCGATTTCCGACTTACCGATGTGAGTGGGCATGTTGTTTCAAAACTACTTCAGTCGCCTCAAACACAAGTATGATTCACTCTTGCCCCAATTTTCTTTCAGAGTCGGACGCGTAAGCGACGGAAATATATCCTCTTCCAATGAGCGGCGGATGTTAATCCGCTGGTGCGTGACCTTTTGCGAGGAAAGAGCACCTAAAAGAATAAGACATAGCCACGGAATTACACGGAAAAGAAGAAGAAAAGTGGCGATCTCTTTTCTTGACTTGTCTTCCTTTGCGTCTTGGCGGTGAGTGTTTTTAAAAGAAGCAAAGCAGTCTTACCGCGAAGAGGCAAAAAAATAGCTCCCCGGGTACACTATCAGCACCAGCGGATTAACATCCGCCGCTCAATAAAATAAAAGGGTCCCTGAGCTTGCCGAAGGGGCTCTGAAAGCAACCGTCGCTGACGCTTCCGGCTCTGATGGATATTTACGCAACCGGTAAGGGTAAGTCCGTTGATAATAGTTTACAATCTATTTGCGTTCTTTAAGCAACTTGGTCACATGCTCCTTCATTGCAATAGAGCTTACCTTATGGTTGAGAACTTTTTGTGCTGCTACTTCAAGTTCAGAAATCGGAGTTTCTGATATGCCATAAAGTGCATCGAAGTAATCCAAGGTCATCATCGCTCCAAAAACACTGACTTCAGCGGGATCTAATACAGGGCGCAAAAGCTTGATCGCTTCTTTCCTTGCACCCAGCGCTTCATCTGGCAATTTAAGAAACTCAAAATCTGTTGCAATGCGATTCCAAAGCCTGCCCTTCTCATAAAACGCAGCTACTAAAATCTGATCGCTTGTTCGTTTGATTGCTGTGCGATAATCCATCTGCCTGCGTGCAAACTCTGATGCCATATCATGAACTTTAGTCCGATAACTTGATGCCGAATAAGGCAATGCAACCGCCTTCACGAACAATGCATCCACCTCTTCAGTTCCTGATTTAGGATCTTTAACCGTTGCCTCCATGTTTAATAGCATTGCATTTTCATACTGATAAGTGCTTGCATTCGCATCAAGAAGAACAGATTGCGTAAGCACCTTGGCTTCAGGATATTTTCGCTGGGATATCGCAAGAGTGGCAAGAAGGTTTGCTGCTTCTAAACGATAGAGAGTAGGAGATTGTTCAGTGCGATAACGATTCGCAAGCTGTTCCATTTCCTTGGGCTTGCTACGATAGGATTTAATAAATTCATTTCGGAAGTTGCTGAAATGTGTATTGCTTAAATCACCCCGGTTCATGCCTGCATCGATAGTGATAAAATTAGTACGCACCCAAGCTTTAAGCAACCCTGCTCCGTACGCTCTCGACATAGCCGAATCAAGTGCTGGTCGCACCTGCGTGTATGGCACCTCAAGCGTTGCTGCCATCTTGCAAGACCCCAGAGTCGCCATGTAGTGCGAATTGATTTTACGATTAACAGCACCGGGCTTGGTCGGGTCAACAAGAAAGTTTAAAGGCGCCATAACTTCTTGAGGGCGCTCTTCTTTTATCCAAGAAATCCACTCGTTGAGATTATCTTTAACATGAGGAACACCAAGGCCGAGAAAATGCATGGCTTCATGTATATCCCCTCTTAGCGCAGGGCAGTGGAAATCAATTGCAAAATGAATCTTATTCTTGTTAGCTATATCAGAGATAGCTTGGATTTCAGGATAAATCGGATTATCGCCATAGTCGCGGTTGTGATCATGGGGCATACGATTTTTGCCCTGATCGCCTGCTTCAACACCATCTTTGTCCACAATAGGCACAGCAAATAAAACAAGACGTTTACGGAACTCTTTACCTGCGAGTGATTCAGAAAGTGCCTCTTGCAAGAAACCCTCAAGCACATAACTTGCAGTTGATTCACAGGCATGATGCCTGGCAGTGACTAAAATAGGGGAAACACCCGGGCCGGGTTTTCCTATTGTCAACAGATCAACAGAAGTTCCCTTGCGGGTCTTGGTTAATTCACTCTTTACCAGAAAAGGGTTGGCTGCATTCTTGGTGATAAAAGCATCAAGGTCATGCTGCAGATAAGGGATAGCAACACTAAAGCGTGCACGCTGGTTTACTTTGGTGAATTCATAGGTGAAGCGCTCTGCCTGGGGTGTCATTTCGACATTTTCAGTTCCGAGATAATTCCAAGACTTTCCCTCATCGATACTTACTGCTGGGCCACGCACCCCGATTTTCTGTGGCTTCCCCAGATCAAATAGAACCTTCCCCGGGTTCGCAACCGTGGCATCAAAACACCAATAGAACCAAGGTTGCCCGCCCCGCAGATCGGTACCCAGATGAATAGTTCTGCCATCAATTTTTTCTACAACAACATTTCCACCAGGAAACGATGTGCTGATCCTCACCTCTTCACCATGAACTTGCATTGATGCAAATAAAATAATCACTGGGGTAATAATGGAAAACATATTCATGATCATCGGTTCTCCGTATTGATCCTTCGTGCATTCTTTTCCAACAAATGATAAGCTTGAAGTCATGGGTTGATTATTTCCATGTACTTAACGAAAAGATAGAACAATGAAAACATTTTTGTGCGTTATTGGATTTGTTATGATTGCGCTTGTTTCAACTGCGAATGCACAAGATAGAAAGCCATTGGAAACTTTAAAAGAATGGCGTGGCGATAATCCAAACGAAGGTTTGGCCAAAGACTCTCCTAAGTTTATCACCAACGCCAAGGATCTTGAAAAGCTATGGAAGGCGTGGGATATCAAGGAAAAAGTTGCGGAGATTGATTTTTCTAAAGAGATACTTTTGGTTGAAACCACCCGAGGAAGCAGGCTTAATCTGAAAGCAACCCTCGATGAAAAAGGAGACTTGCAGCCTTTGGGTTTAGCTACCAGAGACTTAAGACCAGGGTTTCGCTATGTAATGATCACGGTCAACAAAGCTGGGGTAAAAACCATTGCAGGCAAAGCGATCACACCAGTGAATTAAAGCCCGCTTTATAAAATTACATCACGCTGACGCTGTCAGGAAATCCACCCTTTACAGCCTTCCCTATACTATCTTCTTTAATCATCACCAAGCGGGATCCTATCATGGGCATGGAAATCGAAGTAAAAGTTGCAGGCATGAATTGGAGTAAAATCTCCGGATCCATGGCAAAGTTCGAACCCAAAGGCACCATACGCATGGCTGATGGGCAATTGACTTTTCCTGACGAAGAACCAGCAGCAGACTGGAAAGAGTTGCGCATCGCATTGCCCGCAGGCATGATTACCATTCGCAAAACCCCTACAGGAGCAGCACTTGTTACCTGGGGTAATGTAAGTCAAGAATTGATCGAGCAAAGAGATTTATTCGCAAAGATGCTCGAAGAATAAAACGCTTAACCACTTCTTTATCTTTTATTGTTGATGGGCTTGTTGGTTTCAACAAATAAATAATTGAAGAGAAAAGAAAAATCTCTGCTACTTAAGGTAAAGACCCCCCCTTTAGTTTCATAACCATTGATAAAACCCTCAGGGCCCGTGGGCTTGAAATCATTTCCATGGGGATTCCAAAGTGTGATCAAATCTTTTGCTTCATCATAATTAAGTACAGCATAAGCATGGCCAACAACTATGGCTGGTGGCGGTTTTTTAAGGTCGAGGGGAACACCCGCACCCATTAAGCTTTTGTTTTTAACGCCTTTACCCAACAGATAACGAATATTGAAAAGATCTTCCGGAAGGCCTGACTTCCAAGCGGTGATATCAGTTTGATGGCCCGTAAGAAGAGATATGGTTTCACCTATATTCCCACCGCGTGAAATACGATCCAACCCAATTGCAGCAATATCCTCAGGCACATTTGTTTTGTAAACTTCACCATATGCCTCTTCAAGTACATTAATCCATGTGCCTTGATTTGCTGTGCGTGAACCAAGCGCAATAACAGCCTCAGGAAGTTTATTGATGCGTACCGAACGCCCATCTGGAAATTCAACCTTATTGGAACCATCTTCATTAGTTTTGATCATGCTTTTAATGGCATCAGGGTTTTGAAACGCAAGGTTCCCAGCCATCGATACAAAGAAACAGTTCCCCATGTGCCCCTGCGAAATCCCCTCAATGCCTAATTTCTTAGAGCCAAACATATCCCGTGAAGAAGTAAAAAGATGCACAAGATAGAACTCATATTCTTTCTCCATCTTAAAAACATTGGTGAGAGAACCATTAGCAAACACCATGGTTTCTTTAATGTCGCTGGTAAGCTCATCAAGGGTTGCAGATTTTTTATCGGGTGACTTTAAAAACCAGAAGTGAGAGGTTGCAAGAGCAGCGGCCTCGATGGAACGAATAGAACCATCACGAAGAAGAGCAGCAGTTTCGCTACGATCAAGGCGATCATTTTTATTGGTATCCCACTTGGGTAGAAATTGTTCCAAGGCTTTTTTATAAGAAGGGGCTTGAGCGGTGATCTTGGGTGCGACAGGTTGTTGCTGTGCAAATGCACCTCCTACGAAAACAAAACTTAACAGCATCAACTGCAGTAACCGCATGAATCATCTCCAGAGCGCTAAAAAAAGTTCCACTGCGATAAGAACTATTATAATGATTTCAAGAATTTGAGCACGCAAAGCTGCAGCCTGATCTGCAACCACACGGTAAACATCTTCAATAACCTCTAGATTTCTGCGGATACTGCCCTCCCAAGCAGGAAGATGAAATCTGGTTGCAAGCAATCTATAGGTACGGGAAAGGTACATGTCACCAAGAAGTTTCAAAACATTGCCCGTGCGTTCAAACAAATTGGTTGCTTCGATATTAAGAGCGCCCAGCTCACGCACCCGCTGGTTGGGCCCCTCCCCTAACAAGCGTGAAAACGGCGTGGGCCACCGTGCCCATTTCGCAGAATTTGCAAGCTCCGTATCGAGTAAATCATCAAGATAGCGATAACGCAATAATTGAAGGTTTGCAAACTGGATGGTCTGCAATGTTTCTTCGCAATAAGAATCGATAAGTACTGCAGCAGCCCAATCAACCACAAGAAGATCCGTGGGGGAATATTGCAACTTTTGCTTGATTGATTCTTCGATTTCTTCTGCAGCAAGGGGGGAAGATTCTAGCCTAAGAAGGCTTGCTAACCAAGGTGAATGATTCTGAAGCAGATCAGATATATCTGGGAAGGGATCACCAGGATTAAACTGAAAGACAAAATATTCTTCAGTGAGTTCGCTCCATTTAGGAAGTTTGATTGCAGGTGAAAGCTTTTTGAAAAGAGGTTCAAGGAGTGTTTTGCCAAAGCTGGGAAATTCACCAGGACGGGATAACTCTAGCGCCAACTCACTTAACTTCGAACCTTGAAGCGAAAACGGTATACGAAGCGAAAGACTTAAGGTTGCAAAATCAAAGAGAATCATTTCAACCTGAGCTTCCAATTCGCCCAGCACTGCAAATTTACAAATGGTATGTGGCAACTGAAATACCAAAGGAGCTGGGCGGTACTCAATCGACATCGGGGTACGCCTTCTTCGGGGCAACCCGGGGGAACTTGCAGAACCAAGTTCTGCCTCAAGCAATTTTGCAGCCTGTACTAAATCGACTTCTTCGCCCCAGTCAAATGCAACATAAGCATGTAACACACCAGAAACTATTTCATCATTCATCGTTACAGAAGTATTTGTCACAAAAACACACCCCCACATAATCTAGGCATATATTATCATTCTACACGATAGCCATTGCGGTTAGGCCAACGAAATAAGCTCATTCATAATTAAGCATGCTATTTTAAGGCTGATCAAGCCATTCCAGAATGGAGCTACGATCTTGATCGAGGGTGGGTGCGCCCCGGTGTTCAACCACATCTGGGATACCGGTCATCTTGATGGGGTTACCGCCGGTTCTAATATCACCAAAAACAGGGTCTTTAATATCCACAATCATGTTTCTTGCATTTACTTGGGGATGAGTCGCAACCTTGCTTACATTCTGAATGGGCGCAGAAGGAACTCCTTTTTCATCGAAAAGCTTCACCCATTCTTCTGTAGTCTTTGCTGCAAGAGTTTTTTCTATCTCTACCTCGAGCACATCTACATGCTGACATCGAAGCTGATTACTTTTAAATCTTTCATCCTGCACAAGATCCATTCTTTGCATCACTTCGCATGCCTGAGTAAATAACCTGTCATTGCCCCCTGCAAGTATCATGTACGAATCCTTCGTGCGATAAGCTTGAAAAGGAGCGATGCTGTAATGCCTAGAACCCAATGATTCCGTGATGACACCCGTGCTCAGATAATTGGTAAGAGAACCTTCAAGCATTGCAACCTGACAATCTAACATTGCGATATCAATACGCGATCCGCCATGACCCTGCATCCTGCGAACAAGCGCAGCTTGAAGAGCGATGACAAAATAAAGACCCGCGGCAAGATCGCCAATGGAAACTCCAACGCGCACCGGAGGTTGGCCCGGATGCCCGGTCAGGCTCATCACACCACCAAGTGCCTGAACCACTAAATCGTAAGCGGGCATGGAAGCCATGGGCCCTGTCTGCCCAAAACCCGAAAGAGAACCATAGATCAACTGAGGATACTTTTGCTGCAAATCACTCCACGCATACCCGAGCCTCTCCATAGTTCCGGGGCGATAATTCTCTACTAGGAAGTCCGACTTCGCCAAAAGCTTCTCGAATATCTTCTTGTCATCACTCTTTTTTAAATCGAGCACGATGCTGTATTTATCATAATTCATGGAGCTATAAAACAAGGAGCTATCATCTTTGAAAGGAGGAAACGATCGGGAGTCATCGCCACCATGGGGCGTCTCGACCTTAATTACCTTGGCACCCAAATGAGCAAGATTAAGCGTTGCAAATGGACCGGCAAGTATTCTTGTAAGGTCTGCTACCACTAATCCTTCGAGTGGCCTGCCAAGCGTTTTATCTGTTTTGCTAGATTCGTTCATACACTAATCCTATAGTTTTAAGATTGTTCCCGCATCTAAAAACAGAATCTTGCTTGCCATCGGGGATCCCAACCATCATTATAGCTTCATGTTCTCTTAAACTTATAGCTTCAAGAGGTTGCTACCATGATTCTTCGTTTTATTTGCTTGGCAGGTGTTTTAATGACTTCAACTTTCAGTTCTGCTGCCGATGATGTTATCCGCACTCCCTTCGGAAAAACCAAGGAAGGCGAGGCTGTTGATATTTTCACCCTGCAAAACAGCAAGGGCATGAAAGTTAGGCTCATCACCTTCGGCGCAACCATTCAATCCATCGAAGTTCCTGATAACAAAGGAAAGATGGCAGATGTCATCGTTGGCTTCGATACCCTCGAAGGTTTCCTTACCGAACACCCTTATTTCGGTGGCACCATAGGCAGAGTTTGCAACCGCATTGGTAATGCCAAATTCTCTCTCGATGGCAAAGAATATTCCCTCGCTGCTAACAATGGCCCACACAGCCTTCACGGTGGTAAAAAAGGTTTTGATCGTAAAAACTGGATCGCCGAAAGCATTATTACCACTAACGACCGAGGCGTTCGCTTCACCCGCACCAGTGCAGATGGCGAAGAAGGCTACCCAGGCAATGTGCGCCTTGGGGTTACTTTCACCCTCACCAATGATAACGCCCTTCGCATCGAATACGATGCCATCACTGATAAATCTACACCCATCAATCTGACCAACCATGCTTATTTCAACCTTGCAGGTTCAGGCAATGGCACCATTCTTGATCACCAGATCATGATTAATGCAACGCAACAAACTGCAACGGATGAAACCTTAATCCCCACAGGAAAGCTAGCCCCTGTTGCTGGCACCCCAATCGATTTCACCAAATATGCGAAAATAGGGGCCCGCATCAAGGAAATCAAAGCAACGCCAGTAGGCTATGATCACAACTATGTGCTTGAAGCTTCCAGCAAAGATTTGAAGGCACCTGCTGCAATCGTCAGAGAGCCAAACTCAGGCAGGGTGATGGAAGTTTATACCACCGAACCAGGCCTACAGTTTTACACGGGCAATTTCCTTGATGGCACCATCAAGGGCAAGAAGGGCGCTACCTACAATCAATACAACGGGTTTTGCCTCGAATCGCAGCATTTCCCCGATAGCGTCAACAAGAAAGAATTTCCTTCAACGATCTTGAAGCCGGGCGAGAAATTCAGCAGCACTACCACTTATAAATTTCTGACCGTTGCAGAGTAAGAAATCAAGGCCCCAAGCGCTTAATACTCCAGAAGGTTCCATTTCTTTCATACAGGATGCGATCGTGCATTCTGCTGGGCCTGCCCTGCCAAAACTCTATTGAATTTGGCCACAGCCTATACCCGCCCCAAGTTTCAGGCAGGGGCACTACTGCATCTGCAAAGCGTTTTTCAATCTCTTGCCAGCGAGCTTCAAGTTCTTCTCGCCCCTTCATCACCGAAGATTGTTTGGAAGCCCAAGCACCAATGCGACTTCCCAAGGGCCTCGAGAGAAAGTAATCCTCGGATTCCTTTGTACTAACTTTTTGCACATCACCCTCGATGCGAATCTGCCTTTCTAAATCGGGCCAGTAAAAAATTAGTGCTGCTCTAGGGTTTTCTGCAAGCTCTCCCGCCTTGCGACCTTCATAGCTCGTATAAAAAGTGAATCCCCTCTCATCAAAGCTTTTTAGCAACACAATCCTAGCGGAAGGCACTCCGTGCACCGTGGCAGTCGCCAAAGTCATGGCATTGGGTTCCGTAACTTTCGCATTCACCGCATCGCTAAACCATTTTGCAAATTGATCAAAAGGGCATTGCGCTAATTCATGTTCCAAAAGGCCATGAAGGGTGTAGTCTTTTCGTAGGTCTGCAAGTGATGCCATGATAAATTCTCCGTGAGATTCTCTTTGTCGATATCATAGTCTTTTTTCCGACAGAAAGAAAAGCCTCCATTTACTTGATTCCTGTTTTAACCCCGATTACAATCATCTCTTAACCCTTAATTCTTGAAAGGCAAACATGCACAAGTTATTCTCTCTGACGGTTGCAGCTTTATTCATCGCAACCAACCTATCCTTCTCCCAGGAATCCAAATCCGCCAAAAAGCTTTTGGTAATCACCGAATCAAAGGGCTTTGTGCATGGCGTGGTAAAACGACCCAAACCTGAAGAATTATGCCTGGTCGAAAAATCACTCATCGCATTGGGAAAATCGTCTGGCATGTTCGAAGCAGTGGTCACCCAAGATTCCCGCACTGCAATCACTGCAGAAAACTTGCAAAAATATGATGCAGTATTCTTTTACACCACAGGCGAACTGCCACTATCTGATGTGCAAAAAGCCGACCTGCTTCAGTACATAAAGTCTGGCAAGGGCTTTGCGGGCAGCCATTGTGCAACAGATACCTTTTACAAATGGCCCGAATATGGCAACATGATCGGTGCTTACTTTGATGGCCATCCTTGGCATGAAAAAATCAAAGTAAAAGTGGAAGATAAGAACCACCCTGCAACCAAACATCTGGGCGATTCATTTGAAATAACTGATGAAATTTATCAGTTCAAGGGGCCTTACGACCGGAAAAACCTGAATATCCTGCTTAGCATGGATACCACTGCAGTTAAAAAAGAAGGCAAACGCGCGGACAAGGATTATGCACTTGCATGGACTAAAGAATATGGCAAAGGCCGGGTTTTTTATACAGCTTTTGGACACCGCGATGAAGTTTGGGCCGACGAAAGATTCCAGAAGTTAATGCTTGGCGGGCTAGGCTATGTCATGGGGCTTAACGATGGTAGTGGCAAGACTGGTGAAAAAAAGCAATAAAATGCTTGAATCAGCTTCCATTACATTTGTCAAAGCTTTAGCCTATACGAAATGCAAAACGGGACTATGTATACTATTTATGGTCCTGTTTTGAATAAAATAAAACAAATCACCCTAGGGGGTTTGAGTGATAACTAGGCTAATAACATCAAATGTTCATGGTTCCGATGATTGCAATTATCAATTTTTAACCAGTATGCTGGTGAATGAAAGTATTGCAATCGATGCTGGGGCTATCGGTTTTTATTCTTCTCCCAAAGAGCAGGAAAAAATTCGCCATGTGTTATTAACCCATTCTCATATCGATCATCTGGCATCACTCCCCATCTTTATTGAAAATGTATTTACGGGAAAGCCTGACCCGGTAATTATCTATGGTTCAACGCCTGTATTAGACTGTTTACAAACAGATGTTTTCAACAATCGAATCTGGCCCGATTTCATCGAACTTTCCAAGTTCCCTGTTTCGCGTTTCCTCGATATCAAAACCTTCGAACCAAATCAAACGATCACCCTCGAAGGGATCAAAATAACCTCTATCAAAATCAATCATGTTGTTCCCACAGTGGGATACATTTTTGATGATGGAAAAAGTGCGATTGGTTATGTCAGCGATACAGCCGAAACCGAGGAAATCTGGGAACGCCTCAACAAGCAGGCCAACTTAAAAGCAGTTTTTCTGGAAGTTACCTTCCCCAATAATCTTCAATGGCTTGCAGATGTATCCAAACATCTAACACCAAAAACTTTTAAGTTAGAACTACAAAAATTAAAGAAAGATGTGCCAGTTTTTGCAGTACACCTTAAAGGTCGCTACCGAGATCAAGTGGCCAAAGAAGTCGCAGAACTTAACCTTCCCAATGTTCATATCACTAAGTTTTTAAAAGACTACACCTTCTAATAACTACACTAGAAACACAAAAAAGCCCTCTGAGAGGTTATCCTCAGAGGGCTTTTTTTTCTACAATCTCTCTTACTTCGCAGTCTCCAACAACTGCCTTAGTACATAGCGAAGAATTCCGCCATGCTTGTAATAAAGCACTTCCTGTGGCGTATCGATGCGAACAACCGCTTTGAATTCTTTGCCATTGGCCCTCACCGCAATGGTTTTACCAGGAGCATAATCAGATGCCTCTAACAGAGAAGCAAGGCCGGTGATTTCAAAAACCTCTTCGCCAGTAAGGCCAAGAGAAGCTGAAGTATTGCCCGCTTCAAATTGCAGGGGAAGTATTCCCATGCCCACCAGATTACTGCGATGTATACGCTCGTAACTTTCTGCTATCACGACTCGCACACCCAGCAAAGCTGGCCCCTTGGCGGCCCAATCACGCGAACTACCCGAGCCATATTCCTTGCCCGCAAGAATTGCCAAGGGCACTTTCTCTGCATGATATTTAACTGAGGCATCAAATATCGACATCCCTTCCCCGGAAGGAAGATGCCTTGTGAAACCCCCTTCCGTACCAGGTGCAAGAATGTTCTTCAACCGAATGTTGGCAAAGGTGCCTCGTACCATCACTTCGTGATTACCCCTGCGTGCGCCATAACTGTTGAAGTCTGAAGACGCCACGCCACGCTCCTGCAAATACTTACCAGCAGGACTGTCTTTCTTGATATTTCCCGCAGGGGAAATATGATCGGTGGTGATGCTATCACCCAAAACCGCAAGAACGCGCACAGCTTTCAAATCTGCAATCGCACTTGGATTACGGGGCATGTTTTCGAAGTAAGGTGGGTGCTTCACATAAGTGGAGTTTGCATCCCAGGCATATTGATTACCAGTAGGAACAGGAAGCTCCTGCCAAGCTGGATCACCCTTGAACACTTCGCTATATTCCTTGGTGAACATCTCAGGCTTGACGCACTTCGCTACAGCCTCATGAATTTCTTTTGTGGTGGGCCAGATATCTTTGAGAAACACAGCCTTGCCATCGCTGCCATTGCCTACGGGCTCTGTTGCGAAATCAATATCGGTTCGTCCTGCGATTGCATAAGCCACAACAAGAGGCGGTGAAGCCAGATAGTTGGCACGCACTTCAGGATGTACCCTGCCCTCGAAATTTCGATTCCCACTCAACACCGCAGCAACGATAAGCTGGCCTTCTTCAATCCCCTTAGAAACAGGCGCAGGCAATGGCCCGCTGTTTCCTATGCAAGTCGTGCAACCATAACCCACAAGATTAAAGCGCAGTTTATCAAGGTCATTCATCACATCCGCTTCCACCAGATAATCTGTGACCACCTTGGAACCGGGTGCCAAACTTGTCTTAACCCAAGGCTTTGTTTGCAAACCTTTGGCTACCGCTTTCTTCGCAACCAAGCCTGCTGCAAGCATCACCGAAGGATTCGAAGTGTTGGTGCAACTAGTGATTGCTGCAATCACCACCGAACCATGCTTGAGAACCTCTTGCTTGTTATTCATGGTAACAAGAGCCTGCGCATCCGCAGTTGCAGGGCTGACACCCGGCTTAGGCTTAGCCTTGGCGATCAAACCAGGCAGCGCGCTATTGAAGGAAGTTTTCATATCACTTAAACGAACCCGATCTTGAGGGCGAGTCGGCCCAGCCAAGCAGGGCTCGATCACTTTCATATCAAGTTCCATGGTGCTAGAATAATTTGCCTCGGGCGTTGATGCATCGTGGAACATGCCTTGCTGCTTCATGTATGCTTCAGTTAATTCGACAAGCTCTTTGGGCCTGCCTGAAAACCTCATGAAGCGAATCGTTTCTGCATCTACAGGGAAAATGCCACAAGTTGCACCATACTCGGGCGCCATGTTCGCAATGGTTGCACGATCAGCCAAAGGTAAATCAGCAAGCCCCGGCCCATAGAATTCAACAAACTTACCTACTACGCCCTTCTTCCTAAGCATTTCTGTTACGGTAAGAACGAGATCGGTAGCGGTAGCGCCTTCTGGCAATTTTCCGGTCAGCTTGAAACCAACCACTTCAGGAATCAACATAGAAACAGGCTGCCCTAGCATCGCAGCTTCTGCTTCAATCCCGCCTACACCCCAACCCAATACACCAAGGCCGTTGATCATGGTGGTATGCGAATCCGTGCCCACCAAAGTATCAGGGTAGGCGTAGTTTTTGCCATGCACTGTTGCACTCATCACAACCCGTGCAAGACATTCCAAATTCACTTGATGAACAATACCCGTTTCAGGGGGCACCACTTTGAAGTTATCAAAGCCGTTCTGGCCCCAACGCAGAAAAGCGTAACGCTCTCTATTTCTCTCAAATTCAAGATCCGAGTTGTTCTTAAACGCTAGGCCATTACCAAAATCATCAACCTGCACGGAATGATCGATCACCAATTCCGCAGGGCAAAGAGGATTGATCTTAGTAGGATCGCCCCCCATCAACTTCATTGCATCGCGCATTGCTGCAAGATCAACAACCGCAGGAACGCCCGTGAAATCCTGCAATAAAACTCGGGCAGGGGTGAAACTGATTTCCTTGGAAGGAATGCTCTTCGGGTCCCAATTCGCAAGTGCCTCTATATCTGCCTTGGTTACGCTCAAGCCATCTTCGGTTCGCAAAAGATTTTCTAAAAGAATCTTAAGAGAAAAAGGGAGCTTAGCTATCTGGGGCAACTTCTTCTCTAACAGTTTAAGAGAATAATAGTGATGGGTTTTCCCGCCCGCATTCAGGCTGGTTTCAGTTTCAAAGCTGTTTTTCATGACAGTTATTCCCTTAGGTTTATTGATCTTATGTTATTCTCTTGATGCTGAGCCTTTTAGGCAACTAATTCTCAGGTTCTTTTCACTTTAAATACTTTTCTCTTGCAAGCCTCAACACAATCATGATAAATTATTAATAAGACTTATGAAGGCCTATCAAAAAGTAAGTCTCTCCCTCAGTTTATCAATCACTTTATTATGACGAGGGGGATATTATGCACAAGCGTGGATTTACACTTATCGAATTATTAGTTGTCATCGCTATTATTGCAATTCTTATCGGACTTTTACTGCCCGCAGTTCAAAAAGTACGCGAAACTGCAGCCCGTTCAACCTGTTCCAATAACCTCAAACAAATCGGCCTCGCCCTTCATAACTATCTAAACGCTTTTGGCACCTTCCCCTCGGGTTGCCCAAGTTCGACAAATTATGGCCCTAGCCCTCTTGTTTTACTCATGCCCTACATCGAACAAGAAGCCATCTTGCGGGGCTATGATGTCAACCAATCTTCAGGCGCCTCCGCAAGTGCCAATGACCCCGTCTCCATTTTTAAACTTAAATTGCTCCTGTGCCCCTCCGATCCCAACCCCGCTGTTTCTACCTACTACGGCTGGACTAACTACCACACCAACATGGGTTCCTGGGTGGGCGTTTCGGGATGGGATGGTGCCTTTGGCCCAAACTTTGCAGCTGGAGGCAAACCCGCTGCACCCATCGTTGGCACCAAAGATCTTGTCGATGGTATGAGCAACACCTCTGCCTTCGCTGAAGTCTGCAATGGCGCCTTCTCCAACAGCACTCCTTGGGAACCCCGTACCGATTGCTTCGAAGGTGGCAATACTACCCAAACCTCAATTGCATCCGCCCAATCTTACTTCACCAGTAAAAACTGGAAAACCGCGGGCGGCCCCGCAGGCTGGACCGACTGGCGCTATCGTGGCTACCCTTGGCGCGAAGGCTCCATCTGGCGCAATGGTTATAACCATCTCCTACCACCCAATAGCCCCTGCTGGAGGCCTAACAACGATTGGTGGCAACTCGTCAGCCCAGCCAGCAGTTTCCACGCTGGAGGCGCCTCCACTGTCATGTGTGATGGCTCTGTTCGCTTTGTCAATCAAGCCATCGACCCAACATCATGGACTGCGATGGGTACCCGCAACGGTGGCGAAATTGTTCAATTACCCTAATTTTCTCGGAGATATAACCATGCTACGCTTCCTGCTTTCGCTGGAAATGTTAGGGCTTATCTTCCTCTCTGGGTGCGGCTCAGATAACAAACCCATTGATCAAGATAAACTCCAGCAAGAATTCAATGACCTGCAAAAAGCTCGACAAAAAGAAGACCCCTACGCAGGTAAAAGAAAATAACTCTCTTCCCGTAACCGCTCTCTTCCCTTAAAAAGGAGGCATGAACCAACGCGTCACCTTAAACAGGGCCCTCTCCAAGCTAGGCTATGGCAGTCGTACCCAAGCTCTCGATTGGATTCGTAATGGCCTAGTTAAAGTGGATGGCAAAACCTGCACCAACCCACTCCAATGGGTTGATTTAAAACTCCATGACATCGAACTTAAAGATACTCAAAAACCTAAACAAAACACCATCGCCCTTCTATTGCACAAACCCCCGGGCTATGTCACCACCCGTGATGATGAACTTTCACGCCCCACCGTTTTTGATCTATTGCCTCCAGATCTGGGTTACCTTTTCCCTGCAGGCAGACTTGATTTCGAAAGTGAAGGCTTGCTTCTTTTCTCCAACGACTCCCTAATCACCAACCTGCTTACCGATCCCTCACACAAAATCGATAAAACCTACCTCGTCACCATCCGCGGGCAACTTACCCCAGAATCATTACACCAACTCCGCAATGGCATCAAACTCAACCAAAAAGCCACCCAGCCTTGCAAAGTTAAAGTATTGCAAGATAATACAGAGTCTTCTATTCTTGAATTTATTCTTAACGAGGGATTGAATAGGCAGATTCGAAAAATGATTCATGCTGTTGGAAGCAAGGTAAGAAAATTAGTGCGCACGAAAATTGGCACACTTACTTTGGATGGTATTTTACCCGGGGAATTCAGGCTGCTCTCGCCCGCAGAAATTCAGAAACTTCAGCAACGCTAAAATTACGCCTGCAATGCCCGCCTTATTCGTAACTCCGCTTCCTTCGATGCCAATGCTATCCGCACCAAAGAATCTGCAACTTCAGGAGTGGAAGCGTAAAGATTAGCCAGTCTTTGAAATTCACTTTCATTTCGCGCAAGTTCTATTGCAAAATCCAACATCTGATCTCGAAGTTCTCTTACTGAAATTAACTTGTCTACATCTTTTTGCAGCAATTCCTCAAGGTAATCTGCCATTAACTTCACATGAACGGTATCATTGCGCGCTGCAAATACTATCGCATCGGTGCGGGCTTCTTTTGCAAGCCTTACCATCGCCTGCCACTTTTTTCCCTGCGAGTTCGCTCGGTTGATGCTACTTTCTTTATACACCCGAAGCCCTGCAATACTTTCTCGATCGATTGGCTTTGGAATCAGCATCAGCCCGCCAACTACTGCAAAAAGAAATGCTACGAGCGCCACCGCAACCGATAGCTTCTGCCTACCTCTTTCTTTTTCAAACCTTCGAAACTTAAATAAAGGCGAAGCAAATACCTTTCTTCCATCCAGCCTACCTTCAATATTCTTTAATCGCATATGCGAAGAATGCAAAGGCTCCGCGACTTGCAATTGCCCTATCTGCATTTCCATTTTTTGAACCGTGCTTTGGTATATCCGACACGCAGGGCATGCCTGCACATGCTGCGCCACTTCTTTTTGAAGCTTGCTAATGTTTTCTGCACGCAGTATTTGTTCTCGAATCTGATTACAGTTCATCTTGCATCTTCCCGTTTTATTTCAAGAGTTTCCATCAGCTTTTGCCTGGCTTTATACACCCGCCAGCGTGCGGTTTCTTCTGTCGTTCCCAGCGCAATCGCCATCTCCCGAAATGCCATATCTTCCTGGATCCTTAATAATAACGCTGCTTTCCATTCCTCGGGCAGTTTATCTATCGCCCTCTGCAACCTTAGGCTCGTCTCATTTTCTTGCGCCAACTCTTCCGGCCCTGCTTGGGTATCCAAAACATCATTTGGTAAAAGTGAGTTTCTACCTTTACGATTACGCACCCAGTTTGCGTAGGCGTTATGCGCAATCCGAAAAAGCCACGCCTTCAAATTCGTATCGGGCCGAAGCCTGGTAATCGCCTGGTACGCCCTTACAAAAGTATCCTGCACCAAATCTTCTGCTGCGTGCGAGTTTCCGGTCAACCGTGCAACCCAGCGATACAAAGCTTCGTTGTAAAACATCACCAATTGCGCAAACGCTTCTCGGTCGCCCTGAACCAACCTTTCCAAGTTTGGTTCTAAAGCCCCAGGCTGGAATATCGCCAGCTTCGTTTCAGGTTTAACAACCTTATGCGCCACCTATTCCTCGTTTCGCCTTTAGGCAGACTAAAGACAGAACACTTCACCAAAGCTAATGTTGGCAAAGATTATCACCAGAATCGTTCGAATGACTTTAATTCTATGCTTAGAAAGGGTTTAGGATGCGATTTCAGGGAAATGTTTGCGTAACTTTGCAACCTTGGGTGCGACCACCGCCTGACAATATCCCTGCTCCGGATTATTCGTGAAATAATGCTGGTGATACTCTTCCGCAGGATGAAACAAAGTCAAAGGCTCTACCTGCGTGACGATGGGTTTAAACCAGGTGCCCGAGGCATTATTCTCTGCGATTTTGGCTTCAGCTTCTTTTTTTTGTTGCTCATCATGAAACAAAATAATGGAGCGATACTGGGTGCCAGAATCCGCACCTTGGCGGTTTAGCGAAGTGGGATCATGAATTGCGAAAAATACATCGAGAAGATTTTCATACGAAATGGTATTAGAGTCGAAAGTGATTTGAATCACCTCTGCATGGCCGGTTTGCCCAGAACAAATTAAAGTATAGGTTGGTTGAGGGTGTTGGCCTGCGCTATACCCCGAAACCACGGAGGAAACGCCTTTAATTCGCTCGAAAACAGCTTCCAAGCACCAAAAACAACCACCACCTAAAGTTGCAATTGCCATAGAGTGAGCCCCAAATTCAGAAATTGAATCGACTGGGAACGCTATACCTCTTGTATTTTAGACCCATAAGCTACCTTTTTCCATAACATATATCGGAAAAGTTGTGGAATTCTTACCTCCCCCTCAACTTCATCAAAACTTCAAGCCGTTACAACCCACACATCAAATCAAGGAAAAAACCCCAGGGTGAATTGACGATCGGGCTCTTTTCAAGTAATCTCACTAATGTCATTGAAGAATGACATTTGGGGCTGTGGCGCAGCTGGGAGCGCGTCTGCATGGCATGCAGAAGGTCAGGGGTTCAAATCCCCTCAGCTCCACTAAGAAAGGCCCGCTGTTATATCAGCGGGCCTTTTTCTTTTGCTTTCTTCCCTTCCCTTGCAACACTATATCTATGTTTAAGAAGATATTTTAATAACGGACTCCCACGATGATTAATCACTTTTCTCAACGCTTCAAATTTGCAGACTGGCCCAACTCAGCTGTGCCGCTAATAACCGCGGGGTTCTAAACTGTATTTACTTTGTCCTCGCCAAACGGAACCCAAAGCTGCCGTCCCGAGAGGTCAGCTCGTTGTAGAACCGGGCGGAAGAACGAACATCCGAAGCATCGCTGAAGAAAGACCCGCCCCGCAACACACGGTACTTATCCTTTGCAGGCCCCTTCGGATCTATCACCGATTCCTTAGGATACGCTGCGTACCAATCCTCGCACCACTCCCACACATTTCCATGCATATCATATAGCCCAAATGCATTGGGTTTATAACCCCCTACTGCTACTGGTTTCACAATCTTTACACCGATATTATAGTTCGCATCTTTGGCAGTAATATTATCCCCAAATGAATATGCAGTCGTGGTTCCCGCCCTGCAGGCATATTCCCACTCTGCCTCTGTTGGCAGCCTATAATCACCATTCGTCTTCGCATTCAACCTCTTTATAAACTCCTGACAATCATTCCACGATACATTCGTTACTGGGTACTTGGCATTCTTCCTATAACTTGGGTTATTCCCCATCACCGATTCCCACTGCCCCTGCGTTACTTCATACTTACCCATGTAAAAGGGCTTTGTTAAAGTGACCTTGTGCTGAGTTTTATCTTCATAGCCAACCTCTGTTGTAGGCAAACCCATCTTGAACTCCCCCGCTAGGATTAATACCATCTCCAACTTTACATCTTTCCCAAGATCAATAACCTCAGCCTTCCCGGGCTTCACTTCCTGTGCCGCCACTGTTAACGCACCCACCAAATATAACACCATTGCTATTCCTAGTATTCTTTTCATCTCTCACCTCTGGGGATAAAGTTAAATCATTAATACATTTAATTTAATATAATGTTTTTCCGCGTTTATTTAAATCCACACTTACCTAATCTGTTAAACCGACCTGCCCGCATAAGTCTAAAACTATCGACCAAAAACACATCCGAAAGATTAAAGAATTACATACCTCAAATTAAAAAAGCCTCCACAGAAAGCAGAGGCTTTTAAAATACAGAAATAGTAGGGCGCTAAGCAGTAATTACGGAGTCATCGCCAAGCGAAAACCGGTGGAGGCAAACCGATCGGTCGGCCCTAAATCTGAATTCCGATAGGCAGACCGAGCTCCCAATACAGTGCTGACGTAAGCCCCACCTCGCAAAATATGGCATTTCTCTATTGCAGGTCCCTTCAGGTCAGTTATGGCTCCCGCTGGGTAGATTCCATACCAATCCTCACACCACTCAAATACATTTCCATGCATGTCATAAAGCCCAAAAGAATTCGGCTTGTAACTCCCTACTGCTTTTATGCCGCTACCAAGAATATTTGCATCACTGTTTGTTATGCTATCTCCAAACGAATACACTGTACTTGTTCCTGCTCTACATGAATATTCCCACTCTGCTTCTGTTGGTAATCGGTAATTACCCTTTGTGCTTGCATTCA
>CAXNFS010000018.1:0-21325 GCA_964201235.1 Gemmataceae bacterium | reverse complement strand
GCTTTTGGTCGTTTCCAATCTTTTGCTAGTTCGGGCTCAAGTTTTTTAGATCGTGTGATCAACTCTTCGTTATGCTTTTTTAGCTTCGCATCGAGTACTATTTTTTTCGCTTCAAACCCTTTGACTTGCTCAACTCTTGCTGCTCTTTGTTCGCTGCTTGCAACTTCGCGTGGGCCATGCACCACACCTGCGAAGGTGGAAAACATCGAGTAATAATCCTTGGCAGAAAGAGGATCAAACTTGTGATCATGGCAACGGGCACACCCCATGGTAAGGCCAAGAAAAGCCTCGCTGGTGGCACGGATCATTTCATCCATTTGATCTGAGCGAATTTGCGCTGCAGCCATCGCATCTTGATTTCCTACATCATCGTAAGGCCCCGCAACTAGAAAAGCAGAAGCTATATCTAACTCAGGTTTACCCTTACCAATCACATCGCCAGCAAGATGCTCCCTGATGAAAGTATCAAAGGGCTTATCATCGTTGATAGACTTAATGACATAATCACGGAAGGGCCAGAGATTGGTGATGATTTCATTGCGCTCATAACCCCTGCTTTCACCAAATCGAATCACATCAAGCCAATGCCTTCCCCAATGTTCACCATACCTAGGCGAGGCAAGCAATCGATCCACCAGATCGTTGATTGCTTGTTGTGAATTTGCTTTGTAGGCCACAACAAAAGCTTCTGTTTCTGCAAGTGTAGGAGGCAAGCCAATCAAGTCGTAAGTCGCCCTACGGATGAAATCGCGAGGCTGGGCAGGTGCGCTGGGCTTTAATTCTTTTTCCTTCAGCTTCGAAAAAATAAAGGCATCAATGGGATTGATCTTCCAAGCATCAGGGGCATCCTTGATAACAGGTGGCGTTACCTTAATGATGGGTTTGAATGACCAGAACGATCCATCAGCTTTGGCTTTTTCTTTCAGTACGATTTCCTTGGGCCATGCTGCACCCTGTTCGATCCAAGCCTTTATTTTCTCGACATCGGCTTTTGCTAGTGCGGGCTTTTTCCGGGGCATCTCGGGCTTCTTTTTATTCTCTCCCTCGATGATTTTTAAATAGAGTTGCGATTCCTCGGGTTTACCCAAAACTATCGCCTTGCCTTCATCCCCTCCTTTAAGAGCGAATGCAAGCGTTTCAAGGTTGAGATTTCCTTTAGTGACAGAAGAGTTATGGCATTCGATGCAATTCTTCACCAAGATCGGGGCGACTTGTTCGTGAAAGAAATTATCCTTAGGGGATTTGCCTTGGCTATAACCCAAACTACTAAGCATTGCTGCAAGCAGGAGTATTACAGAAAATCGGATGATGATGAATTTCAAGCGAGTAATCCCTTTGCAACATGGCCATGAACATCGGTAAGTCTGCGCGCGATGCCATTATGATAATAAGAAAGTTTTTCGTGATTGATGCCCATCAGATGAAGAATCGTGGCGTGGAAGTCATAAATGGAAACAGGGTCGTTTGCAACCTTGTAGCCTATTTCATCCGAGGCGCCATATTTAGAACCAGCCTTGACCCCTGCTCCCGCAAGCCAGCAAGTAAAGGTATGCTGGTGATGATCCCTGCCCAAAGATTGAGGGCCTCGGTTGCCCTGCGTAAAAGGCGTGCGACCAAACTCGGTTGACCAGACTACCAAGGTATCTTCCAACATACCCCTCTGTTTTAAATCCTTGAGCAACGCAGCACATGGCTGATCTAGAAGCAACCCTTGTTTTTGATGGTTATCCTTTACATCTTCATGGCCATCCCAGTTGATTCTGGGTGAACCAAGTGCCCCGCCATTATACAACTGCACAAAGCGCACCCCTCGTTCTGAAAGCCTTCGAGCAAGAAGAAAGTTGCGACCGGATGCGCCTATCACCGGATCATCGATGCCATAAAGTTTGCGGATGTGTTCTGGTTCGTTCTGAAAATTTATCGCTTCGGGAATGCTGGTCTGCATCCTTCCCGCAAGTTCGTAGGATTTTAATCTTGCTGCAAGAGAAGAATCAAATGGATCTGCATCAGCATAAGAGTTGTTGGCACTTTGAATGAGTTTCAATCCTGCAACCCTTGCAGAAGTGCTAACATTTTCAGGGCTGTGAAGGTTTGCAATAGGGTTGTTCGAACTGCCGTTCATCATGGTGCCCTGATGTTGGGCGGGGAGAAAACCATTGGACCAATTCGCGGTACCACCGTTAACCAAACCACGCGGGTCGGGAAGCACTACAAACGATGGAAGGTTATCGCTGAGATTCCCAAGGCCGTAAGAAATCCAACCACCCATGCTAGGGAAACCCGCAAGGGTGAAGCCAGTGTTCATCTGAAAACAGGCGGGCGAATGGGAAGGGCTCTTTGCAACCATCGTATGAATGAATGCCATATCATCAACACAAGTGGAAAGATGAGGAAACAACTCGCTCACCCATGCTCCTGACTTTCCATGCTGCTTGAAGGGGAATACGCTTTTACGAAGCAAGCCTGGAGAAGCAAAGAAGGTATCGAGTTCTCCTTTAGAGGTAAGTTTTGTGCCATCGAGTTTTTCAAGCTCGGGTTTGTAATCGAAGGTATCCACCTGACTAACACCGCCTGGCGAAAATATATGAATGATGCGCTTTGCTTTTGCAGGAAGGTGCAACCCATTCATAGTCGGCGCTGCGACAAGGGATTCCCTCTGCAACAACCATGCAAGCGCGATCGAGCCCAAGCCGGTTCCCGCATTATCTAGGAAGCTTCGCCTATTGAGCCAGTTGTTTTGTGGTCCAGCGTTATGAGGGTGCATCTTCATCCTAATGATTGTAAAGGAATTCACTGGAGTTATAAATGGCCCAACAGAGAGTTTCCAACCCATGCTCTTTCACAACATTTAAACCCGCCTGCAACTCCTCTGCGTTCGGCTTTCGGGAGTAAGAGAATTCATAAGCAAGTTCGATTTGCTTTTGTAAATCTGGTTGTTGTTCTTTGAGCCTTGCTGCAAGCTTCATCGACTGCCTGACCACGAATGAATCGTTCATCAGTGCAAGAGCCTGAAGGGGAGTAGAAGTAGGGCTTCTTCGGGGTTGGGTGATCGATGGGGAAGGGCAATCGAGTGCATCGAGAAGCGGGCTGCGGCCGGTGATCACCTGCATGCGGTAGATAGTCCGCCTATTATAAATGTTCTCATCCTTATCGAACAAATGATAAAAATAAGTGTTGAGCTGAGTTACTGTATAAGGTTTGAAGCTTGGGCCGTTCATTTCGGAATTAAGATTCCCACCCATTGCAAGCATGGCATCACGCACCACCTCGCCCTCCAGCCTCAGCGAGGGAAAGCGCCAAAACAACCGATTGTCCGCATCAACCATTGCAGCCTTTTTATATTCCTCCCTAGTATTGATGTTGGGAATGCAAGCCTGCGCATAGGTCGCACTAGCAACAATCAACCGATGCATTGCTTTGATGCTGTACTGTTGCTGCTTAAATTCGAAGGCGAGGAAATCAAGAAGCTCTGGGTGGGTGGGTCTGCCACCATTGAAACCAAAATCGCTCGGGGTATCCACAATGCCAATACCAAAATGCCCCTGCCAAAGGCGATTGACCATCACCCTGAAAGTAAATGGGTTTTCTGGGTGGGTAAGCCATTGAGCGAATAAGATTCTGCGTTGCGCTTCGGGTAGATTGAGATCCTTAGAGAAATCAACTTGTGAGAGATTGATGGCTTGAAGCCCACCCGGTGAGACTTCGTTTTTGGGCTCCTTGATATCACCTCGGTTGAATAAAACCGTGGGCTTGGGTTGCTCACGGTCGCCTACAAATCCCATCTGCACAGGAAATTTCTGTGCCAACTGCTGGCGTAACTTTTCCAGCCCAGACTTCACCTGATCTTTTTCCTTCATCAACAATGCCAATGCTTCAGCTTCTTTTTGCTTTTCCTTTAATTGCTTTTGCAGTTCCAAATCTCTAGCTTCTAACACTGCTATTTCTTTGCGCAATGGCTCGGTCTTTTCCAACCAGGCAGACTCTTCCTTTGCTCCCATCAATCTTCGCAACCCATGTGCTTTTACTTTCAAAGAATGATCCACACCCTCAAACACCGCCTTCACCCTGTAATAATCTTCCTGCGAAATCGGATCAAATTTATGATCATGGCAACGCGCACACTGAACCGTCAGACCCAGAAACGCCTGACTAACACCTGAAACTATTTCCTCGAGTTGTTCTTCACGCGATTGTAATCTTCCCAGCTTGCTTGGGGTGACCCGCTGAACAGCATCCCAAGGGCCCGCCACCAAAAATCCCGTCGCTGCAATGCTATTGCCAGTTTGAACAACCTGAACATCACCTGCGATTTGCTCGCGCACAAACTCATCGTAAGGCTTATCCTGGTTCAATGCCCCGATCACATAATCACGGAAGGTGTATGCCAGTGGCCTTTGCATATCTTCTTCGAAGCCATCGCTTTCGCTGAAGCGTGCAACATCCAACCAATGGCGGGCCCACCGCTCACCATACCTTGGTGATGCAAGCAACCTATCCACCACTCGTTCATAAGCATCAGGGTTTCCATCATTCAAAAAATCTGCAACCTCGCTAGAAGTAGGAGGCAAGCCAATCAAATCCAAGGTAACCCTTCGGATCAATGTTCGCTTATCAGCTACGGGCGAAGGTTTGATTCCTTTTTCCTTAAGCTTCGAAAAAACTAAAGCATCAATGGGATTGATCTTCCAAGCATCGGGGGCATCCTTAATAATAGGCGGCGTTACTTTAGCGATGGGTTTGAACGACCAGAACGATCCATCAGCCTTGGCTTTTTCTTTCAGTACGATTTCCTTGGGCCATGCTGCGCCCTGTTCGATCCAACTCTTTATTTTCTCTACATCAGCTTTTGCGAGTGCGGGCTTTTTCCGAGGCATCTCGGGCTTCTTTTTATTTTCTCCCTCGATGATTTTTAAATAGAGTTGCGATTGCTCTGGTTTGCCCGGAACTATTGCCTTGCCTTCATCCCCTCCTTTAAGAGCCGATGCAAGTGTTTCGAGGTTGAGGTTTCCTTTGGTGACGGAAGAGTTATGGCATTCGATGCAATTCATAACCAATAGAGGAGCAATCGATTCTTTGAAGTTGATTTCGAAAGGAGCGAGGTTTAGTAATAGAAGGAAGCAACCAAGATTCATGCAAAACTCCCAACCACTCAAAACTTTTACACGGTGTGATACTACTTTAGATTACCCGTGGGAGATGCAACAATCAAGCAAAGTAAGCTGAAAGTACAAGGGTATGTTTAAAAAAAGAGGCCATAAATCGATTACTTTCTAACCCGAATGCTGGTATATTTTGAGTGAGGATACTACTTAAGAAAGGCTGTTCAAATGACCCTTAGTCGAAAAATAGTTTGCGCTGTAATGATTTGGATAGTGATGCCAGAGGTTGTTTTTTGTGCAGATGCAAACAAGCCCAATATCATTGTTTTTCTGGTCGATGACATGGGTATAATGGATACCTCGGTTCCTTTTTTGACCGATGCCCAAGGCAAGCCAAAGAAGTATCCGCTCAATGAATACTACCGCACCCCTAATATGGAAAGGCTTGCATCGCTGGGCGTTCGGTTCAACAACTTCTGCGCAATGAGTGTCTGCTCGCCCACTCGAATTTCGATCATGACGGGCCAGAACGCAGCACGACATCACACAACCAACTGGATCAATCCGGATAGTAATAACGCAGCACCCAAAGGCCCAACCGATTGGAATTGGAAAGGCCTTAACAAAAACAATGTAGCGCTCCCCTCATTAATGAAAGCCAATGGATACCGCACCATTCATGTGGGCAAAGGGCATTTTGGACCAAGAAATTCCGAAGGGGAAAACCCCATGACCATTGGGTTTGATATTAATGTTGGGGGCGCTTCGATCGGTCAGCCTGGAAGTTATTATGGCAAACAAAACTATGGTAATGATAAAAACAAGAAAGCTTCCCATGCGGTACCGGGCCTTGAGAAATACCATGGCACCGATACTTTCCTTACCGAGGCCCTTACTCTTGAAGCAAAATCTCATGTCTCTGCTGCAGTAACTGCTGAAAAGCCTTTTTTCCTGTACCTTGCGCACTACGCAGTGCATGCGCCATTCAATTCGGATCCGCGGTTTGCAGATCATTACAAAGCTTCGGGCAAGAATGCACAGGCGCAGGCATTTGCAACACTTGTCGAGGGTATGGATAAATCGCTGGGTGATTTGCTTGATCATCTTGAAAAACTTGCTGTCAGCGAGAACACTTTAATATTCTTCCTAGGCGATAATGGTTCCGATGCGCCCCTTGGGCATCAGCATGCGGTAGCCTGTGCTGAACCTTTACGAGGGAAGAAAGGCTCACACTACGAGGGAGGGATGCGGGTGCCATTCATCGCTGCATGGGCCAAACCCAATGCGAATAATCCCAATCAAAAAAAGCTGCCTATAACTGCCGGGGCTATTCAATCTCAGCAAGCTGCTGTTTATGATCTATTCCCCACTATCCTTACTTTAAGTGGGAAAGAGATTCCAGAAGGCCATACCACTGATGGCGTAAAGCTTGATAAGCTGCTGACAGGAAATCGAGATATTAGTAGGGAGGAAGTTTTTCTGATGCATTATCCGCATTCGCACCGTACGGATTACTTCACCAGCTATCGCAAGGGCAATTGGAAACTCATTTATCATTATTTTCCTTCAGAAGTTTCAGAGAATTCGCATTATCAGTTGTTTGATCTTGGGGCAGATCCTTTTGAGCAAAAGAATCTTGCAGCCACCAATCCAGTGGAACTAAAGCGAATGATGCAAGAATTAATTACAAGGATGGAAATACAAAAAGCGCAATATCCACACGAAAAAGATTCCAATGCACTTGTGAAACCCAAACTTCCATAATAGGGATTGCTTGACAATCGCTAGGCAAACAGGCACCATAAAGGTTAGGAAGGGTGGAATTCTATGATTATTACTTGGATGTTATTATTAAGCCTGTTTGGGCAGACCGAAACTAAGGCTGTAAAGCCCGCAAAGCCCGATCCATCGGTAGAGTTTTTTGCATCGAAAAAAGTATTAAGTATTTCAATTGAGATCGAACCAAAAGAAATACAAGCGTTGAAAATGGCAGACCGCACTTATGTGCCCTGCACTATCAAAGTTGAAGGTGGGCAGACTTACACCAAAGTAGGAATTCATTTAAAAGGTGCAGCGGGAAGTTACCGCGCGTTAGAAGATCGCCCTGCACTTTCGCTAAACTTTGACAAATTTGTGGATGGCCAGAAATTCTATGGCTTAGATAAACTTCATCTTAATAACTCCGTGCAAGATGGCTCTTATCTCAACGAACTCATTTGCAGGGAACTTTCACGAAATTCTGGTTTACCTACAGGCCGGGCTACCCATGCCATGGTTAAGTTGAACAATCGTGACCTTGGGCTTTATGTTTTGTTGGAAGGATTGGATCGAACTTTTCTCAAGCGTAATTTTGGCTCGCCCGATGGCAACCTCTATGATGGTGGATTTTGTCAAGACCTCGACCAACCCAAGAAATTGCTTGCTGGGAAAAAGGGCCAGAAGGATGAACAGGCACCAATAAAAACCCTCGTCGTGGCCTGCAAGGAACCAGATCCAGCCAAGAGATTGTTGTTGCTGGAAGCCCTTGTGGATATTGATGCTTTCTGGACTTTCATCGCATTGGAACAAATCACCGCACACTGGGACGGCTACAATCGCAATCGCAACAACTACCGGATTTATTTTGATCCTTCAAAAGGAAACAAAGCGGTCTTTCTGGTTGCGGGAATGGATCAAATGTTTGGTGATCCAAATTTCGATCTGCGTGGAATGAGTTGTATCCTTGCCAACGCCCTGATGCCCTGCCCTGGAATGTATTGGCGTTATAACGATGCCCTACGCAAAGTTTATAATCAGGCTTTTCTATTGACCGAAATGAATAAACGCATCGATGAGGTTGTGGAAAAATTAAAGCCATTGAAAGATATCAAGGGTGGTGGCGACGATATGAAAAACAGGCTTGCGGAAAGAGGCAAGGTTCTCGCACGCTTAATAGGAGAAATGCCTGCTGGCCCGCCTATTTTTGGACCAGATAAAACAGTGGATCTTTCTGGTTGGAAGCCCGCTTTAGAAATGGGACCATCGCTTTTATTACAATCTTCCTTCGAAGACAAAACCTGCTTATATATACGCAGCTCTGCTGATTCTGTAGGTTGCTGGCGCAAGCCTATTGCTTTGGATCCAGGCAAATACAGGGTTGAAGTGCTTGCAAAAGCAGTAAATGTTAAAAACCGCAACGAACCAAATTCGGGTGTCGGCTTGCGCTTATCTAGTGGCGAAAAAACGAAGTATATTTCTGAATCAACTGGCTGGGAGAAAATGACCTTTGAATTTGATGTCGCAGCACCCAAGGAAATTGTTTTGGTCTTGGAGATGAGCTCTTTAAAGGGCGAAGCCTACTTCGACACCTCTTCCATGAAGCTTTTCAAAGTTAATTAATACCAACCAAGAGACTCATGGCTTTAATACGAAAATCTGTCTGGTGGCGTCGCTATGCTTCAAGCGCTCTTGGTTTGATATCACTCTTAGGCTGGCAGGGCGCAAGTTTTAAGTTAGAGCATCTTTTAAAAAAAGCGATTCGAGAAACTGGGCTGGATGATTTCGGCCCTGATCATTTTCTAGAACCTTTGAATATTCTTATCAAAGATTTTACAACCCATAATCAAACCGATACTTTAGGCCGTTTTGTTTATTCTCAAATGATTCTTTCCTCGCTTAAGAACCGTCTGAATTTGCATCATGTACTCAAGAAGTATCCCGAGGTAGAAAAGGTTCCAATCAATGCCCCGTTGTTTGTCATCGGGTTGCCTCGCACTGGGACCACTTTTCTTCAAGGGTTGCTTTCGCAAGTATCGACACTAAAGCCTCTGCAAAATTGGGAAACCCATCAATTACCTGTGCCCCAATGCTTTGCTACAACCCAGCAAGTGCAACAGCAGTTGAAAACAGCGCAGGCGCAAATCGATGGTGTCAACAGGTTATCACCCGAGTTTATCAAGGCGCATGAATTGGGCGCCATGGAACCAGAGGAATGCAACCCATTCTTGATGTCTTCTTTTTATGCACTGTTGTTTTGCCAATTGGTTTATGTGCCTGATTATTTCCAATATGTTCTCGCATCAAATTTTGGTGACAGTTACACCCTGCATAAGAAACATCTGCAAGCACTTTCTTTCAACAGAGAAGAGAAAACTTGGTTTTTAAAAGGGCCTGCTCATATAGCTTCCCTGGCCCAACTCCTAACTGTTTACCCTGATGCACGGGTTGTTTTTACCCATCGTAATCCTTTGGAATGCATGCCTTCCATGGCAAGCCTTACCGCGATGATTCGAATGGTATGCCTACCCATGCAAGATGCAAAATTAATAGGCCCGGGGATGGTGAAACATTTGCAACAAATGCTGGATGTGGGCTATCGCACGCGAGATGCCTGGCCTGCTACTGCAACACCCTTTCTAGATATCACCTATAAAAAGTTGGTTAGCAAGCCAGTTGCTACAGTTCATCAAATACTAAATCATTTCAGCATTCCAATTCCTAATGGAATGGATCAAAAACTGGAAAGCTATTTAGCAAAACGAACGCAGCACAGGCATGGCATTCACAAATATTCACTAGATGAGTATGGTCTTGATGAAACTGAACTCATGGAGAAATTTCAGCGGGAATCTGATCTCGCCAACGGTTGATCATTGCTACGATAATATTTTGATAACCGACTTGATGATTGCAAAGTTGGTATCCCATCCACAAAAACCTGCAAGGCCCATGATGAAACCTAGGGTTGCCGGGATAAGGGCGATGTAGAAAAGCCCCCACTTCTTAGTTAATGCGGTTACACCCATCAAAGCCAAACTGATAGCCAAGGCAGCATCACAAAGATCGAATTGGTCGTCCATATCGTTGAGTTTGTCGTAACCTTGCTGTGCCTCTTCAGCATCCGCTTTTTGCTTCTCCGCTTTCTTTTCCTGCGATTCAGATTTCTTTCGGAACTCTTCTGATTTTGCTTCACGGAAGGATTTGATCTCCGGAGTTTCATTGGCGTGGGGCACGCTTAATTCTGCAGCCACTCCTTCATAAACTGCCTGACGAATATTCCTTGCCTGAAACCAAGCCCAGTTATCATTTCTTTCCACTTGCCTTAACTGCATCTGCTGCACGATATTATCGTCCTTCACATTGCAAATACCTATGAAGGTTGCAATGATCACGACCATCAATCCCACCCATGAATCCAAGGGATTATTTGACTCACTTGATTTTTCAGGCAATTGTATTTCAGCCATGGTGCGATCCTTTATGCGTTTTGGTTATCAGACCCAAGCATCATAAAAATGCTTACTATAAATGTCCAGTTATAATCATAAGTGAATCATTTATTTTCCCGCTTGATCATAGCTTCTTCTTAGTTGATGATTTAATCATTCCTACCTTCTTGAGGGTTTTACGATGTTAAGCATTAAAGCGTTTCTACTACTAGGCCTTTTATTTCAACAACCCGAAGCCGACAAATTAATTTGGAGAGAAGCTGCAGAGATTGGTCTCGAAAACCAAGGATGGAAAGAAACTCTTTCTCCGTACGATCGACTTCCCAAAAGCGTTGAAAAAATAGTGCGCCCACCTGTGTGGAACCTATCCCGAAATAGTGCAGGCCTGGCTTGTAGGTTTATCACTGACTCTTCCGAAATTCATGCCCAATGGACTTTAACATCGCCCAATCTGGCAATGCCCCATATGCCCGCAACTGGTGTCAGCGGTTTGGATCTTTATGCACGTGATGATAAAGGTGCGTGGAAATGGGTAGCCAATGGCAGGCCTTCCGCAGTAACCAACAAAGCTGCACTTGCAACCGGGCTTCCCAAAGGAAAGCGCGAGTATTTGCTTTATCTACCGCTTTATAATGGTGTCAAAGAAGTCAAGATTGGTGTTAGCAAAGGTGCAATGCTAGAAAAAGCACCGCCTCGCGCTGCT
This sequence comes from Gemmataceae bacterium, assembly GCA_964201235.1. GTDB lineage: Bacteria > Planctomycetota > Planctomycetia > Gemmatales > Gemmataceae > UBA969. The sequence goes on along the minus strand of CAXNFS010000018.1, from coordinate 10,316 downwards.
CATTTGATCCAGCCGATTGTGTATTATGGCACCAGCATTGCCCAGGGTGGTTGCGCTTCCAGACCAGGCATGGTGCACACTAATATTCTGCATCGTATGTTGGATCGCCCTGTTATCAATCTTGGTTTTTCAGGCAATGGCACACTAGACCCAGAGTTTGTTCCACTGTTTGCTGAAATTGATGCCTCGGTTTATGTGCTGGATTGCCTACCTAATCTTGATGCTAAGCGCATCACCGAAAGACTTGAACCTTTTGTAATTGCATTACGAAAAGCAAAACCTCTAACGCCAATTCTTCTGGTGGAAGATCGAACCTACACCAATGCCAGCATACTTACAGGCGTAAGGCAAAAAAATGAAAGCAATCGCAAAGCACACGCCGAGGCTGTTCAAAGGCTGAAGGATCGAGGAATCACCGGATTATTTGTTCAACCGGGTGAACCACTGATGGGCGATGATGGGGAAGCAACCGTTGATAGTTCACACCCAACTGATCTTGGATTTATGCGCCAAGCTCAGGTGATGCTGCCTACTTTAAAGCCATTGCTTCCAACTCCTGCAGCAGCAAGGCCAGCAATCGAAGGATACTTTGATAGGCTTAGTTATCTTCCCGGAGAAAAAGTTTCGTTGCGGGTTTCCTCAAAAGCCTCATCGTTCGGATTCGAAGTTGCAAGGCTTGGCGCCAAGCGTGAAGTGGTGCTTACCAAAACAGATTTAGTTTGTTCGGAACAGATGGTTCCTGATAATGCTTCTTCGCATGGTTGCAACTGGAAAGAATCATTCGGGTTTGAAATACCCAAAGATTGGCGCACCGGTTATTACAATGCAACTCTTAGTGTAAAAAATAAAGAAGGTAAGGTTCTTACTAGCGAAGCGTTCTTTGTAGTGCGAAATGCCAATCCTGGTAAAGATTCTAAGATTCTAATTCAGCTTTCCACGAATACCTATAACGCCTACTGCAACTGGGGCGGGTACAGTCTCTATTCATTTCATGGGAAATATAAAGTGCAAGGTAGGCGGGTTTCTTTTGAACGCCCCATGCTTGGTCAGTTTCGTTCTTGGGAATATCCCTTCATCAAATGGGCCGAGGAAGCTGGGTTTGTTTTTGATTATGCAATCAACAGCGATCTCGAACATCACCCCGAAATACTAAAGAACTACAAACTCGTTCTCAGTGTAGGGCATGATGAATATTGGTCCACTCCCATGCGCGATAACCTTGAAAAATATATTTCCAACGGCGGCAATGTCGCTTTCTTTAGTGGTAATACCTGCTGCTGGCAGGTGCGTTCAGAGGATTCAGGCAATGCCCTTGTTTGTTATAAGCAGGCATTTCGTGATGATCCTCTTTTTGAAAAAGGCGGCCCTAAACTAATATCATCGCTCTGGAGTCATCATTTATTAAAGAGACCAGAAAACACCCTCACAGGCGTTGGGTTTCTTTATGGCGGGTACCATCGCAGCCATGGGCAGTTCATGGACGGCTCTGCTGCTTTTACGGTGCATCGGCCTGAGCATTGGATTTTTCAAAGCACCAACATGAAAAAAGATTCCACCTTTGGTGGCAAAGATACTATCGTTGGTTACGAATGTGATGGCTGTGAACTTATTTGGAAAGAGGGCTTACCCTTCCCAACTTTTTCAGATGGCACACCCAAAAACTTTTCCATTCTTGCAACTGCTCCAGCCAAGTGGCACCCTGATGATTGCGAATGGTATGAACGCTGGGAAAAAGGCCGAACAGGAAATGCAGTAATAGGCACTTATTCCAACAATGGTACCGTAATCACCGTAGGCACCACGGATTGGGCACATGGCTTGGCAGGGAAGGATCCATCGACCATTGCCATCACGCGCAATATTATTGAAAAACTTATGAAGTAGCGGTTACTTCCAATTAAGCACGAGAGGTTCGCCCTCTTTCTTGACGGTGAAGGGTATACCTTGTTGGTAAGACTTTGGAATAATATTAATCACTTCGGGGTATTCGGAACTGTATTCCTTGATCATTTTTCCGGTAGTTTTGGTAGCCCGTACGATAATGGTAACCGCGCCAAGCGGGGCGTCTGGAATCATAAACTTTCCATCAGTAATCTGACCTTGGGCAACCAAGCCAACTTTATCTTTGGATATGACTTGAAGAGTTCCCTTTTCAACTGTCTGGCTCTTGATGGTTATTGTTCCCTCAAGTTTTGCTGAAGGAAAAACAGGATCTGCTTCTCCACAACCCATTGAAATTATAGTTGCACATAGCAAGGTTAAATTAAACCAACTGATTTTAATCATGGCTGGTAAACTTCTCCACCTTGGGAAGAAGAAATACTTCTCCAAGCAGTTGGGTCTATATTGTTTGTTATGAAGCGAATAGAACCATCACACATAGAAGAACTAACCCCGCCTGAGTGCTTACTACGACTGACAAAAACCTGCTGAAAGATATCAGCAATAAGTGTGCAACCCGGGATGCCATTAAGGGCTGCTGTAGGCGGACACATTCTGCTAACTTCATCAAAGTTCTTAGAATTGGGCGGGTACCACCCATTAATTCCCTGACCTCCTACGGAGTGTGTTGTTTCGCTTATGGGCCCTTGCCAACCTCCGGAAACATTTTCTTGTGCAATCACTTCAGACATCATCAGGGTATTACTGGTGCCATCAGAAATGCTGGTAAGAGATTTCCCAAACTTAAAAGTAAAAGGTGCTCCCACAAAAGCAACTCCTGCCATGGTAGTTTGACCATAGTTGGTATTGCCCCAATTAACCGCATAATTACCACGCACCCTTGCCCAAGTATTAATAGCCCATTCATTTTCCTTAAGCCCATCCGAAGGGCAGCCATGGGTTTTGATTTTTGCTTGCCTAGCGCTATAGTGCTTGGCATCGCTGTAAGATGCGTTGAAATCGAACATCTTATACCAGGCTTCCTGCTCGATATAAGGCCCGACCGGTACATACCAAGCATAATCATCATACCAACCACCCGGGCCAGGAACAGGATCTGCGCCACGGTTGTTCTTTGCACCAAATGGAAATGAATTAAATGTGGAGTGATAATTATGCATCGCAAGCGAAAGCTGTTTAAGGTTATTTTGGCATTGTGCCTTTGCAGCTGCCTCCCTAACTTTTTGTACTGCGGGCAATAAAAGCCCTATAAGAATGGCGATAATAGCTATAACAACCAAAAGTTCTATCAGGGTAAATGCTTTTTTGATAGTCATGTGTGTTACTTCTTGAAAAGAAAATTCTTCTAATAGTTTAAATCAAAGAAGTATTAAAAACAAGTTATTTAAAATTATTCCGCATCTAGAATGATGATCAAGCCAGCAAAAAGGTCAAACTGTTCTAAATCCGGTTTTGGGTTGGGCCCTTTGGGAAGTGGCTTCTTCTTGTAAACATATACCAACACCGAGGTGCTTTCGTCACATTTTTCCAAGCTTGATGCGAATCCTGGGAGTTTCAATGGCCCTCGCATCTCAGCAACACTTTTCTTGGTGAAAACCCTGATATTTCCTTTCTCATCAAAAAAACCACCGGGTGGAAAAGTACTCCGCACATTACAAGGATTGCGAAGTACCAACTCCAGCACATCGCCTGTTTGGTGCACCAATAATATTTTGGATCGAAGCACTTGCAGATCTGCAAGGCCATTTTCTAATTCTTGAACAGCCTCTTCCCGAGCTGGGGAATTCTTGGGTAACCCCATTCCTTTTTGTCTCGTTTCAAGCAACTTCTTGCGTAAAACTTCTGCACGCAAAGCCATGTCTCTATCTATTTCGCCAAATTGATGAGCAAGGCTGATACGAATTTTTCCATCGCGTGGTGGGCCGAGTAATTTTCCTGCAAGACTTCCCACATGAACCCAATCAGCTTTATGATCTGCTAAAAGCAAACTAGAAAATAGCGGGAACATTATTACTAAAAGTAATATTATCTGGGTAACTTTCATCATCCATTCCCTTATTTTTATCATCAACATATCTTAATCAAACTGCATAGAAATTGCACCTTACCATTTTGATTCAAGAGTAATTTTGCATGTTCTTTTTTGCTTTGTGCGAAGATATTTGGTATTGATAAGTTCATGAAAAACATCATTTTATACTCCCTTGCGCTACTTGGATTTTTCTTCACCAGCTTACTTTGGAGTGCTGAAAAGCCCCCGAATATCGTGCTTATATTTGCAGATGATCTGGGCTATGCAGATCTAGGCTGCTTTGGATCAACAAAGATTCGCACCCCCAACATTGATTCCCTTGCTCGCGAGGGCATTAAGCTAACGAACTTCCATGTGCCCCAGGCAGTTTGCTCTGCTTCGCGTGCGGCTCTTCTCTCCGGCTGTTATCCAAATCGTGTTGGTATCCTTGGAGCCCTTGGCCCTAATTCAAAAAACGGTATCAAAGATGCAGAAAACCTTCTGCCCGAACATCTTAAAAAGCTTGGCTATTCCACAGCCATCTTTGGTAAATGGCATCTGGGTGATTCATCCCAATACTCACCATTACGCCATGGGTTTGACACTTATTTCGGCTTGCCCTATTCGAACGATATGTGGCCCAATCATCCCACTGCAAAAAACTTTCCGCCTTTACCCTTACGCCAAGATGACAAGGTTTTGGAACTCAACCCTGATCAATCAAAATTAACTGGCTGGTACACCGATCGCGGTGTGAAGTTCATTGAAGCGAATAAAGATAAACCCTTCTTTTTGTACATGCCCCATTCAATGCCCCATGTGCCTCTTTACGCTTCAAAAAAATTCAAAGGCAAGAGTAACCATGGGCTTTATGGAGATGTCATCGAGGAAATTGATGCTTCCGTTGGCACCATTCTTGAAACCCTCAAGAAACATTCCTTGGATAAAACCACCCTCGTGATTTTCACTTCAGATAACGGCCCATGGCTTTCCTACGGGCATCATGCGGGTTCGAAGGGGATGTTGCGTGAAGGCAAGGGAACCGAGTTTGAGGGCGGTGTACGAGTCCCCTTTGTTGCACGATGGCCCGGAAAAATTCCCGCTGCAACTACGAGCAATGAACCCGCCATGACCATCGATCTTCTGCCTACACTTGTTGGTTATGCAGGTGGAATGGTTCAGACAGAACCTAAAATTGATGGAAAGAACATCAGTGCAATTATCGAAGCGAAACCTAATGCCAAAAGCCCCCAAGAGGCTTACTATTTTTATTGGGGCGATGCACTTCATGCGGTTACCAGTGGCAAATGGAAATTACATTTCCCCCACCCTTATTTGCATATCATCGAAGGTGGAAGCGATGGCAAACCAGGAAAAAGTGAAACACGCAAGATCGAACTCTCCCTGTTCGACCTCGATGCAGACATTACTGAATCTAAAAATGTTGCAGACCAAAACCCCGATGTAGTTAAAAAACTACAAATGCTGGGCGATAAAATAAGAGAAGAACTAGGTGATTCACTCACTGGCAAAAAAGGTTCCAAACTTCGATAGGCACTTTAATCATGCGAAAAACACTTGGCTCAATCATCCTTTCTTTTGCTGTCTTTAGTTTTGCATATGCATTCGATTCCAACCCAAGTGATTGGAAATTGGTTTGGAGCGATGAGTTCGAAGGTAAAGAAATCGACCGTTCAAAATGGGACTTCGATCTAGGCAATGGTTTCTATGATTACAATGCAAAACAATGGATAAACGGTTGGGGCAATGAAGAGCTACAGTACTACACCCGCGAACCAGAAAACGCTTTTGTCAAAGAGGGCTTGCTTCATATCAAGGCAATAAAAGAATCGATTCATAATTGTGGTTATACTTCCGCACGAATGAAAACTCGAAAAAGAGATGGCAGCGCACTGTTCAACCAATGCTATGGTAAGTTTGAATTTCGTGCCAAGCTGCCTACCGGGAAGGGTGTTTGGCCCGCGCTTTGGATGCTTCCACAGAGTGACAAATATGGTACTTGGCCTTCGTCAGGTGAGATTGATATTCTTGAAGCGCGAGGGCAAGAGCCCAATAAAATCTTAGGGACATTGCATTTTGGTTCACGCTGGCCCGCCAACGCATTTAAAGAAAACAACATCCTTCTTCCCAACAATGGCACCATTGCAGATTTTCACACGTATGCGATTGAATGGGAACCGGGCGAGATTCGCTGGTTGCTGGATGGCAAACAATTTGCATTACAATCATTCTGGTGGAGTAGTAGCAAAGTTGCAGCCAACAAAGGGCTTCAACCAACCAAGGAAGAAGATCTCAACGCTTGGCCTGCACCGTTCGACCAGCCTTTTTATCTGGTCATGAATGTTGCAGTTGGCGGGAAGTTTCTGGGTAACCCTGACAATACCACACTTTTCCCTGCGGAAATGCTGGTCGATTATGTGCGTGTTTACGACAAAGTTGGAGGCTATGCCAAAATCAAACCCCGGGGCGAAGGCAAACTTCCCTTTGGCAAACCGTAATTAGTACACTAACTCAACTCCCTTGACATATAATTATATTGTAGTTACAATATAATTATGATGAATCTTGAGTTTTCTTGGGATCCAGATAAAGCCCGAATTAATCAGAAGAAGCATGGAGGTTCTAAACCATGAGAAAAGAATATGATTTTTCGAAGGCGACCAAGACACCCTACACGAAAGCTGTGAAAAAACAAATCACCATCCGCCTCGAAGTTGAAATCGTCGAGTACTTCCAGAAGTTGGCAGAGCAGACAGGTATTCCCTACCAAAACCTAATGAATATGTACCTACATGATTGTGTTCAATCACAACGAAAACCCATTTTCAAATGGGCCTAACAAATCAGTTATACCTATTTAATCTCACCCCATTATTACCTTTTTGGGAATGGCGGGGGAGGGGGTAGTTTCTTTTCCTTCGTCTTTAACTCGTTGAGAATTTCTTCGATGGCCCGTTCCAGTTGTTGATCCTTCCCGCTATATTCAATTGCGGGATCGTTATCAACGATGATGTCCGGGGTAACACCCTTACCTTCAATAATCCATTCCTTGCCTTCAATATCATAACGGCTAAATTCTGGTTTGTTCAAAGTACCACCATCCAAAAGTGGAAGTGTGCCACGAATGCCTATCACTCCACCCCAGCTTCGTTTACCAATTAATTTTCCAAGCTTGTGTTGACGGAAACGGTAAGGGAATAAATCACCATCCGAAGCGGAGAATTCATTCATGAGGCAAACCATCGGGCCATGCATCATGCCGCGGGGATCAACCGATGGCGGCGTGCCACGGGCGATACCAATCATTGCAATTTCCCTACGAAGCCTTTCGATAAGCATGGGTGAAACATTACCACCCCCGTTGCCACGCATATCAATGATCAAGGCACTCTTTTTTAATTGCGGATAGAACTGCCTTGCGAATTCGTTAAGCCCGGCTTGCATCATATCGGGTACATGGATGTATCCAACTTTGCCCTTGCTAGCCTCATCAATGCGCTTGCGATTTTTTTCAACCCAGTCACGATAATAGAGAGGCCCTTCATTATCGATCGGCACTATAACGACTTCCCTTGCGCCATTGGCTTCGGGCTTGGAGTTGATTTTAATCACAACAGGCTTACCAACTTTATTCACCAGTGCTTGATAGGGCGAAGCCATTTCATTGACAGGCTTGTTATCAATTGCGATTAGGTAATCACCAACTTTTGCATTAACTCCCGGTGCAGCAAGGGGAGAAGCCAAGCCTGGTTCCCAAGTTGAACCTTCAAGGATACGAGTGATTTTTACATATCCTGATGGTGCGTGCTTTTCAAGCTTTGCGCCAAGCTGGCCCAGCGGAATCTTTCGCACAGCAGGTAGATCGCCGCCGCCTACATAAGCATGGCCTGCATTCAATTCGCCAATGAGTTCGCCAATCACATAGGAAAGATCAGCACGATGCCTTACATGTGGGAGAAGGGTTTCGTAGCGGTTACGAAGTGCGATCCAATCAACGCCATGAAGATTGGGGTCGTAAAAGAAGTCGCGCATTTGGCGCCAGCACTCGTGATAGATCTGCTTCCATTCCGCCTTGCGATCAAGTTGCACTTCCATGCCGGAAAGATCGAGGAATGAAGAAGGAGTAACAGAAGCCTTGGGAAGATCGATGACTGCAAATTTTCCATCAACGGAAACGAGAGTTTTTTTGCCATCAGCAGTGATATCAAAAGAACTAACAGAGCCTAGGTTGGTTTCTGCGCGGGTTGCAAGATCATAGGTTGCAAAAATGGATCGTGGCTCTTTGCTGGAAGAGCGAATATACCAGACAGCGGAACCCACGGATTGAAGGTTGCGGTAATTGCCTGGTGGCGTGGGGATCTGGAAAGTTCGTTCTGAAAAACCTGTGAGATCGATTTTGGAATCCTTATCCTTGGCATCTGCAGCAGGCTTGTTTTCAGGTTCATCGGTCTTTGGTTTAAAGGGCGAGGGTGTATCCTTCGCAAGGGCAACGGCATAAATGCGGGCCATATCGCGGTAGGCATGGTTCCATTCAGTGGAACTGTAAATAGGGTTTAAATCGCGGTTAGAGACAAAGAAAAGAAATTTTCCATCACCTGAGAAAGCTGGTGAGTTGGATTCATGCCAACCATCGGTGACATCGGTAGCAACTTTCTTTTCAAGGTTGTAAATACGGATCTTATCCATGCCGGTGTCGCTGGTTTCCGACCAAGAGACCCATTTGCTATCGGGGGACCAAACCGCATCGTTGATTTCCCAATGCTTGGATTGAGCCACTTCGATAATTTGTTTGGTTGCAACATCAATATAGCGAACTCTGAACTTGCGATCGGTCCAAAGAATTTTTTTAGAATCGGGGGACCAGAAAAGGGAATACTTGTAGACATCTCCCTTGGTGGTAAGGGCGGTAGGAGCGGATTTGGCATCGGAGGCAACGAGCATGATTTCATCCTCGCCCGAGATATCAGAAATGAATGCGATATTTTTCCCATCGGGTGACCAATGTGGATCGCGATCATGCGCACCAGGTGTGTTGGTAAAATTGCGAGTAATGCCAGGCCCAGAAGGTATGGTGAAAAGCTCACCTCTTGCGCTTAAGCAAACTCGCTTGCCATCGGGGGAAGGCGTACCTGATGCAACTTTGTCTGCAACAGAAAGCAAGGCTATGCGCGAGGTCGCGAAATCTTCATTAAGTTCGATGGGAATCTTTTCGTACTTATCAGTTTCAAGATTAAGCTTCCAGATGAACCCAGCTTGTTCGAATGCAATCGCCTTGTCTCCAAGGGATGGAAATTTGACATCAAAATCTGCAAAGTTGGTAACTTGTTTGATCGCTTTGGTTGCAAGGTTAAGCACATAAAGATTCATGCGCTTGGAGACATCGCGATCGGAAAGAAAATAAATACGATCTTTGAACCACATGGGTTCGATTTCTTGATCGAGAGTATCTACAAGCTGTTCGGTTTTCTTGGTTTTGAAATCATAGGTCCAGATATCATCACACATACCACCCCGGTATCGCTTCCAAGTGCGGAACTCGCGGAAGATACGGTTGTAAACAATTTTGGAACCATCAGGCGAGTAGGAAGCAAAGCCTCCGCGGGGAAGAGGTAGTTCTTCGTGCAACCCGCCATTGGCATTCACCGTGTAAAGCTGACCCAGAAAATCATTGAAGGTTGTCATGCGGGAACGAAAGAGAACATCCTTACCATCGGGTGTCCAACCGAGGGTGATATTATTTGGGCCCATGCGATCTGAAACCTCATCCCTGCCTAGGGTGGAAGTCCAAGTCAATCGCTTGGGTTCACCACCTGAAGAAGGGATTTTGTAAATTTCAGTATTCCCATCGTACTGGCCAGTGAATGCAATCGACTTACCATCAGGTGAGAATTTTGGAAACATCTCGAACCCAGAATGCGAAGTGAGTCTTCGGGCAATGCCCCCCTTGGAATTAACTGTGTACAAGTCACCAGCATAGGTGAAGACAACCTGGTCGCCATGGATTGCAGGGAATCGTAGCAGCCTGGCTTCTTCTGCGTGAGAAACTGCCGCACCAGCAAGCACAAGTAAAACTCCAAGAATGCGAATTGAAAACATTGCTTCACCCTAAGTTGAGAAAACGACAAATCTAAAGTGTGATTATCGCTTAATTCAAAGCAGAAATCCACTATTGTCAAGCTGGAGAACTAAAATAGGCAGGATAATTTTTAACGATTACAACGATCGCGCCAGGTTGATTGAAATAAGAAGTGAGTTAGTCGGGCTTGGATTTTAGGTCAAAGTTGAAGGTTCCCCCGGAGGGAAGAACTTCAGCCCTGAGAGGTGTTTTTTCAGGGTCGTTATAAATGGCAGGGATACGAAAGCCTTTCTTGACTGGCTTGGG
>CAXNFS010000017.1:0-21851 GCA_964201235.1 Gemmataceae bacterium | reverse complement strand
AATCGAGAAATACAGACAGCAAAAAGACTAGACCTCTGCATACGCGAAGGTGACCAAGGCGCGGGGGCGGCGAACCTCCCCGTTTCCGTCATTCCCGCGTAGGCGGGAAACCAGAAATACAAGCAGTCAAGAAGAGGCAAAAGAAGCGGGAGGTTTCAGAGCCGGATGCTTCAGCGACGGTTCTTTCTTGCGCAGGCGCATACAACTTTTTATTGCATATCTTTACAAGTTTGAAGCGCAAGCGAAGGTTTTTAAAAATGCCCGTTTTACACTCACCTATTATTCCTTCGCTTGCGCTTCAGGCTTGTAAGACAAGAGATACCGTTAAGAGTCGGTTTCCACATCCGCCGCTCGATAAAAAAGGGTCCCTGAGCTAGCCGAAGGGGCTCTGAAAGCAACCGTCGCTGAAGCATCCGGCTCTTAAAGATATTTACCCACTTGGCTTATCTACTAGCTGAATCAGAACATTTCAAGAATCGTTGGTGAGTTCTTTCATAGTAGTTTGCAAAACGGTGCCATCCGTGAATGGGATAAAAATAGAGTTGTCCGCGCCTTGATATGGCGTGGTAGAAGGGAACAATCCTTCGGGTAGATTGAATCCCGTTTTTAAAACCTTGCCTGTGGCTTCGTCGAGAAGAAGGGTGTCGCCCGATTCAAGAAAGAGTAGGATTTTTTGTTCAATTACAAAAGGTTTTACAAGCGGAGCAGAGGCAAGCGGTATATCCCAAAGCGGTTTTTCTCTAGTTAAATCTATCCAGACAAATCTTCCAGCATTTGAAGCAATTGCATAACGGAGAGGACGGTTGGCGCCTTGAACAATCCAACTTGCTTTCGGTGTCACCTTTAAATCAAGAGTGTTCAATTTTTGGATAGAGCCATCAGGCTTGGATTCAAATGAGATGAGTTGTCCCTGAAGATCAAGAAAGATTCCAAGTGCGCCTTTTTCTGTGGGTATGGAGTCAAGAAAAAAGCATTGTGGTGGGGCGAAGTTTTGCGGTGCCTTGGTTTTTTCGAAGGTGGCATCAGGGATGTTGTTCCAGCGGAAAAACGATGTGCCATTGGCGCCATCCGAAAAGCAGAAAGTGTTGTTATCCAAGATTGCGATTTTGCATTGGGTATTTTTGGCAACTTCAGGAGATTTCCAAGTGGGGCCGGTGGATAATATTGGCTTGTTATCTTTAAGCCAGATGCGTGCGATGTTGCCATTGGATAAAGGGATGAGAATCTGGTTTCCCAGCGTTTTTGGAATCCCTGCAAAAGCGTGAGTTATCGCAGGAATATCGAGTGATTTAATATTTGGAGAATCATTATCGAAGCTAATAAGTTTTAGTGTCACTTTTTTTGAGATTGTATCTTGGAGGATTTGTAGTGCTGATTTTTTATCTTCCAATTGCAATAGATGCGATAAGGTTTGCGAATCAGAGTTCGAGTTTCTTGCGATACATAAGGCGCCCTCGGCCCAGTTTGATTGCGTTGTGATGGGGGGCAACGGGTTGTTTTTTGCAAGGAAAAGATCGCCTGCACTGTCTGCAAGAAGGAGAAAGTTTTTTTCTGGTGTTGGAGCGATAGAAAGTGGAGCGCTTTCAAAGCGCGGAGAAAGCAGGGTTTTCCACAATAGTTTGTTCTTTTGGGAGTCGACCAATTGGGCGATGGTGGAACCGTTGGGCAGTTTGCCTGTGATGGCCCAGGCGTTTCTGGAAAGAGCAGGATCCTCTATAAGGGTGGGTTTTGAAGATAGCGTCCCTGTTTGGTGAAAGGGTGGTTTAGAGTTTGTAAGTTTAAGCCCATCGCGCAAGTTCCATGCGAAAAATAGTTTGCAAAAGTGGCCATTATAAAGAATATCCGCTTCGGTTTCATCGAAGGCAAGTACCTGGGATGTACCTTTTTTTTGTTTGAGTGATTCAAACAGATTTGCCAAAGGTTTATTTTGATTTTTGTCGTCGAAGAATGGCACGAGAGGTACTTTTGTGGCTTCCATGTTCCATGCAAAAAAAGAAAGCTGTTGTGATTCATCAAGAATCGCAAGCCTGTTTTGGTAGGGCACAGGGGGGCAAGACATTCTGCCAGATAAAATATTAGTATATGTAGTACTTTTTATGTAGTTATTTTGACTTGTGGGCAGTGGGAAAATACTAATTGTGGTAATCGGCCCTGGTTCTTCGATGCAGAGAAGAATATGGCTTGGTTCCTTTTGATTGGTTAAGAAGACAGGAAGAAGGGGAAATATCAGGGCGCCCAATGCGTGGTTTGAGGCAATGATGCCTGTGCATTTTTTTGTGACAAGATCCAGACAAAGAATGTGCCCTGGGTCTGCTGGAATAAAACCTGCGTTAGAATCGTTGGGAATACAAAGGGGATGAAGGAGGGCTTGCCCCAGATTCCAGCGCCCAAGGATATTCCCACCTGCCAATTCCACTTCAACCAGAAAGCCTTCGAGGCATGGTATCAAAGCTGTGTTGTGCCATAGGGTGATGCCCGCAAGGCAGGTTCCGCCCAAGCTCGTTTTCCAAAGAGTGCTGCCTGATTTATCGAGGGCAGATAGGCTTGTTCCGTTATCTTCAAGTGTGATCAGACTGGCATCTGTCGATTGATTGGTAGAAAATTCGAGGGGCGGAGATTCGACATCGACGCCAAGCCTTTTGATCCAAAGTACATTGCCCCGAGTTCGATCAAGGGCGTAAAGAATGCCCTGGTTTAGGGCTAAAATGGGAGATTGAAGTTCTGGGGCCCAGTTGGCGATTCTAAGAAATTGTTCAGGGTGTTGGAAGTATTTCCAGCCTTGAAGTACTCTTTGAGATGATGGGGATTGTTTTTCTTGGAGGTTGTTTTTTTCGTAAACGATGGAGTTTAGGTGTCTAGTTTTAGCGGTTTCAAGTGCGACTTTACAATCAGATATATTGTTGGACTTTGGGTTTCGCAATAATTCCTGTTCCATGAAATATTGGATGGATTGAAAGGCGGCGTGGGCTGGTTGGGCCTCTAACAGTTTTAGTTGGGCAAGGAACATTGCTTTTTCTTGTTCTGCAAGTTTCTGCTTGGCGAGGATACTTCTTTTTTCTGCTATCAAGGCCAATACCAATTCTGCCTCGTCTCCTGGGGCTTTCTTTTTTACATTGTTTACCTCTACCTCTACCCAGTCTAATAGGGCGGGCTCTGAAATTGATTTCTCTAAAATCATTTGCATCAACCCCAAGTATTGAAGCCAAGCAAAAGGGGAATGCTCTGAAGCTGTGAGTGGATTAGAACGAAGCTTTTCAAAAGTTTCAGAAGGATTGTGCGATTCCGATTCTAATCCATTTCTTTGAGAGGCGATTTTCTCTAGAAACAAATATTCTTGATGCCAAGCGCTTTGTGGATGAAGCGAGGCTAGTTCCTCGAATTTCACCGAAGCAAGCAGAAAGTTTTTCTCTTGAAGTTGCTCTTGGGCATAGTTGCGTTTCTTCTCTTCGGTTTCTAGCTTTGTAACATCAATGAAAAGCCATGCAGCGGCTAGCGCCAGCATTGCCAGAACAAATATACCGGAAACAATCAAGAGGGGCGCGATGGATGAATTTTTGGGAGCCTGCGGGATTGCAACAATTATAGCTGCGGGCTCTTCGGGGGGCAGAATGTTTGTTTCGCCATTCTCTGTTTCAGGCTCCGTGAGGTTAAGAGAGGTTTTTGGTTGTACTGGTGGTTCATGATCTCTGAAGATAGTGACTTTAGGAGCAGTGGTGTTTAAAGGCGGCTGGCCTGCAAGAAGCGTAACACGGGGTGAAATGTTTTTTGGAGTCGATCCAAGCCGGGTGGCTTGCGGGTCGGTGTCTTCTTTGATCGGTTCGTAAAAAAACCATTCGCCACAAGTGCATTCATGGTAGTGCGATTGTTGCGGGTACTTTAGCCGGATGCGCACCCCACATGCAGGGCAATTCGTTTTCTTCGGGTATTTCGTCATTCAGCACCAAAGACTAGCAGCTTGTAAAGTTTTATTTTACACTAGCCTCTTAAGGATTACATCTTATTTAGATTGGGAAATAGTATGCTGCCTAATGTTATTTTAACAGAAGTAGAACGGGAAAGCGCTTTAACTACCCCATCCGAGGCCCTTATAAGGCAGATGAAAGGGATGGCTGGCACGCTGATGATAGTCGGTGCAGGAGGAAAGATGGGCCCAACTCTTGCGGTTTTGGCTGCCCGTGCGGTTGCAGTTTCAGGCTCCAAGTTGAAGATCATTGCAGTCAGTCGCTTTTCAGATCCCGCCCAAAAAGAATGGCTCCAAGCTCGCAATATCTCAACCATCTCTGCTGATCTTTTGGATGATGCGCAAGTCAAAGAATTGCCTGATGCTGATTTTGTGGTTTCTCTTGCGGGCAAAAAGTTTGGCACCTCGGTGGACCCTTCGGAAACTTGGGCGGTTAATTGTCTTGCAAGTGCATCGGTATGCAAACGATACCGGGGATCAAGTATCGTTGCCCTATCCACTGGTAATGTTTATCCTGTCGTGCCAATTAATTCTGGTAGTTCCAACGAAGATGATCCGTTGATTGCGACGGGGGAATACTCTGCTGCTGCAATTGGCAGGGAAAGAGTGCTGCAATATTTTGCAACGCATCAGGGGGTAAAGATTGCAATCGTACGGCTTAATTATGCGGTGGATATGGTGTATGGGGTGCTGGTTGATATTGGTCGGAAAGTTTTAGAGGGCGAGCCAATTGATCTTCAGATGGGATATTTGAACTGCATCTGGCAAGGTGATGCGAACGAAGCGGTGTTGAGGTTGCTACCGCATGTCCAAAGCCCCGCGAATGTTTTTAATCTTAGCGGGCCGTTGCTATCTGTAAAAAAGATCGCACTTGAATTTGAGGATCATCTTAAGATAACGCCCCGGTTTTCGGGTGTTGAAAATAGCGGAGCTTTGCTTACCAACAGCGGTAAGTTGAATCGGTTACTTGGAGAGCCCGCCACGCCTATTTCAACCCTGATTAAGTGGACTGCGCACTGGCTTAAAAATAATGGCAGAAGCTTGGGCAAGCCCACCAAGTTTGAAGTTTCGAATGGCAAGTATTAAGGGTGATCGATGATTACCAGATTATCGCGGTGGATCACTTCCTCGTAGGGAAGGATGCCCAGAAGTTCGATTATTTTGTCGGACTTTTTACCTGCGATTTTAGCGATATCGGCGGCGGAGTAATTTGAAAGCCCCCTGCCATACTCTTCGCCTTCAAGATTGCAAAGCGAGACGACAGCCCCTTTATGGAAGGTTCCGCTGACGCTTGCAACGCCAATGGGCAGAAGGCTTTTACCCTTGGAACAAAGTGCAACAAGTGCCCCAGCATCGAGAATAATCTTTCCTTGTGGCCGGGCGGCCCATCCCAACCAGCGCTTCCAAGCGGTCATGTTTTGTTCTGCCGCAAGAAACAGCGTGCCTATTAGTTCACCCGCAAAGATACCATCAAGTACTCCAGGGATGGATCCATTTGCCATGATTACCGATTCGCCCGCCATGGTTGCAAGCCTTGCAGCTTTGAGTTTGCTTTTCATGCCACCAGACCCGAGGCTGCTTTTCGTCACCCCTGCCTTTTCAAGAACATCCTTGTTGATTTGTTTAACCGTGTGAACCAACGAGGCGGTGGGGTCGGTGTTGGGATCAGCGGAATATAAGCCATCAACCACGGTAAGGAGAATAAGTAAGGGCGCCTGAATCAAGTTGGTAACCAGTGCAGCGAGGGTATCATTATCCCCAAAGCGAATTTCTGCAACGCTGATGGTATCGTTTTCGTTGATGATGGGCAGGCAGTTAGATTCAAACAAAGTAAGGATGGTATTACGCACATTGAGATAGCGGGTGCGGTTGTCAAAATCGCCCGCAGTAAGCAGGATCTGCGCGGTCGGTATGCCATAGCGTGCAAGAGAATCTTCGTAAGCGCGCATAAGGAAGGATTGGCCAACCGCAGCGCAGGCTTGAAGATGCCTGAGGTCGGTGGGCCGTTGTTTAAGGCCAAGGCGACCCATGCCCGCACCGATTGCGCCAGAACTAACAAGGGCGACTTTTTTCCCTGCTTGTTTCAGCCTGAAAATCTGGTCCGCAAGGCTGTGAACCTGGTTGGGTTCAAGGGTGCCATCGGCTCGGGTTAAAACATTAGTTCCAACCTTAATTACGATGGTTTCAGCGTTTTTCAGAATTTCTTTGCGTTCAGCGTCCATGTTGAGTGATTCGGGAAAGCCCGGCTTTCAAAGTAATTTTAACATTTCTGAAACTAAACAACGACTGACATCGTCTAATATATAAGTTCAAAAGCGAGCGTCAGGTTTGACCTTTGCTCTTGGAACGCATATACTTGGATATCGCCTTGGTTTGAAGAGTTTGGATTTTATTAAACTGGAAGCGCTTTTTCCTACTTGACGGAGATTTTGCATGAGCCTCCGTTTACCGCTGATCCCAATGATGCTTGCATTGGTTGGTAGTGTTTTTGTCTCATCGTCACTTTTTGCCTTTGATTCAGAAGAAGATTTGCGCCTGTTGGAAAAAGCTCGAAAAAGCGAAGCATCTGGTTCCTATTCCCGTGCTGCCAATTTCTATGCGGAATACCTTCGTAAAAATAGAGATGATCTGGAAGCCAAAGATTCTTTTAATCGCATGGGCAGAATCCAGCAACAGCAGGTGCGCCTTAAAGATGAACAGTACCGAAAAATCGTGGTCGCTCTTCGCCCTAGCCAAGTGATTGATCTTTGTATTTATATCGCAGAAGTACTGGGCGCAAACTATGTTGAAGCCGATCGCGCCCGCCCCGAAATACTTTTTCATCATGCAACCGAAGAAGTTCTCCTTCTACTTAGAACACCCAAACTCTTAACTCCAATTCTTGGGACTTTAAATTCCGAAGCTGCAAAAGCTATCGAGCAACGCATTCTACAGCTCCGCAAGCAGCCTATTCAAAACCTTGCTGAATTACGCGAAACTCTTATCGAATTAACAGGCGAAGTGCGCAACTCCGGCTGGTCTGAAAATACCACCCGTGCTTCTAACCTAATTATTCTTGAATGTGCTCATGGGGCATGCCATGGCCTGGATCAATTCACCCTTTTATTCACTCCATCCCAAAAAGTTGCTATCGACGCCGTCTCTAGTGGTAGACAACCCGGAATTGGTTTAACCTTGGTGCCTTCCGGCTCTTACTATGAAGTTTCTCGAATCATCTCAGGTAGCACCGCTGAAGAAGCTGGTATCCTTAAAGGCGATTTGGTCATTTCCCTTCAGGGAATTCCCGCTGCAATGATTTCACCCGCACAAGTTCATGCACTTCTCACCATTCAAGCAGGCCAAGAAATCGAATTGCAAGTCCAACCCCAAGGCATGAGTACCATCACCGATCTAAAACTTCGTAGCCGAATGCTTCTTATTCCAAGCGTTGATTGGGAAGTTCTTAATCCCATGAATGCCGACCCTATTGGCATCGTTCGGATTTCTTCTTTTCGAAGCACTACCACCAATGAATTCCGCGAAGCTTTAGCTCGTTTGCAAACTCTTGGAATCCGTGGGCTTCTTCTTGATCTTAGGGGAAACCCGGGTGGCGCTTTTAAATCCGCCCTTAGCTCTGCAGATCTTTTTCTTGAAGGTGGCACCATTGTTCATGCGGAAGGTCAGGTTAAAGAATTCAACAAATCTTTCACTTCGACCGGGCAAAACCCCTTCATCCTTCCAACAGTTATCATGGTCGATGAAGATACCGCAAGCAGTGCCGAGATTCTTGCAGGCGCTTTACAACTTAATGGTAGAGCCAAAATTGTTGGCAATCGCACTCGCGGGAAGGGTTCCGTTCAATGCCTGATTCCGATTGATAAAGCCCCTTGGGACAAACTTCCGGGAGGTGTCCAGTTAACCGTTGCAAAGCTTCGACTTCCCACAGGCCAAACCTTTGAGCGCGGCCTTTCTCCAGATGTAAAAGTTGAAGGCGATGCGAATGCAATTTACACCGCAGCTAAACTTGAACTGCTTCGCCAACTTGGCAAAATGAACGACCCTAACCCCTAGGATCCAAAGATTCTCAAATCCGTTGTTATTTATTCGATCCAAGCTCAAGGCAATCTTCTAATGAGCGGTGGATGTTAATCCTATGGGTCTGGAACTTTTATCTTAGATTATAAGAACCTCCGGGTTAACATCCTCCGCTCATTAATGCATGGTCGATTTACTGTTTGTACATTTCAATGAATAGGGTAGACTAAAAATCCTCACCTTTAATGGTTTGTATAAGGAGTTATGCATTGACCCCCACCCCAAGCTTGCTTAGGCGAGACTTTTTAAAACAAATAGCCATCGGATCAGGGTCATTTGGCACTTACATAATGCCGAGGATTGCCAGAGCTGTCGAAACCTCCAAGGCTCGTTCCTGTATCTACATTCTTTTGCAAGGTGGTTTATCGCCGTACGAATCATTCGATCCAAAGCCAGATGCCCCTGCAGAATATCGAGGGGAATTTAAGCATGCCAGTACCAGTGTACCGGGCGTGATCTTCAGCGAGCACATCCCTCTACTTTCACAGCGATTGAAAAACCGATTCAGCATTGTTCGCAGCGCTTATCACCCCTCCCCCAGCCACAATGAAGCACTGCACATGGTTCTAACGGGATGGCCCTGCCCTGATGCCTCGGTGGAAAAGAAAAACCGCAATGAAAACCCTGGAATAGGTTCGGTGATAGCCAAGCTTCGTGCGCCTAATAAGCCTGGCTTACCCGCGTATGTATGTATTCCGCATAGTGGCCAACTAGGTAGTCGTGTTCATTATGCATCCGCATCTTATTTAGGTTCACGGTACGAGCCACTTGATTCTGGAATGGTGCCAGAAAGTGCAACCGAGCTATATAAACTTCCTTCAGATTTAGGGCCCAACCCTGCGATACCTCGGGGCCGTTTGCGCGATAGAATTGCACTGCGAAATCAAATAAGTGCGAGTGAAGATGAATACTTGAAGCAAGCATACGAAATGCTGAATTTAGATTCTGCTGCCCAAGCCTTTGATTTGAATCGTGAACCACTTGCAATGCGCCAGCGATATGGCGCCAACGGGATGGGTCAACAAGCTTTGCTATCGCGCAGACTTGTCGAAGCGGGCGTGCCCTTCACCTTGGTAAACTTTTCACTGAACCAAGTAAAAGGCCAGGATTGGGATACCCACGAACAAAATTTCAAGCTGATGAAGAACGATTTGTTGCCGCCAATGGATCGTGCGGTAAGCGTATTGCTAGATGATCTATCCGAACGAGGGCTTTTAGATAGCACATTGGTAGTGGTATCGGGCGAATTTGGCCGTACTCCAAAGATTAATCCCAACGCAGGTCGGGATCACTGGCCCAATGTTTTTTCAGTATTAATGGCAGGAGGCGGAATTAAACCGGGAATCGTGCTGGGTTCTAGTACGCAGAATGGTGCAGAGGTTCGAACCCGCCCTGTTCATATGTACGAAATACTGGCAACTATCTATCAGCAGTTAGGGGTTTCCACTGATGCCATTTTTCACGATCTCTCAAACAGGCCCATGCCCGTGCTGAGTAAACCTATGCGTGCGGTGGAAGAATTGCTTTAATCAAAAGCAATTCTTAAGCACCCTTTTCAACTTCGATTGATTCATTGCTACCATAGCGGGCAAACCAAATACTGCCCAATACGCCGAACGCAAATGCAATCTTGAGGTTTAGTTCGGGGGAATGTTGCCATAAGAGTGCACCACCAAACGCAGCAAAAGCAACTAGCACATCGCGAATGAGATAATACAAGCCAAACATGGCGGCTTTACGCCCTTCAGGCGCCAGATCCATGATCAAGGCTTTGCGCGTGGGTTCTCCAAATTCTTTCAAACCACGAACAACGAAGGCAACCAATAAAAGATCAAACGAATGCGAATATAAAAGCATGAGAGGGAAACTGGTAAAAAACAGAAAGGTGATGAGAACAAAACGCTTCTTGCCAAAGCGATCTGCAAAATACGCCACGGGAAAATAAATGATCACTGCAGTGATGGATTCAATTGCAGAAAGAAAGCCAAAAGTTAATTCTGAAACTGGTTGCGCAATGAACCGCGTGGCCCAGATTACAACAAAGGCATCTGGAATTCGTTCGCAGAATCGGATGAGGATATCTGAAAGAAGAAGATTTCTGAGAGTCAAAGGCATTTCATGCCAAAGCTTGATTGGGCTGGCTTCTGCAACTTTTTGATGTTTGGAATCATCTTCAATCATCACCTGCTGTAAAATGGATGCAAGCAATGCAAGAACCAAAGCAAGTACAAATGCTGCCCGTACCCCAGCTTCCACACCCCATGCTGCGATGCAGGCGCCGCCAACAATCGGGCCAAGGATCTTGGGCACACGCCTAACCAATGCCAAAACGGAAACCCCCAGCGTTCGCCTATTCTTCGGAACAATTTTCGAAAGCAAATCCATGGTTGCGGGAAGAGAAATCGCAGACCAAGAAATAAAAAACATAGCTCCTACCAACACCGCCCACCATGCTGGAATGAAAATCACACAGAGGTACCCAAGCATGGAAAGAAAGTTGAAAAACAACAGAGCACGCTTGGTGCCAAGGCGATCGCTTAAATAACCACCGGGGAAGGAATAAAGTGCAGAAAGAAGATCATCCATCGCTGCAAGTAAACCAATTGCCAGAATTGCAGTAGAAGCCTGGGTAAGCTCTTGAAGATAAAGCGGAAGAAACCGCTCCGCCATGTGTTCGCCCATGCCAACCAAAACAATCATGGCCAGCAAACCAACCATGCTGCGTTTATTGGTTAAACGGGGCTTGTATTCTTCAGTTTGTGACACATTTACCATCAAATCATGCCATTATTCGTGATTTCGACACATCTACACCCGCTATTTCAATAATACCCTAACAAGTTAAATGTCTGTTAGAAAACAAAGGTATTACCTTAGTCTAATTGACTAAAACCGCTCAATCATTTACAAACAGTGTATAAGACTGAATCAAGGAGATGGTTTTGAATCGATGGATTCCAATAGTTCTGTTTTTAGTAAGCTTAGCACAGTTGGCACCTGCCAACTTATGCCTTTGCAGCATATTGCCCTGTATTAGCACCGCCTCATCAAGTGTTAGCAACGCTTCATCAAGTGTTAGCAACGCATCATCGCATGAAGGCGAATTGTTTTGTGCGGAAGAAGAATCATGCCCATGCCATGAAGAAAAAGATGTTCCCCCGTGCCGATCTGAGAAAAACCAGTCTTCGCATTCCTGCCCATTCGATCAAACCACTGTAGTTTCAGATTATGCTGGGCCTAAAAAGCTCGTAAATTGCGAGACAGCCAACGAACTTCAATTTCATGAATTCAATCCCAACCCTCAAATCATATTGGCACAAAAGGAATCCGATCTTATTTGGAACCACAGCCAACCGCCGGTCCCTCTATACCTGCGCCTTAAATCTATTCTTATTTAAACTATCTTTAATATATTTAATATAACTGCCATTGCCCTTTAGTGGTGAAGGTGGCTTTTCCTAAACTACAAGCTATTACAATTAAACCTTATCCAAGGAATCACCCATGTCTGAACCAGTGGATCAAAATAAAAACGAGTCAACTGCACCAAGGCACCCTTTCATAGAAAAGGCAGTTCTTGTTCTGGTACTGCTTTCGCTGGGCACCCTTGCTTATGGTGGGCACCGGGTCGGCTGGAAAGTTTCAAAGTTTTCAGCTTTATGGAGCCAGACTTCTGAAAAAGAAGATTGGTGTGATCTTCATCATGTCCCGGAATCTGTTTGCATTGAATGCGACCCAAAGCTTGTTCCCAAGGCGAAAGAATTTGGTTGGTGCACTAAGCATGGTGTGCCAGAATGCCCGCTATGCCACCCAGAAACTGCTTCAGTACCAGTTAAAGATTTAGAAAAAATCACACAAAGATCAGAGCTTGGGCTGAAATCTCAAGAACGAAGCGCAAACAACCCCATCTGCAAATCGCACCAAAGGCGCATTCAATTCGCAAGCTTGGAAGAAATTGAAAAAGCAGGAATTTCAGTAGAAGCAGCTTGGACAACACCAATGATAGAATTCCTGTCTGCCCCTGCGGAAATTATTTTTGATCAAACCAAAGTCGCACATCTTGCTGTACGATCTTCAGGAACAGTATGGCGGGTCATGCGACATTTAGGTGAAAAAGTAAAAGCCGGTGAAATGCTGGCACTTGTAGACTCCATGGAAGTAGGTAAGGCAAAATCTGATCTGCTGCAAATGGTTGCCCTTAGTCAATTGCGCACCCTTACCCTCGGAAGACTTCGTGCTGCTGGGCAGGCAACTCCTTTCGCCACGCTAGAAGAAGCTGAATCATCCTTGCGTGAATCAACGATCAAATTGAATGCAGCCAGACAAACGTTGGTTAACCTAGGGCTGCCAATGGATAACATTAACATGCAAGGAATCACCACGGAAATGCTCGAAAGCAAGCTGCATTTTCTTGGGATTCCTGCAGAAATTTCAGGCAAGCTCGATCCTCTGCAAACCACTCGAAATCTTCTACCCTTGGTTTCACCGATTGATGGCATCATCGTTTCGAGAGAAGTGGTTGCAGGAGAAGTTGTGGACGCCAGCAAGATATTATTCGAGGTGGTTGATAACGAACACAAATGGATGACACTGGATGTAAAAAGTGAGGATGCCCGCTTTCTGAATCTTGGGCAGAAAGTTCTATTCCAAGAAAATCAAAGCATCAAAGATATTGCGTGCAATCTTTCGTGGGTAAGTACGCAAGCAGATCTTAAAACCCGAACAGTAAAGGCACGCGCTAATTTAAATGATGAAGGCGGAAAAATGCGGGCCAACACTTTTGGCACTGGGAAAATCATTCTGCGCGAAGAACCACAAGCACTCTGCGTACCCAAAGAAGCTGTTCATTGGGAAGGTTGTTGCAATGTTGTTTTCGTGCGGGATGCAAACTTTCTTAATCCTGATGCACCCAAATTCTTCACCGTTCGCAAAGTTCGCATCGGCATCCGAGATGACAACCAAGTAGAAATCCTTGCGGGCCTTCTACCAGGCGAACTCGTCGTGAAACAAGGCAGTGGGCTTTTATTATCTGAACTTCTCAAAGGTAGTTTAGGCGAAGGTTGCGCCTGCCATAGCAAGAAATAACCGGGGTTCGCATGCTGAATTGGATTATTGAAACTTCGTTAAAGTATCGATGGATGGTGATCGCATCCACCTTTGTGCTTATTGCATCTGGGATACTTGCCCTCAATCATTTGGATATTGATGCGTTTCCCGATACCACACCGGTTCAGGTTCAAATCAATACGGTAGCCCCTGCCCTTGGCCCCGAGGAAATCGAACAGCAAATCACTTTTCCCATCGAACAAAAATTAGGGGGCTTGCCTCGCATCAGCCAGTTACGCTCGATCTCAAAATTCGGGCTTTCTCAGGTGGTTGTGATCTTTGAAGATGGCACAGATATTTATTTCGCAAGGCAGATCATCAATGAAAGATTAGGAACGGTCCAGCTTCCACCAGGCCTAGAAAAACCTAAAATGGGCCCAGTCTCTACCGGCTTGGGCGAAGTTTTTCATTATATCGTGACAGGCAAAGGCGATGACATCACCCAGCTTCGCACCATCCATGATTGGGTGATCAGGCCCCAGATGCGCACCTTAAAAGGAGTTGCAGAAGTTAACTCTTGGGGTGGGTTCGAAAAACAATTCCAAGTTCGGGTTGATCCACAACGACTAGCAAAATTCGGTCTCACCTTTGATCAAGTATCCCTTTCCATTCGCGAAAACAACCAGAATGTAGGCGGGGGCGTCATCGATCAGGGCAGCTCCATGTTATTAGTTCAGGGGTTGGGTCGCACTACCTCGCTTCAACAAATCAGCAATATTCAACTCGCTGTCAACGATGGTATTCCAATTCTGCTTAAGGATATTGCAGATGTTACCATCGGCCATGAAGTAAGACGAGGCGCTGTTACCGCAGATGGCATGGGCGAAGTGGTGTTGGGGTTGGGATTCATGACCATGGGAGAAAACTCGCATGAAGTTACCTGGGGAATGAAAAACCAACTCGAGAAAATCAAAGAGCGACTGCCCGGCAATGTTAAAGTTGAAACCGTTTATGATCGCACCGAGTTAGTGGACTTTGTAATCGATACGGTTCGCTCCAACCTGTTTGAAGGCGGTTTGCTGGTAATCGCAATCTTGTTTATGTTTCTTGGAAACCTGCGGGCTGCCTTTATTGTTGCGTTGGCTATTCCTCTTTCCATGTTGTTTGCTTTCTCAGGTATGCTGCACTTTGGCATTGCTGCTAGTTTACTTTCCCTTGGTGCTATCGACTTCGGCATGGTGGTCGATTCTTCGGTGGTGATGATCGAAAACTGCGTCAGGCATCTTTCCGAAAATAACACGAAAGAAAGCAAGGAAGAAATCATCCGCAAGGCAGCGCTTGAAGTGCGCAGGCCAACTCTGTTTGGCGAATTGATCATACTAATTGTCTACCTTCCAATTTTGACTCTTGAAGGCATCGAGGGGAAATTGTTTCGCCCCATGGCCCTCACCGTAATTTTTGCACTACTTGGATCGATGGTATTATCGCTTACCCTGATGCCTGCGTTGGCCAGTCTGATGTTGCCCCGCAGATTGCCTGATCATGAACCTTTTATTCTAAGGTTGATCAAGTTGATTTATGTTCCGGTTTTAAAAGCAACGATGAGACATAAAACCGCAGTGCTTGCTTTTGCATTTGTGGTGATTGCATTTTCCTTCGGCATGGTTGCACCAAATCTGGGTGCAGAGTTTATCCCCAGACTTTCCGAAGGTGCGATTGCATTGGGAACAGTAAGACTTGCAGGCACCAGCCTCGAAGAATCGGTTGCAACCAACACCATGGTAGAAAAAGTACTTTTAAAAGCATTCCCCGATGAAATCAGGCATGTCTGGAGCAGAGCAGGAACCGCAGAAGTTGCAACCGACCCCATGGGCGTTGAACTCACGGATATTTTCATCAGCCTCAAACCTAGAAATCAATGGAGCAAAGCCACAACCCAGGAAGCCATCACCGTTTTGATTGATCGGGAATTGCGATCAATCCCGGGACTGAAGTTTGCCTTTTCTCAACCCATTGAAATGCGAATTAATGAGATGCTTGCAGGCACCCGCTCCGATCTTGCAGTCAAATTATTTGGTGATGATCTCATGGTGCTTAAAGAGAAAGCTCTCGAAATTCAAAAAGTCATGCAGACTATTCCAGGTGTTGCAGACCTCAATGTTGAACAAGTGACAGGCCAACCTGTCATGCAGGTAAAGGTTAAGCAGGATCAAATCGCCCGATATGGAATCCCTGCAAGGGCAGTACTTGATCTGGTTGAATCTATAGGCTCTAAGCCTTTAGGCGAAATCGTGGATGGGCAATACCGATTTCCCTTAGCAATTCGATTACCCGACTCTTGGCGAAACAGCCCGGAATCCGTGGGATCAATACAACTACCCGCTGCAACGGGTGAAAGAATTCCTCTTTCTAGAATTGCAGATATCAAAATCATCGAAGGCCCCTCGACCATTACGCGCGAATGGGGCCAAAGACGAATTGTGATCACCTGTAATGTAAGAGGCCGTGATATTGGCTCTTTTGTCGATGAAGTCCAATCAACCATCAACCAGAATGTTACGCTGCCACCCGGACGGTATCACCTTGCCTACGGTGGGCAGTTCGAACAATTACAGCGTGCCAGAAACAGGCTTTTTCTTGTTGTCCCCGTGGCTTTACTTCTCGTATTTGCACTTCTTTACGCAACCTATGGCAATGTGATGGATACCCTTCGAGTGTTCACAGGTATCCCCTTTGCGTGGGTGGGTGGCATACTTGCATTATGGGTTCGGGATATGCCATTTTCCATATCTGCAGGCATCGGGTTCATTGCACTTTCCGGGGTTGCAGTTCTAGATGACATGATTTTGGTTTCTTATGTAAGACACCTAATGCAAAAAGGGCGCTCTTTGGAAAAAGCCGTTGAAGAAGCAGCCATCACTCGATTGCGCCCAGTGTTGATGACCACTTTAGTTGCAAGCCTAGGTTTTCTACCGATGGCATTTAGCACGGGCATGGGCGCAGAAGTGCAAAGGCCCTTGGCAACAGTAGTGATAGGCGGAGTTCTAAGCGCCATGGTCATGTCGATCTTGGTGCTGAGGGTGGTCTTCGTAGTTTTTCGCTGGCCTGAAAAACCAGCTCATACGATGGAAGCCTCTTCCATCACGAAGGAGTCGGGTAATTCGTTTTCCACACTTTAGGATGAACCTGGAGTGTAACTTTTTAGGAGGATGTTTGATGATCAGATTTATATTTTCTGCGTTGGTATTACTTGGAATTTCCATGCTAGTTGGATGTGGGAAGGAAGCCACATCAACCAAAGGCAAGGCTACTGAAATAAAAGGTAACGCTGAAGAAATAGCACATTCAGGTTGGTGGTGCGATGAGCATGGTATCAAGGAAAGCGAATGCAGTATGTGCAACAAGAACGTTGCAAAGGCTTTTCAAGATAAAAAAGATTGGTGTGATATACACCTTCGCGCAAAGAGCCAATGCTTTATATGCGACCCAAGTTTGAGAGAAAAGTTTGCAGTACAGTATCGGGCCAAGTTTGGTAAGGAACCACCTGAACCTACTGAGAACATGCCCGAAAAAGTAGAAAAGAAAAGCTAGAAAGCAAAGCAAATCAGATAGTTTGTGCCTGACTAATTACAGGGTCAGGCACGAATTAAAACTTCAATTTCTATAGGCATTTGCTCCACAATATTAGCAACCACATCGCCCTTAATAATCTGGGCTATTGTTGATCTGTTGGCAATTTGCAGGAAAACACATTTAACTTTTAAATCGATTGCAGCATTAATGATTTGCTGAGAAATCGAGCCCCCTGCACGATAAATAAACTTAAGGGGTACTCCCAACCGATGAGCCGCTTCTTGGGCTTGAGCGAATATTTTCCCAGCCTCTTCATCTTCTTCCAAATTATAATTCCCAGCAACTGCCATCAAAGGAAAAGCTAACTCCCTGACATAAATAATCGCTACACCAAAATTTCTAACACGGGCTTCTTCTACAACGGATCGAATCAAAGACGAAGGTTTTGAAACAGAAATCAGGTAGGTTGCCTTCGGAGCATAATCACCTTCAAGATCCGCCAACGGAACCTGTTCCACTTTTTTGGGAATCCTCGCAGACACTATCTGGCCCAACAACATCAATAATACAGTCATTCCTGCAGAAATGAAAAATTCAAGTACACCAACTCCAAGGGGCGCATAAATGGTAAAAAGCCCGATACCAAAAAATCCAATACCGCTGAGGAACCGCCCTTGCCTTCGCTTTGTTAGCAGCAAATCTGCTCTGCCTAAAAGTGTGAACAGCCTTGCACACAATCCCATATTCAACACCGCCATGGAAAACATCCGTGCCGGCGGTTTGTTCCAAAGCAAGGTAAGCAATATGCACGCCATAACAAATCCGACACCCCGAAGAAGAGCTTTCTCCCACCCCAGTAGTTCAAATTGCTTAGTGAAACCTACACAAAAAAGGTTAATGGTAATAGCAGAAACCACCCCCACAGAATAAAGCCCTGCTAAATCTTCTAAATTAGAAAAAACCATTAAAAGTATCGACGGAATTACCATTGCTACTCCAAGTGCATACCCCGGAACACCATATTTATTCAACCTGCACAGAATCGAAGGAGCTTCCCCATCACGGCCCATCATGTATTGAATAGCTACTAGATCGATGATCGCTGTATTGACAGCCGATAGCAATAATGCCCCAAAAACAAACGAGCCTATCAAGCTAAAAGTGGGACCAACATAATTAAGAGCAAGAATGTTCATCATATCATCTGTGCCAAGATAATGCCCCTCAATATCAATGAGCTTTGAATCAGGCAACGCATTCATAGCGGCAGTCAAAACAAGATTAAGTATCACCACCTCAAAAAGCACAGGCAATATAGCCAACCGAGAAGTCTGTCTCACGGTAAGAACCATGACACCCGTCATGTTGGCAATTGCTTCAATACCAGACAAGGCAAGTACAACCTCGGTAAATGCAACCCATGCTTCACCCCATGCCGCCAAGCTGTAACGCTCGCGGACAGGGAAATCTATTTTCATGTGATGTAAATGAGGGAGCGAAAAAATCCCGATTATCATAGTTAAAACTACCGTCACCAACGCAATCACTAACGCAACACGCCCCATACCACGAGGCCCAAACCAATTAAGTCCACCGATCAACCCGATCGAAACAAGCGTACATATTAAATCGATGCGAACTCCCCAGAACTCACCACCGATTCCTAAATAGCGAAAAGCATCCAAGCAACTCATCGATGCTGTAACCGTGTAATCCGCACAAAGCATCAATCCACCAATCACAGCAAGAACCTTGCTAGAATGCTTGGCAGAAGAATAAACGCCACCGCCATCAGGATATTTTCTACAGATGATCAAATAGCAGGCACCGACTAACATCAGAATGATGTTGACACAAAAAATATGAATAAAGGAAGCATGGCGAGAAAAGAAGAAAGCCAGACCTAAAACATAAAGCCTACTGGTACCCAGATCACCAAAAAGCATGGGGCCTGCATGGTACCAATGAAGTTCACGGGGCCTGTTAGATCCAATTTCAGCCATTATAACATTTTGCCGATCCACTGATTACAGTTGATTATAATTTCTTACAGTACAATTTTAGGAATAATTCATCCTAGAGCAAAAGATTTTCACCGTGTAATGCCATCGCAAAGCATTCTTAGGGAACCCGCATGACCAAAGTAAATACTGCATAAATACAAGATATATCAGAAAGAACCCAAAACATATTAAAAAGCACAAGAAGAGTTAAGCAACCTTAAGAAATAGGCAGTAACCACTTTGGAAGACCAATTCCTACAACCTTTAATTTCCCAAGATAGGATTGCGCTTCAGGATTTTTAAACCCCGTCTTAGGTGTAACCATAGTAGCGGTGATGGTCGCCTTAATTGTCGGATCCGAAGCAATGCCTGTATCCGCATCTAAACCCGAAGGCAAATCTACCGCAAGAACTTTTACCCCGGATTCATTTATCTGCCCTACAACAATATCAAAAGGGCTTCTTAAACCCCCCTTGTGGCCCGTACCGACCAACGCATCCACAACCCAAACTGCATCATTAAAAATGCTTTTCAGATCTTCTGCACTGGGGGAAATTAAAACCTTCATGGGAATATCTGAATGAGCAATAATTGCATGATTCAAGCAGGCATCACCCATCAGTTTTTTGGGATCCGCAAAAAGCAGAACCTGAACATCAACCCCCGCTGCATTCAGATGGCGAGCGATGACAAAACCATCCCCGCCATTATTACCCCTGCCACAGCAAATCACCACTTTCCCTTTTGGATTCTCTGCAAGGAGAATTTCTGCAATACCCCTGCCTGCATTTTCCATGAGAACAATTCCCATGATATGCCCCTGACTCTTGGCGACCCAATCCACATTGCGGGATTCTTCAGCACTTAGGTAACGCATGGGCATACTCCATTTGGTTATCTACTAATTCGAAGTCCGCCACCTTTGAGAAGCGCTTCGACTTCTTCAGGGCGAACCCAGGCAAAATCGCCAGGAATCGAATGCTTGATCGCACTGGTTGCAACGCCCCAATCCAAAGCATTTTGCAAATCGCCACCCAGCAATCCATGAATCAAACCCGCGGCGAAGGAATCTCCCGCACCCAATCTGTCAACAATTTCAACCTCATAAGTGCGAGTTTTGTAGACCTTGCCTTTTTGATACGCCATACCGGTCCATGTGTTACGCCAGACCAACGGGTTTTCCCGCAGGGTGATCGCAACGATGTCGAGTTTGAATTTGTCTGCAACCTTCGCTGCAACTTCTTCGTAGTTGGATCCGGTGATGCCAAACACTTTCTCAACATCTTCTTCGGTGGTGATAAGCACATCGCAATATTGCATCAAATCAGAAAGGCAATTACCCGCTTCGGTAGTGGTCCAAAGCTTGACCCGATAATTCAAATCCATGCTGGTTTTAACACCAGCGGCTTTTGCAGCCATCATCGCTTCGCGTGTAGCTGCAGCACTAGATGCGCTTAACGCTGGGGTTATCCCAGTAACATGAAACCATTTAGAACCTGCAAAAACCTTGGCCCAAGGAACCATGCCGGGCTGGACTGCTGCGATGGCAGAACCCTTGCGATCATAAATAACGCTGCTAGCACGGGGGGCCGCACCAAACTCTAAAAAGTAAAGCCCTAGCCGTTCATCCTTGGAATACATTACATGGCTGGTATCAACACCCGCTTCACGGGCATGATTTGCAACCAACCGACCGAGTGGATTATCAGGCAGACGGGATATCCAAGAGGCACTGTGGCCCAAACGCGAAACCGCAACAGCAGTGTTCAACTCTGCGCCGCCAACTTGTAAATCTAAACTTTTAGCCTGTTCAATCCTGCGGAATCCTGGAGGAGAAAGCCTGATCATCGCTTCGCCAAAAGTGATCACTTCAAACGCCATGATTATTTCCCTTTCAAGGTGGAGTTACGAAAATTCTTAACAATCTCTACATACTTGGAAGCAAGCTCGCGGATACGATCAAAGTTTTTCTCTGCCACAGCTTTGGGTTCAACCAACTGGCTTCCAATCCCTAGGCAGCATGCGCCTGCTTCTAAAAATTTCTGCGCAGTGTTGAGGTCAACACCGCCCGTTGGCATCATGCGAACCTGTGGAAGTGGGCCGCGCACCGCCTTAAAAAACATGGGCCCCAGCACATCCGCAGGAAATACTTTGCAAACATCCGCACCAGCTTCCCATGCTGCCATGATTTCAGTTGGGGAAAATACGCCAGGCATAATTGCCTTGTCATAGCGCCTGCACATCTTGATCAAATCCAAATTCAAAACGGGAGATACCAGATATTCAGCTCCTGCAAGAATTGCAGCACGCCCAGTTTCCGTATCAAGAATAGTACCAGCACCCAGCATGATCCGATCGCCCAAGGCATGGCGAACCTGCTTAATAACATCAAGAGCGTGTGGAACCGTCATGGTGATTTCAATCACGGTAACGCCACCATCCACCAACGCCCGGGCAACCTCTACAAGTTGCTGACTGTCATGCGAACGAACAATTGCCACGATTCCCGTCTCAAGAACCTGTTTTACACATGCATCACGACTCATTGCAATTCTCCCTAGATGAAAATATTCATCCAGCTATTGTGATATATATTTAAAGAAGAGCAATAAAAGAATCTATCTTCGTTCGAAAAGAGACTGGGTTTTTACAATCGTAAACTCAGCAGGAAAGGTATGAAATGTATTGGTCACAATGCAACCAGGGCGGGCATCTGCAGTAATAAATCCCAGAGGGGGCAGAGAAAAGCGATGGGTGTTTTTAAAATGATGTATCAATCCACGCTTGACACCATCCTGCAAAATCTCGTTATGAATCTTCAGAAAAATATCAGGCGCAAGCGTTTCTACATGAAAACACATTTCATAATGGATGTTGTTGACACAAGTCAACCTTTTGGAAAGCCCCTGCTTAAGCTTGAAACCCATTAGGCGCTTAGCTTCAGGAAGCAATTGGGTGGAGGAAGCAGCGATTTCCGTGAGAGTTAATTCAGGATGATCAAAGGTAATTTGA
This sequence comes from Gemmataceae bacterium, assembly GCA_964201235.1. GTDB lineage: Bacteria > Planctomycetota > Planctomycetia > Gemmatales > Gemmataceae > UBA969. The sequence goes on along the minus strand of CAXNFS010000017.1, from coordinate 182 downwards.
TGGCCCGTGGTAGTGATGTCCACACGAAGTTTATAATTCTCACGCTCGACCGTTTTCGTCGCAAGAATCTCAAATAACTCCGGATGTAAATGCCTGCCATATACTTGGAACACCAAGTCTTGCACAGGCGGCCTCGATTCCAACATCATAACCTTTTCGTCCCCCATTTAATGATCATGCTA
>CAXNFS010000016.1:0-22014 GCA_964201235.1 Gemmataceae bacterium | reverse complement strand
TCGAGCCTAGCCAGGGTACAAGTGGCCTTGGCGCCAAATTTGATTTCCGCAAGATGCCTTGCAACCAGTTCGTTGTGATCAAAATCAAGATAGGTGTCGCCATTTAAGACGAGGGCACGATCTTTGATAAAGGGTTGGGCTAGTTTGATTGCGCCTGCGGTTCCGCGAAGTTGATCCCGTTCTTCAGAATAATCAATGCGCACACCAAATTTGGATCCATCCCCAAAAGTGTCGGAGATTTGTTGAGAAAGATAACCAACGCAAAGAACGAAGTGAGTTGCACCTTGGTCTTTTAAGAGTTCTATTTGGATTTCAAGAAAAGGCTTTCCCATGATCGGGGCAAGCGCTTTTGGTTTGTCTGCTACGACGGATCTTAAGCGGGTGCCTAAGCCACCCGCAAGAATAAGCACAGGAATTTTTGAAAGCGGATTAATCATGCGACCTCTTTGAATGCTTTGTTGTAATCAGTTTGTGTATGGTCGCTATTATTATGAATCACATGGGAACCAGGTGCATTCAGGCGAAAAGGAACAGGCTGATAATTTGATAGTCGTTTTTCCAGGGCTAGTTTTTTTTCTGGGGGAACAAAAAAGAGTATGAAACCCCCACCGCCTGCACCTAGAAGTTTTCCGCCAAGCGCACCGGATTCAATTCCCGCCTGATACATTGCATCAATATTTGGGTTAGAAATCGAATCAGACAGAGATCTTTTCAATTTCCAAGAAGCGTCTAACAATTTGCCGAAGGCTGAAATTTGCTGATTGCCACAAAGTATATTGTAGCCTTGATCGACCATGCGTCTCATTTGGCTAAGAAGGCTAATGTTAAGAGAAATATTTTCTACTTGTTTCTTTGCGAGTTCTTCAGCTTTGCGTTTCGTGCCAGTAAAGAAAATCATTAGGTGGTTTTCAAATTCTTCGAGTCTGGATTCAGAAAGTGAAACTGGGTTGACTTTGAAATCCCCCATCTTCTTGAATTGAATAAGATTAAAACCGCCAACTGCTGCAAAAGTTTGGTCTTGAACGCCTACAGATTCATTGAGGACTTTTCGTTCAATGTCTATTGCCTGATAGGCCAAATCTAATTTTGAAATATTTTGCTGCTGAAAAGCATGAATTGCCTTTAATAACCCAACGGTAAAGGAACCCGAAGAGCCCAAGCCTGTACCAGCGGGTAGTTCTGCGGAATGATTGATTTCGATATCTTTTTCAATTCCGCACCAGCGAAGGCATTCGCGGAAGGGTGCGTGTTCAATTTCATCAATGGAGGAAACGCATTCAACTTTTCGGTAGGCAATACGTAGGGAATAATCAAACATTTCACTGTAAAACCGTGAAATAGAGAAAAAAGCAGCTTTATCAATTGCAGAGCCAAGAACAGCGCCGCCATATTTTTCAAAGTATTCGGGGTAATCAGTACCCCCGCCAAGAAAGCTAATTCTTAAAGGGGTTTGTGTGATAAGCATTACGGCCATTCCTTTGGCAAAAACTACGCCAGTTCTCTGAAACTTAATCCTTAAGTCTCAGAATCAAACGATTGTAATAAAAAAGGCCTAAAATCAACAATAGCAAGGGGCAGGAATTAAAAGATAAGCGTAAAATACCGCAGATTTTATAATTAAAATTAGATTTAAAGCAGTAAAAAGTTGCGATAACAACAAGTTTGAAACTTGAAATGAATTAGTTATCAATTTTCAAAAATTTATGGCCTAATTTAATGCTCATTTCCTAATTGAAATAATTATTCTTCAATACGAAGACTAATAAAACCAATTCCAAGTTTTCGAATATCACTGCTGTCGCTTGAAATTTGGTGGGGTGAAATAGGGTTTAAGGGTATAAATTCAAAGTAGTCAGTTGGTCTATTTATTAAATCCACATTTATTCGAAATTCTGTACTACCATAAGGCATCCTATATTTAAAATCTTGATCGTTAATTCGAAATAAAAACTCTTGTGTAGTCCCTGGTCCATAATAGGGTTGCCCTTTTAAAATTAATGTGAACTTATTAGGAAGAAGATTAAATAAAGTAATCTTTACCGAAGGGGAGATATTCAAATCTGACCATCTCCCCCAAGGTTCTAGCCAAGATAAGCCATCAATTGAGCGTAAAAATTCTGGCCAATTGGGGCGTGTAAAATCAATGCCTTCAGAATAACTAGCAGGATACCGTGCGCCAAATTTATCAAAAACAGGATAAAAGTTTTTTATAATTTGTATTTTTGTTAAGTTTGTTAAATCAACCTTAGGTGCTGGATCGATTTTAAAAAATATTACCTCGCCATCTTCTCGGGTAAGAGTTGGAGGCGTTTTAAGTAACAAGGTAAGTTTTTCAATTAATGAATTTGCAGAATCTAAATACCCCCGTCGATCAATATAAATGCCACCAAATCCAAGTTCTTTTATAACTTCTAACTGTCTTTCTATTGGTTCTACAGCGAGGGCACGATAAAAAAGATCCCCCTCTCGACCCTTCATTCCTCCAAAGCTCCATTTCAGATTTTTAGAATGAAGAAAGCCTGAAACTAGATCGTAAATTTGTACCCTGTTTACAGGTTCTCCTTCAGGAAATTTTAAGTATGGCAATTGGTAGATGGCGCTACCTTTTGGTAACGAACTTTCGATTTGCTGCACAAAAGTTCGATCTTGGAGAAAGGCTTTTTTTGTTTGAATGTTTAAATTTATATTTGCTTTCGCAGTTTGGTCGTAAAGGCCAAAAACACACAATACTAATGCAAATATTGTTGATATGGCTTTTTGGTTTTTGTTGAAATATTGGTTTATAAAAATTTGAATAAATAAAAAGGTTCCTGCTAAAGATCCAAATGCAATAAATATGCTTATTCGATTCCAACCTCGGATTGAAGATGAAATCGTTGATGAAAATAACGATCCTAACCCACCGATTGTTCCAAACATAAAAAGAGTAAAAATGAGTAGCGACAAAAACGACATTCTTTCATCAACATTCGTACCAGATACTTTGGCAATTAAAAATAAGCTAAGAATAAAAAAGCCAATACTTCCAACTAATCCGATCGACGCAGTGTAATTTTCATTAACTAGTGGTGAAGTACTATAGTATTCATGTGCAATTGACTCAAATTTTTTGACTCTGTGGCCATTTCTTGGCATTATCAACTGCATGAACTTAAAACCATAAATTTCTGCTTCAGCAATACTTCTTACTGCAACTTCGGGGTTCGGGCCATTTATCTTCTTGTTGAGAATATTAGGACCAATATTTATCATTACACCAACGATTATTAATAGGATCGCAACCAATCCAGGGTACATGGCATTAGTAGTTTGGTTTCGCGCTAAATTTCCTAGCGTAGCAGTGCTAAGAATAATAATCCCAAAAATGGCATAATAGACACCAAATGACGCTAGTATAATAAAAGATAAAAAGATTGAAATAATTTGCCAAAAGTTTTTAGGAATATTAATAGCTATAGCGGGCGTAAAAAATATTCTAAATCCTACATAATAAAAAAAAGGAATTACAAAGTACCAAAGATAAAACATATGCTCGATTCTTATAAAATGAAATGATTGAAAAACAAATAAAAAAGATGCAGAAAAAGACAGAGTTTTGTTTAATCCGATTGCAACTAAGACGCAAAAAGATGCTACAAAAGCTGATGGAAAACTTAAAAGAAAAAATAAATTAAGGGTAGATTGATAGTTTGTGGTTACTAATCCTAATAATTTTAAGACCAATAAATTTCCTGAATCACTTCCAGGATAATCCATAAAATTTGAACCAAATGGGTAGCCACTTCGAGGGTTTTCGAAAATCCAGCCTTCGATAGCGCGTTGTGCCATCCAAGAGTGGCTCAATCCATCTCCACTATATTTATAAGGATATGTGAGATTTGGGATTAAACCTTTTGGCCAACCTGACATTAAAATACTCGCTAATTCAAAACAAATTAGCGCTCCAATTAGCCACCATTTCCAAGTATTTAGAAATACTTTGGAAATTGAAATAAGGTTGATAGGGTCAGCAATGTTTTTATTATCTATAAGTGACATTTTATTTTTTCATAACCCTTAAAAACTCATTGTAATCTCTAATATAATCATTTGCGTCATAGTTTTCAGATGCAAACACAAGTAATACCGCATCAGATGAATATTTGTACTGAATACCCCAAGTTAACGGTGGAAGGTAAATACCTTTTTCTGGGGAATCTAAAATTAGTTCGCTTCGGTTTTTGCCATCATCTACAACGACTGCGCAGCTTCCTTTGACGCATATTAAAAATTGCTGACATTTATAGTGAGCATGTTCCCCTCTGGTTTTTTCGCTGGGAACATTAAAAACAAGAAAATAGCGTTTGGGTTCAAATGGTATATCTTTTGAAAACTCCCCGACAGATAAATCTCCTCGCATGTCTTTGAATCTATTCATCTGATGTAGGGTAACTTCTCCTACCCCTATTTTTTTTATTCCCATTTCATTTGGTGAATCATCAACATTATTTTTGGAGGAAACAGCTTTTCTATCATTTTTATTTTCAACATATCCAATAATGCGTGCTGGATTACCAGTTACAATAGCAAATGCAGGAACGGACTTGGTAACTACTGCTCCTGCGCCAACCATAGACCCACGACCAATTCGAATTCCTGGTAGTAACACAGCACCGCCCCCAATGGAAGCTCCAGCTTCGACTGTGGTTTTTAAAAAATGTTCAGGGTATACTTTAGACCTAGGGAATTTATCATTAGTGAAAGTTACATTAGGACCAATAAAAACATCATCTTCGATGTTAACGCCATCCCATAGATAAACACCGGATTTTATTGTTACTCTATTTCCAATGATGACATCATTTTCTACCATGCATTGTGCACAAATATTAACATTTGAGCCAATCTTTGCTTTTGGAAGAATTACTACGGATTGCCAGATTGTGGTTCCCTCGCCAATTTCGGATGTCTGAACATCGCTACTTAAATGAATTTTAATCGGTTGTTTCATTTGGCTGCCCTTTGAATTCTTGACTTAAAGAAACAATTGCCATTGGCCTCTTTTTGGTGTTTTCGTAGGCTCGCCATGCATAGGTTCCAACTAAACCTAAGCCAAAAAGATTAAGTGTTCCAAAAAATAAAACTACAAGAATGGTGGCAGCATAACCTGGAACGGCTACATCGCCCGTTAACCTTGCCAAAATAATAATAATGCCTAGTAAAACTGATATCATGCACCCGAACATGCCCACGCGGGTTAATAGACGAATAGGAAGATCAGTGAAAGCGAAAATGCTATCCATCATATATTCTATTTTTTTTACAAAAGTCCAAGCTGATTTTCCTTCTAATCTGGTTTGTCTCTCGTAACTGATAAATTTTCGACGAAATCCAAGCCAGAAAACTAATGCGACTAATGATGATCGTGACTCTTCGAGTTTTAATAATTGCTCACAAAAAACTTTATTACAACCGAAAATATCAACTCCACCTTCGGGCATTTCTGGGAGAATGATTTTTTTGTAAAATCTCCAAAATAATGAAGATGTTAGGCGTGATATTAACGGATCATTTCTGCCGTTTCGTGTTCCAATTGCTACATCACATTCATTATCCGCAAGTGCTGAAAAAAATTTTAGGATTAGATCTGGTGGTTCTTGTAAATCGGCAGCCATTACAGCTAGATAAATACCCTTGGCGGCATGTAATCCGCTTCTGATAGCAGGAAATGAACCAAAGTTTCTTGAATGCCCAAGTAGTTGGGATTGAAATTTAGCTGATGGAAGATTTGCTTTTAAAATTTCGAATGATTTATCTGGGCTTCCATCGACAACAAACACGCATTCAAGAGCACTACCTAATTTTTGATTCAAATCTTCAAGGGCTACTAAAAGCCTAGGAATATTTTGTTCATTTTTATAAACCGGAATAATTATGGAATGCCTCATGGATTCCACTCATTCACAGTAGATATTACTTTTTCAACATCCTTTTCAGGCATTTCAGGGTAGCAAGGTAATGTTAGAACGATGCTTGAAAGTTCTTCAGTGTTTTTTAAGGTTAAGTCTTTGTATTGGGTTCCAAAAAAAGGCTGCTGATGATCAGGAATCGGGTAATGAATATCAGAAGCGATTTCATTTGATTTTAGATGTTCCTTAAGTGAGTTTCTTTTTTGCGATTTTATTACATACAAATGGGCAACATAATTTTCTGTATAGTTTTTTGGTGTTATGACCTCGGCATTCTTAATTTCTTTTGAATATCGATTTGCTATTTGCCTTCGTTTTTCATTCATCAAATCTAGACTAGGTAGAAAAATCTGAAGGATAGCTGCTTGGATTTCATCTAGCCTACTATTTCTTGCACCAGGTATTTCAATTCTATATTTAGTAGTCCAGCCATATTGCCTTAACCCTCGGACTTTAGCTGCAATTTCTGGATTATTGGTAACAACGCCCCCGCCATCCCCAAGAGCGCCAAGGTTTTTTGTGGGATAAAAGCTAAATGCTGCAGCATCACCAAAAGTACCAGTAAATTTATTACTAATCTTTGCTCCGTGAGATTGAGCGCAATCTTCTAAAAGGTAAACGCTATGTTTTGAACATAGTTTAGCTATTTCATCAATTTCTTGAATTGCTAATCCATAAAGGTGAGTAGCAACGACAGCTTTGACTCCAGCTTTAATTGCACGATAAACTTCTTCGATTGTTGTGTTAAATGTTTCACTATCAACATCAAGGAAAAAAGGTTTAGCTCCAATGGCAAGTATTGCATTAGTTGTGTATGCACCAGCGTTGGCTACTGTTGCAACCATATCTGATTTACTAATGTCGAATGATTTTAAAGCTAATTCAATTGCATCTGTACCATTTGCTACGCTAATGCAGTATTTTGCATTAAGATAACTAGCAAATGATTCTTCAAAATTTTTAACTTCTGGGCCAAGAATAACCCATCCACTTGATAAAACTTTGTTTATCGAATCAAAAATTAACAGATGGTTTTCTGAAATTTTAGAATATAAATTATTTAATAATATACTCATTGTTTTGCTATCATAAATAATTAGTAAAAATAATTTTTAAATCGATACCTTTTGTTAAAGATAAAACATTTAATGTATTTATGGCAATGCCAACATATTTTAAATCTAGCTGTATAATTTTATTTTTTTATAAAAGCTGATTGTTTTGCGTTTTTTCCCAGAACCCCTATGTTAAGAATTTATTATAAACATAAATAGTCGAATATTTATCAAATTCGATTTATCGGTACTCTAACAGTATTAAAGGTGAATACGACTGCGATTGGAAAAATCATCAATTTAATTGTTATTCCTATTCAAATAATTTGGACATCATATAAATTTATTTTTTGCATCTACACTTAGCCGAGCAGAGGTAAATCTACTAGTTTTTAGAAACCCAATTATAAACAGAAGTAGCAAAATCTTTCCATTTTGATAAACAAAGATCTTTAATTTCGATACATTTTGTTTCTGCAAATTCTTTGTCGAGCATTTTGTGAACCGCTGTCGTTAAACTTTCAGAAGTGATTCCTAGAATTTTTATAATACCTTTGTCAGACAAATTCTCTACACTTGGGATATGGGCTCCAACTATTACGGGTGTTCCTAAACTTAAACTTTCTATAGGAGGGAGTCCAAAACCTTCGTTTTGACTAGGGTAAATAGTGCAACGACTATTTATAATTTCTTCTCGAATAATTTGGTCATTTGGGGAATCAATCCAAGAAAATCGTGATTCATTATTATTTAAAGTGCAAAGTTTATTCTTCATCCAATTGTTAGGCCAATTTACTCCCCCCATTATTTTTAATGAACAATTTATATTCTTTTCCCACAGCGTTTCAAATACAGAAATTACTTTCTCTATGTTCTTTCCTGGTCTAATAGTTCCAGTGATCGAAAATAATGCATTTTTACCATCAAAAACTTTTTCATGGGTTCCAAGGGAATCACTTCCTAAGAATAATACTGGGTCACCGATATTCGGGTTTTTTCTTATTGCTCGTTCATAAAAAACTTCTTTGGTTTGTTTAGATATGAAAGCTTTATTTGATAATTGGGTTATAAGGGATAAATAAGGAGTACAATCTCTGATCGCATTTCTAGGAAAATCTTCCGGGTATATATATGGAAGTAAATCGTATATTAAGAAATAGATTTTTTCTTCGCATTTGTCAGCTATCTTTTTTAAATAAAATCTGATTCTGCTTATATCATAAAAAAGTTCAGGATTTAATATGACATAGTCATCTTCGTTAAGTAATATTTTTTTACAGCCTAATTTAGCTTGGTCTTTTATTTGTTTAATTAATAAAAGTTTGTATGTGTCGTCTCTTTCAAAGAATAAATTTATTAAATTTAATAATTTAAAAGGCAGAACCAAAAGGTTAGATTCATTATCAATTAAAATTGGAATTAATATATCTTTTTTTGGCCAGTGTTTAATTATTTCGTTACAAACTCGTTGAATTCCTGTTTTACATGGATTGTTTACAAATTCAGTAAGATCAATGTAGGTGTTTTTATTACGCATAATTGTGCTTTTTAAAATCCTAATAATTTAATTAAGCTAGTTGCATAGTTTTTAAAATTATGACGGTTACAATAGTCGTTTCTTGTAATATTATTTCTTGTAAGGTGCATTCTTTTATCAAACCCATTGTAAATACTTTCTGCAATTAAAAGTGCACTTATATGATCATTTATTCTAAGTATATAATCTGGGCTATTTGTTGATTCTGCTAAATCGTTGTTTACTACTGTAGGTATGCCGGCACTAATGCAGTCAAGAACTGCCCCAGATAATCCACCAAATCCGAATGTTCTAAGTTGGATGGCAAAGTCTGATGCGATAAGAAAAGTCTCGTATTTTTCTGGTGAAATCCATGATTCTAATATGTTTACTTTATTTGCTATATTTAGCTCTATACTTAACTCAAGCAAGGAATTTTTTAATGGTCCTGGAGCTCCAACAAAATACAATGAAGCAGGAATTCCCCATTTATTTAAAAAATATATTGTATAAATGCAATCAATTGGGCATTTAGTATCGTCGACGAGACCGAAGGTTGAAATTATTAATTCATCTTTAGGAATATTTAGTTTTTTTCTTGCATGAATCCTATTAGGTAAAGAAAGAGACTCTTCATTAAAATTTCGGTAAAGGCAAAAAGGTAAGCATTCTGCATCAACTCCATACATTTCTTTTACAAGTTTTTGTGTGACTTTAGAATGAAAAATTAAAGGCTTTGATTTTTTTATAATGTCTTCAAGAAATAGTGTAGGTAATAACGACGGGTCTTTTAACCAAGTTTGACATTCAGCAACTTTCACATCTCTTTTTATTAATTGCGAAGCTTTTTTTGCAAATTGTTCATGCCCCATATTCCATGCATAAAGTTCAGCCATGCGATTGTCATGCTGAATACATGCTCCCCCATACTGTAAATGGTATTTTAATATTTCAGTGTGATAGTGTGAATTACCAATAATTGACACGACTTTGTCGTATTCATTTGATTGAAATGGCTTTTCGCTTAACTGAAATATGTTTCTTACCCCTGGGAATGATTTTTGAGGAATTGCATCAGTATATACATCAACAATAGCTAATTTGCCAATTTCTTCTAATGATTTAGCTGTGTAGTCTGCAATTCCAGATTTATCGGGTGGAAATGGTGTTAAAAATGCTATCCTCGGTTTCGATTTTTCAATACAGGTAATTGACGTGTTTGCTGTTTCACTATTTTTTTTCTTATTTATTAAAAAGTTCCAAAATCGTTCTGCAACAATTGGTTCTTTAAATTTTTCGATTAATTGTGATTGTTTATTTATCATTTTCTTTCTTAAATCTGGATTGTTTAATAAATTTAATATTTTATTAGTTAGTTCTTTTGATGATTCGATCGAAAAAAGCGCATCAGTATCCAACAACTCTTGGTGTGCTGGGATTGATGAAGCTATTGAAGGACATTTGGAAGCAATTGCTTCGATTACTGGAATTGAAAACCCCTCAGCTTTGGATGGGCTAATTGAAACTAAAGCGTTTTTGTAAAGGGTTTTTAAATTTTCATCAGATACACCTGAAATAAATTCTAAATTATTTATGTTTCCGCCTAGGGCTTCAAATTTTTTATTAAGGTGATTTTTTAGGTAGTCGTTAATATCTCCAACTAATTTTAAACCTACATCGTGTCCCATTTTGTTAATTGCAGCAATTGATTCTAGAATTAGTTCTGGGTTTTTTCTTGGATCGGACCCTGATACACAAATGCAATAAGTTAAAGGTTTAAATGAAGTATTACTTGTTGGTGATAAGTTGTTATTGTTATTACAAATAAATTGATCCCTTATTGCGCATCCTGTAACAACTATATTTTCTTTTTTAAAATCTAATAGTGTTTTTGCTCTTGTTGCTGTGCTGCTAGAAATAGATGAATATAAATCGAATTTTTTTAACCAAAGGAGATTAGATGTGTATGCTCTTTTTTGTGATATTTTAGGAAAATATACTTTGTTGTTTTCGTTATCTAGCGGAATGAAATCAAAAAGGATAGCAGCAGAAGTAATATTTGGATTTTCAATCAATGGACCTAACTTCCACTGCGGGTGAGTCATGGGAGAAAGGCTTACTAAAAAAATTGATTCGTTCTGTTGTTTTATTTCTGTTGCAGTGGAATAGGTTTGTATCGAATCAAATAAATTTAAATGTTTTTCTTTTAAAGGTGGCAACTCATCATCTAAAATTGCAATTAATTTGCGAACATTATATTTTTTTGCGTATTTTAAAAGTGTATAAGAATGATACCCGACACCTCTGAAAGCAAAGTTTTCATCTTGGAGGCATCTTGCATCTATATACACTATCATACTTTAAGTCCGGTTTGATCCAAAATAAACATTTGGAGTTTATGGTTTTTGTTCAGCAATGTAATCTTGTTGCTGGATAGGAGTTTTCAAGAAATTTAAAATCATTCGGTCTGTTTCGAAGGTTAATTCTTTCATATCTTTTTGATGATCTTCGAGTGATTTTAAAATTAAGGTCATGTGGTGATTTATGGAATCTAACTTTTGATTGTTTGTCTCGTTCAGTCGATTGTAAAGCGGCTGAAGTACTTTCATAAGTATTTTATAAGGAATATATAGGATTATTTTTGCGTATTTTTTAAGCATATACTAAATAAACCTTTTATTATCACGCTACGTTTTGCAGAACATTCTTGTCTACAATTTCTAGTTTTGGTAATGGGAACACGAATTTTCCGCCACTGTTAATATATGGTGTTTCTCTTTTAATTATCCCTGTTTTGAAATGCCAAGGTAAAACGAGTAAGTAATCAGGATTCAACGATTTGATTGTTGATTCAGATTCAATAGGAATTAATGTTCCAGGGGTGAATGCTCCAAATTTATCTTCGTTTACTTCTGCAATTCCTTTGACTTCATTTTTAGTGATATTGCAATACTGAAGAATTACATTACCTTTAGTTGATGCGCCATATCCATAAATTTTCTTTCCTTTTGCGGTCTCTGCTTTTATAAAATCGTTTAATTCTTTTTTGTGATTTTCGACCCGACTTAAAAATTCATGGTATGGTGTCAGCGTTGATAGTTTTAATTCTTCTTCACTTTTAATTAGTTCATCTATTCTGGTTTTGTTTTCTTCATGTTTGGATGATTTTTTCGCAACAGTTATACAAAAACTTCCGCCATTAATGTCGTTTAGTTCAACATCAATAATTTTAAAATCAGCTCGGTCAGCCATCCATTTAATTTGTTTGAATGCATAGTAACTAATATGTTCATGACAGACGGTGTCATATGCATTCATTTCCAGCATTGTTGGTAAGTAACTTTGTTCGAAAACCCATATTCCGTCATCATGTAAAATTTCATGAACTTCTTTCATGAACTGGATTGGATCTTCTAGATCGTAAAACATTGCTATTGAGGTAACGATCTTGGCTTTTTCATTGTGCAAAGTTTTTCTGAAATTAGCCGCATTAAAAAAATCAGGAATCAGTTTTACATGTTCTGGGTAATACTTGAGGAATTTTGTTCCACTAGGATCCATACCGATTAGTTTTAAATCTGAAGAATAGTTTCGTAAAGAAGTGCAATCATTGCTACCGATATCAAGAATTACATCGCCTTTTTCTGGTTTAGCAATTTCCATTGCCAATTGGGCTCTTTTCTTTAAGTGATTAATCATGGATTGGTTTAATCCTGATCTATATCCATAATTTGAGCCATACATTGCATCAGGCGAATAAGATTGTTTTAATTGAACTAGGCCGCAACCGCCTTTTATTTCGGAGCATTTCACTAACTCAACGGGCCCAATTGGTACATTTTCAGAAGTAGATTTTGGGAAAACACCTGTTAATGCCTGGTCGCCAAGATTAAAGATGCTTTCGAGATTTGTACTTTTACAAATTCTGCAGCACTTAGTTGTTGTATATAACATAATAACTCCTATTTAAAGTAATATTTTTCTCGTTATGGATTCTTATGCTGCAGTTTTTTTCGATCTTTCCTTAGAATGCAGTTTCAAATCCGCATCGACCATCATGGTAACGAGTTGATTGAATGAAACATCAGGCTTCCAACCAAGAGTTTTCATGGCCTTAGTGGGGTCGCCTAAGAGAAGATCGACTTCAGCGGGTCGATAGAATTTAGGATCAACAACGACATATTTCTGGTGATCGAGTCCAACATGGTTGAAGGCGATTTCGACAAATTCGCGAACGGTGTGAGTTTCGCCAGTGCCGATGACAAAATCATCAGCGGTATCTTGCTGAAGCATAAGCCACATAGCGCGAACATAATCGCCAGCGAAGCCCCAATCTCTGCGGGCATCGAGATTGCCCAAACGGAGCTCGGATTGTAGACCAAGTTTAATCTTAGCTACTGCATCGGTGATTTTGCGTGTAACGAATTCAAGTCCTCTGCGAGGGGATTCGTGATTGAAGAGGATACCAGAGCAAGCGAAGAGGCTATAGCTTTCACGGTAGTTGACGGTGATGTAATGGCCATAGGCCTTGGCAACGCCATAAGGTGAACGAGGATAGAAGGGAGTGTTTTCGCTTTGTGGGACTTCGAGAACTTTGCCATACATTTCGCTGCTGGAAGCTTGGTAGAACTTAGCAGTGGGGCATGATTGCCTAAGAGCTTCGAGCATGCGTGTAACGCCTACAGCAGTGAATTCTGCGGTGAGGACGGGTTGTTGCCAAGATGTTGGCACGAAGGACATTGCAGCAAGGTTGTAGACTTCATCGGGTTGAACATCAGCCAAGACTTTAGCTAGTGAGGATTGGTCAAGAAGATCAGCTTGGTAGATTTCGATTTTGCTGCGGATATGTTCGATGCGTTGTTGAGTTTCGGTACTGGAACGGCGCACAATACCGGTAACGCGATAGCCCTTGGATAAAAGAAGTTCGGCAAGGTAACTGCCATCTTGGCCGTTAATGCCTGTGATAAGAGCAGTTTTCTGGGTTTTGATCGACATATTGCAGATCATCCTTGATCATCAAAATTTCTAAATAAACACAACTATATTTCAATAAATAACCTAAATGGCAAAAATAGGTCAATATTGGTTTTTTGGGTAATTAAAATTAATTTGAAAGGGTAAGTTAACGAAGTTTAATTTAAGAGACTTATGATTTTCTTATTGGACGCTATCGAATGGTATTTTAATAACCTTTTTGAAATCACGAAGGTTTTCATTTTCTAATTCATTTCTATTTTCAAAGTTGGATCCAGAGCAGAAGAGCTTTTTATTCACATCGTCAATTACCATGTGTTTTTCTTCACATTCAAAGCCCTTGATTAGATCAAGTTCCTCTTGGGATCTGGGCCAGCATATCAGCACCATTGCTGGATCTTCTTGCAGATAAGTAGCAAGAGTGTCTATGGGATGAATTGCAACTTGATTAGCTACCTCTGGGTCGAAGTATATTTCAGATTCTGAAACAAAATGCTGGACTGTGAATTCGCCTTTTAATTGCTTGATGGTTTCAAGTACCAAGTTATTATCTGATGGCTGAAGTATGGGCCAAAGCCTTATCAGGCAGCAGGACTTCAGGGTTTTTTTTGGTGATTGAATTAATGATTGGATTGCGTTTAAGGCCTTGGCTGCGGTGTTTTCCCAAGAGAAGGAGCGTGCGAAGCTTTTGCCACTTTCGCATAATTGTTCCTTAGGAATTAACAGCATTTTTTCGAGGCATTGAGCCATGTCTTCTGGATTAGAAGGATCGAATAAACCTGCATCGGGGCCTGCGAATTCGGGCATGGATGAGGTGTTGGAAACTGCTACCGGGGTACCTGAAGCTAAGGATTCTAAAATGGGGAGCCCTAAGCCTTCGTAGAACGATGGGAAGAACAGAAGCCGTGCGTTTTGGTAAAGCAGTTTGAGTTCTTCATCGTTGGTTCTGCCTGTGAAGCGAATTTGGTTTTCCACTTTGAATTGGGATGATAATTGTTTTAAAGCAGCGTCTTGTTCTGGTTTTAAGGTGCAATTAAGAACCAGGTTGAATTCGCCTGGGTGCTTGAGATTGAAGCAGCCAAAAGCTTCGATTGCGCCTTCTAGATTTTTTCTGGGTTCCCATCTGCCTACATGAAAGAAATAAGGTTTATTAAGGTTGAGTTTGGACTTTAGGTTGTCCCAAACTGCTGGCGATTGGTTGCTGATTTCTTCTGTAAAGTAGTGATCCATTGCGCCATGAATGGTGACGAGTTTATCTTTGGTTTCTGGGAATAAAAGTTCGAGATCTTTGGAAGATTGATCCGAGATGGAAAGGATCAAGTCGTTTTTGATAAGCGAACGAAGCCTGATTGCGTGAAAATTTACAGCATGAATGTCGTAGAGGTAAATATCTGGAAAGAGCAGGGGAATAAGGTCGTAATAGATGCTAGCTGTAATGGGTTTATTAGCGCCGAAGCGGGGCACTAAAAACCACGGGTTCATATTGTCGGTGTTGATGTATACATCTGGCGAAAAACTGGTGATCCAGTTCGCATAATGGTGTTCACATTTCATATGTTCAGCATTGAGGCCTGAAGGGTTGGGCGATGCTGGCGTGTAAAAAAGAAGTTTCACCTTAGGGTTTGAACAATTCCAAGGTAATAAATCGGTACGAAGAGCGAGAGAGATTTCGTGGCTGCCTGGAAGGCTGGTAATGGCATAAAGAAAGTTGCTGGTGTATCTGCCAATACCGCTATCGCGGGAGTTTGCATTTTGAAGGGGTTGTCCATCAATGATTAATCGCATTTTAAATATTCTGGTTCGAGGAGTTCCAAGATTTATTTCTATGCATCAAATTCTGGGGTGGATTATTAACTTCGAGCGTTTCGATCCGCTTGTTCAGCACTTGGATTTCTTGATGTAGGGCTAGTAATTTTAAATCAATGAGAGCTTCCATCTTGGCCTTAAGAAAATGCCAGGGAAACTTTATGATTTTGAAGATAGCTTGCTTGAGTGTTTTTTTTTCTACTAGAGGTGGTGCAAGGTTGTTTGATTTGGGGATGATAACCGGGCTTATGACCCGGATATCATCGAGTTCTATTTTAACGCCATTTCTGATTTTGCCCGCTAGGGCATCAATTCCCGATCGTCTGCTAAAGTTGCAAATCATGAATTACGCTACTTTAGAGAGGTTTTCCTTGCTGGTTTGCGAATGCAGTTTCATATCTGCATCGACCATCATGGTAACGAGTTGATTGAAGGAAACATCAGGCTTCCAGCCAAGAGTTTTCATTGCCTTTGTTGGGTTGCCCAAGAGAAGATCGACTTCAGCAGGTCGATAGAATTTGGGATCAACAACAACATATTTCTGGTGATCCAGTCCAACATGGTTGAAGGCGATTTCGACAAATTCGCGAACAGTGTGAGTTTCGCCAGTGCCGATGACAAAATCATCAGCGGTATCTTGCTGAAGCATAAGCCACATAGCGCGAACATAATCGCCAGCGAAGCCCCAATCTCTGCGGGCATCGAGGTTGCCCAAGCGAAGTTCGGATTGGAGACCAAGTTTGATCTTAGCTACTGCATCGGTAATTTTTCGTGTTACGAATTCAAGGCCTCTGCGAGGAGATTCGTGATTGAAGAGGATGCCTGAGCAAGCGAAGAGGCTGTAGCTTTCGCGGTAGTTGACGGTGATGTAATGGCCATAGGCCTTGGCAACGCCATAGGGTGAACGAGGATAGAAGGGAGTGTTTTCGCTTTGTGGGACTTCGAGAACTTTGCCATACATTTCGCTGCTGGAAGCTTGGTAAAACTTAGCAGTGGGGCAGGATTGCCTAAGAGCTTCGAGCATGCGTGTAACGCCTACAGCAGTGAATTCTGCGGTAAGGACGGGTTGTTGCCAAGATGTTGGCACGAAGGACATTGCAGCAAGGTTGTAAACTTCATCTGGTTGAACATCAGCCAAGACTTTAGCGAGTGATGATTGATCAAGAAGATCAGCTTGGTAGATTTCGATTTTGCTACGAATATGTTCGATGCGTTGTTGAGTTTCGGTACTGGAACGGCGCACAATACCGGTAACGCGATAGCCCTTGGATAAAAGAAGTTCGGCAAGGTAACTGCCATCTTGGCCGTTAATGCCTGTGATAAGAGCAGTTTTCTGAGTTTTGTTCGACATATTGCAGATCATCCTTGATCAAGAGTTAAAATCACCAATTGAAAGGTAATGTAAACGAAATCGATAAATCGGGTCAATACGAGAGGCCGAGAAAATTAATCGAGAGTAAAGTCGCTGTTATGGACTTCCTCGTGACGAATTTCATCAACAGGATCTTTCTTTCCCCAGCCCTTGAAAAGCTTGTTGGGGCAGTTGAAAACGAGGCCCTGAGTATCGCCTGCATTTTTATAAGCATGAACAACGCCTGGTGGAACAATCAGAAGCATCGGGCGATCGATGCCAACGAGTTCGACTTGTTTGTTGCCATAGGTTGGGGAGTTTTTTCTTGCATCCCAAAGATAGACTTTGAAGTTGGAAGGTCCGATGAAGCAGAAACAATCAGCTTGTTCGTAGTGTTCGTGTGGTCCGCGTGCAATGCCGGGTTCGGTCATAGAAATATAAGCCATGACAGGGTGGAATTCTTGGGGTAGATCATCGTGGCGGAAAAGTTCGGAGAGCCATCCGCGTTGATCTTTGTAGATGGAAAGGCTTTTCCAAATGATGCCTTCGATTGCGCCTTCTTTGTATAGCATAAAAAATCCTTGTTTATGAGTGAGTCAGTGTGGCGAGTAAAAGAGATTGTCCACCTTTGGTTTCCCAAGTTTGATTATTCATCGAAGCTGGGAAAAGCAGAGTTTCACCTTTTTTCAAAGGTGTAATTGATCCATTGTTGCTAAGAGAACCTTCGCCTTCAAGAACCATTGCCACCTGCATACAGCCGTTTGTTGTGATGGTGGAAGCCTTGGGTTCGTGACGGAAATCGATTTTGAAGTAAGGGCAATCTACAAGGTTTTTGTTGATGGCAATGTTGGAAGGTTTTGATGGATTGTAGCCAGAGGTTACAGGATTTTTAGGGCCACTATTCCAATCGATGCAGGCGATGGATTCTTCTAGATGAAGATCTCTGCCTTTGCCTGAAGAATCTTTGCGGTTCCAATCGAAGAGCCTGAAGGTTGCATCAGAAGTTTGTTGTATTTCAGCAATAAGAATGCCACCACCGACAGCGTGAACGGTGCCTGCAGGAAGATAAAGGAAGTCGCCAGGTTTGGGAGAGAACTGGTGTAAGAGATCGCCAATGGTGCCATCGAGTGAAGCCTTGCGGACTTCGGCTTCGGAAACATCAGGAAGAAGGCCTGCATAGATTTTGGAGCCAGGAGCAGCATCAAGAATAAACCAAGCTTCGTTTTTGGAGCCTTCGCCCGGCCAAAGATCATTTACCTTGTGTTCATCAGGGTGAACTTGAACCGAGAGCCAATCGTGGGCATCGAGGTATTTGATAAGCCAAGGGAATCTGGCATGTTTGGAAGAGGCATGGCCAAGAATAGTTTCTTTGTGAGCGGTCATAAGATCGCGAAGCGTTTTATCTTTGAAGGGGCCATCTGTAACGATGCTAAGGTGATTGGGGTGATCGCTAAGTTCCCAAGATTCACCGTGTGGACCATCATTTGCAAGATTTTTATCTAGGTGCGAGGCTAATTTTCGACCGCCCCAAACCATTGGGCGAGAAAAAGCATGAAAGCGAAGAGGTTGATTCATAAAAAGCTCAACAAAAAAGATTAAGCAGCACGCGCTTCAGATTGAACGGAATCTTGATAAGCCCTGACAACAACATCAGAAGGGCCAAACATGCGTACCGAACCGTGATCCATCCAGATAACTTGGTCGCAAACGGATTCAATCGAGCCTAAATCATGGCTAACCATGACCATAAGATGGGCTTTTGCCATCATGTCTTTCATGCGCTGCCTTGCCTTTGCTTGGAAAGCGAGATCGCCTGCAGAAAGCACTTCATCCACGAGAAGTATTTCCGGATCGATGGAGGTAGCGATAGAAAAAGCAAGCCTGACGAGCATGCCCGCGGAATAAAAGCGGACAGGCATGTTTAAGAAGTCGCCAAGTTCGGTGAATTCAGCAATGGCGTCTTTTTTCGAAGCGATGGATTTAGGAGTTTCGCCCTGAAGGTAGCTACGAAAAGCGATGTTTTCCCAGCCAGTGGATTCTGGTTCGAAGCCAAGTGTGATTTCGAAAAGGGAAGAGATTTTGCCTTCAACGATGCGTTTTCCGCTGGAGGGGTAATAGACCCCAGCAAGAGTTTTTAGGAGTGTGCTTTTGCCTGCACCATTATGGCCAATGATGCCAAGACGATGTCCTTTTTCAAGGCTGAAACTTACATTTTTAAGCGCATCTACGACGATATCGGGGGGCGCCTTGCGTGTAAAAATCTTCCCCAGAAGGAATTCCTTAAGGGTGATAGATTTGCAAGCACGCATCTTAAATGTAAGGCTCAGGTTTTCTAACTCGATTCTCGCCATGTTTTCCAATCCAGAAAATAAATTAAAGATGAAAGATGATACGCTTTTCGGAAGCCTTAAGGGCTGAATAAGCCACGACCATGGCAATCAAAGTAAGAGCAAAGGCCACGCCAAAAGTTTCAGAGCTTGGAAGCTTCTGGTAAATCAACGGGTCACGAATTAGCTCTAAGAAAGGAGAAAGAGGATTGAATTTTAGAAGTATGCCAAGCCTTCTGCCTTCCAAAACCGAGGGCGGATACATCACTGGTGTGAGGTAGAAAAGAATCTGAAGCCCAACTTCGGAAAGGTGCTTGGTATCACGGAAATAAACGGTGGCGAGGCCAAAAATACAAGATAGAGACCATGCAAATAAAAAGATAAGCAGCATGCTGGGTATAATGGACAGGATAGGAGCTATTCCCGGCCAACCTAAGAACCAGAGGCTTAGTGCAACAACGAGGCCCATGCCGATCAGAAAGTGAAATCCAAGCCCTAGAACGGTTCTGAGAGGGTAAATGGCCATAGGTATCGGTTGCTGCCTAATGTAGGCCTCGGCCATGAAGAAACTGTTGCAACCTGCTGTGATGCTTTGGGTTAGGAAGTTCCAGACAGCCATTCCAGCTAGTAGAAACGGGCCAAAAAAGCGGTAGTCTTGCTGAAAGATGCTTCCGAAAACAACACAAAGGATGACAGTCATTGCGATGGGATGTAAAAGGGACCAGCCCATGCCCAATACCGAACCCCGATACCTTTGCCGCAAGTCATTTTGCACCAAAGAAAACCAGAAATAACGATAAGACCAGATTGAACTTATATACGCATACATTTTGTCTGACAGAATCCTTTCTGCAGGCCAAATTCTGAACTTAAAAACGATCAAGTACTAGCCTCTACCATGTCTGAGGAAAAAAATCAATTCGCCTTTTAGGTTGTAGAAATAAGCCTTGCAACAAAGTGGGTTTTTCGTGGTATAGTTAGATGTGTGAGCTTAATTTTGGTCGTTTTAGGTTGCAAATAGACCGCTTCTTACGGAAGTAACGAAAATAAGATGCAAAACAACGGTACCAAAAAGATAATATTTTGTAGCGCAAGCCATTCATATTTTAGAATCTAAATGTTAGATACATTTGGCAGATTCCCTGCCCGGTGTACTTTAGACAGGGGCTGATCATGATTCGATATCGATTTGCAATTGGAGCTGCTGGAATCTTAGGCCTAGGTGCGATCATAGCATCGACCAAAGTGCTTGGCGAAGCAGGCAAGGGAAAAAAAGAACAAGATATTCGTAGCACGGGCTTGATGCAGCCGATTCATCAAGACAGGCAATTCGAAATGAAGTTTTCGGAGTGCCGTTTTACAGGCCACCCCCTAGTAACTTACAAAACCCAAAAAGACGAGACATACTTTGCACTGCAATTGCAACCGAAGTTGCAAGCAAATGCTCGTATGCCCCGGGATATATTGCTTTTAGTGGATACTTCTGCGAGCCAGGCTTCTGCACCTTTAGAAATGTCCCGAAAAGTTGCAGGGCTTTTTGCTGAAAGCCTTCAGGCTGAAGATCGCCTTTCGATCATGACCATAAGTAACGATTCAAAACAAATCAGCAGGGGATTTCGCAAGAAGGAAGATGCGATTGCCTCGGTATCTGAGTTGGCAAAAGAATATGCATCGGGTGGTACCAACCTTAAAAAAGGAATCTCCGACGCAATAAGTTCATTTGAATCGATAGCTGGTAGGCAGCGCGTTTTGGTTTTCATGGGCGATGGTATGAGTATCGCAGGGCCGATTGATGGCGCAGATCGTGCAGGCCTTTGCAAGGAAATGACAAGCAAGGAAGTTGTGTTTTTCCCTGTGCCAATAGGCTCGAGAATGGACCCTTCAAACCTTCATGGATTAGCTTCGGGAACGGGTGGCATATGTATGCGCATGTTGCCAGGCGATTGGGTTGAAGATTTACACAAACGTTTGCAAGCTGCAATAGAAGTGCCAGTGCTTTATTCCGCAGCATTGCAACTGCCTAAAGAAGTTTCGGAAGTGTACCCAACGAAGTTACCACCACTGAGGTCGGATTCTCCGACGCTTGTAGTGGGAAAACTTGAAGCGGGCAAAACCCTCGAATATAAACTTGAAGGCAAGCAGTTGGGTAAAGAGGTTTCGTTGAATGTTAGTGAAGCCATCCCAGTATCTGAACCCGAAAATTACTTCCTGCTTCAAGTTGTGCAGCAGTGGAAGAATGTGAAGGAAACGGCTGCTTTAATTCAAGCAGATCGAGCCTTGGCTTTTGCGGCAGAGCAAAACCAAGTAGCAGTTAGCGATCTTAAAGAGAAGGCAGAATGGGCATTGCGGGAAGATAAGTTTGATGCTGCTTCAAGGCTGTTTAACCAAGCACTTGAAATAGATCCTCAAGATGGCGAAGCCAAAAATGGCTCGAAGTTGGTGCAGAAGTTGCGTGATGGTAAATTAACGCTCGAGCAGATTCGTAAAGAAGTACAACCTACCAAGGGCGAAACTATTGTCCGCATTGGAGCACAGGGCAAAAAAACAAGAGTTCCCGTGGCTCAAGTGCCTGTAGATAAGGATGCTGTTGAAAAGCCTGCGTTACCTGCACCAGCCGTTGTTGGTGGCCCTATTGCTGGCATAAACGAAGGCGATATTCTTAAGGAAACAGCAGCTAGAAGGGCCGTTGCTGATCAGCAGGCGACCCAAACCGTTGATGAAATTATTCGCAATGCAAACCGTCTGGTCACCCGAGATCCAGATGGTGCTTATGAAATGCTAAAGCGTATTTTGGATACGACTCAAACGAACCCAGATTTAAGCCCTAAAGGGCAGAGCAATTTGGTGGGCCGAATTGAGCGCGCCTTGCAAGGTGTTAAGCGTGAAGGTCGTAGGGTTAAGAGCGACCAAGATGAAAGACTGCAATTGCTTGCAAATGCAGATGCTAGAAGTGCACAAACAAAAATGGTGGTCAATCAGCAAGAGCGAATTACTGAAAGAATGCGTGTTTATCACAACTTGATGAATCAGGCACGCG
>CAXNFS010000015.1:0-22486 GCA_964201235.1 Gemmataceae bacterium | reverse complement strand
TCTTTAGCATTGCGGGTCGGGATGAATTCATGTCCAACAAAACCTTTGTAGCCTACTTCCACTAACTTCTTCATGATGGGTTGATACTGAATTTCTTGGTTGATATCGAGTTCATTCCTACCAGGATTTCCCGCAGTATGAATGTGGGCGATGATATCCTTGCACTCGCCAATTCTACGAATCACATCGCCATGCATGATTTGCACATGATAAATATCGAAAAGGATTTTAATATTGGGAGATGCCACTTTGCGCACAACCTTGGCAAGCCAATCGAGATCATCGCCCTGATAACCAGGATGGCCCTTCATGGGGTGTGAACCATCTCTGGTGTTAAGATGTTCAACTGCAACAGTGACACCATTTTTCTCAGCATGACCAGCAATTTGCTTCAAGCCTTCAATGCAATTTTTTTCCGCATCATCAAGAGAAATCACTGCACTCTTCGGATCATCTGCGTTGGTGTATTTGAAACCGACAAAACCAATCACGGTGGGAACCTTGAACTCTGCACAAGCATCGATGGTTTCACGGGTGTATTTTAAAAGTTCTTCACGATATGCAGGGTTGTTGAAACCCTTTTTGAAACCACCGGGCGCTCCATTAGAGGCAATTGCAATTTCCAAGCCATGCTTCTTCACCGTTGCAAATTGCGCAGGTCGCAACAACTCTACGGAGGTACATCCAACTTCCTTGGCATTCACACATAATTCATCCAAGGTCCATTTGTCACCACTGCTCATAAAGCACCACGAACACGCACTATGCCTGATATTGCCTTTGCGTTTATTATCTGCACCCTGTGCTTGCGATAGAATTGCAGTGGTTGTTCCTGCTGCTAAAGCGGCTTGCATCATGTTTCTTCGATTCATCTTTTTCATGGTAGGACCTTTTAGTTAACGAATTAAGCACCCAGCAATAAACCGATTTTTTCTAATACTTCTTCAATAACATCGCCAGAAATCTTGCATATTTTGGAAGCGTTCCTTGCCTTCCAATCCAAACTCTTGACTTGATCTGAAAGTATGGCCCCAGAAGCCTTTAAACCTTTAGGAATTAAAACTTCAAATGGATAGCCCTTTACCTGGTTGGTAATCGGACAGAAGATCGCCAGCCCCACTTTACGGTTATAACTGGCGGGAGAAAGTGTTAACGCAGGCCTGCGACCCGATTGTTCATGCCCAGATTGAGGCATAAATTCCAACCAGACAACATCACCCCGTTCTGGGCAATAGGATTTTGTCATAGGGAAGATTCTCTGCCCACGGATTTTCCAGTATCAGCTTCACCGTGGATATTAGAACTATTCACCTTGGAAAGTAATTTATTAAGATCACCTCGACTCTTTTTCTCGGGCTTAAGAATTATCTTTCCTGCATCCACCGAAATCTCCATGATAGCTCCATCATGAATCTGCAAGTCTTTCGCAACCAATGCGGGAATTCGAACAGCCATGCTGTTTCCCCATTTTTTTACGCTGGTCTTCATAATCAATCTCCTGTAGATACATTGTATAAACATTATGAAGCTTTGTAAATGTCAGACCCAAGGTGCCTTCAACCTCCACATTTTTTTAAAGTTAACGAATTTTCGCATCAGGTAACGCAGTTCCAATTCCCAGATCTAAAGGCATTACATCTTTTTCAAGGCCCAGTTCCAGTTTCAACTTCCCCAACTCACTTTTTAACTCTGTTATTTTTCCAGCGTATCTTGCATCCTTGATTAGATTCACACGCTCTTCAGGATCATTCTTAATATTGTAAAGCTCCGCAAGATGGCGGTCGGGTTTATCATCGCCATGAGGGTAATGAATAAACTTCCACTCATCGGTTCTCACACCACGCACATTGGGAGTGTAAGGAAATTGCTTTTCGTAATTGTAATGGTAAAGGAACGATTTGCGCCAATTGAGGTCTTCCCCCTGAACCATCTTAACCCACGACTTACCATGAATGTTTTCTAACTTCGGGGCGTCACAAAGCTCGAGAAGACTAGGAGCCATATCCACAGTTAGAACAAGTTTATCAATTTTCTTTGGGGCCTTCGTATCAGTAAGCTTGGGGTAGCGAACAATCAAAGGAATACGAATGGAAGGTTCATGCATGGTGCGCTTGTCAACCATACCATGTTCGCCATTTAGCAAACCGTTGTCCCCCATGAAAACAATAATAGTGCGATCAAGCTCACCTCTTTTTTCAAGCTCTTTGACCAACAAGCCAACGCTGTCATCAACAGAAAGAATGGTACCCCAGTAGCTGCGGATCATAGCTGCAAAGTCCTTGACTGCTTCAGGGCTGGAATCAGGGAATTTTTTACGGTAATCAAACAAAGGGCCATAAATCCCATGCCAGGTATTTAACCTTTGCTTGATCCATTCAGGTTTGTCTGCAAGTTTGAAAGCAGTATCCGGGTAGGGTACATCAACCTTGTCAAAGGAATGGGCATACTTCGGTTCAGGAAAATAAAAGCTATGGGGCGCTTTGTGCCCGATCATACAAAGCCAAGGTTTGTTTTTATCCGTTTTATCAATCCAATCAGAAGCCATGTTGGTAACGACATTAGTGTAATAGCCAGGAACAACTTTACGATTACCCGCGATATTAAATTCGGTATCGAAGTATTTACCTTGGCCTTTGTGAGTAATGAAAGTGTCAAATCCAGGCCGTGGGTTATCGTTTTCTTCACCCATGTGCCATTTTCCGAAATAAGCAGTCTGGTATCCAGAGTCATGAAGCACACCGGGGAAATTCTTAAGATTCTCGGGATACTCGGTGAAGTTATTGACAACCGTATGAGCGTGGGCATATTTACCAGAAAGTATGGAAGCCCTACTAGGAGAGCAAAGCGAAGTCGTGCAGAAGGTATTTTTAAAATTCACACCGCTAGCTGCAAGCTTATCTATCGATGGGGTCTTGATATGGGGGTGCCCAGTGCAACCAAGGCTATCCCAGCGAAGATCATCGCAAAGGATGAAAAGCACATTGGGCTTCTGCGCCTGAAGATTTGTAGAAAAGCAA
The DNA here is from genome assembly GCA_964201235.1 of Gemmataceae bacterium. Lineage (GTDB taxonomy): Bacteria > Planctomycetota > Planctomycetia > Gemmatales > Gemmataceae > UBA969. Next base: position 19,469 of record CAXNFS010000015.1, on the reverse strand, counting down.
AGCCATGATAGGACAATCAACATTACTATCTTTTTCATAAAACTTCTTTCTTAAAGAGGTAGCTTAATAGCCTTGCCTGTTTTACTGGATTGATAAATAGCGGTGAAAAGTTCAACCGTGGCTCTGCCATCTTCTGCAGAAACCATGGGTTGTTTGTGTTCTCGAACAGCCTGCACGAATTCTCTTATTTGCAAGGCATGATAATGAACCGTTGCATCAATCTTGGTGAATGCATTGCGATCTTCCTGCTGGAAACCTTCGAGCAATTTTTCTTCACCCGGAATTGTCCAAATATCATTAAGAGGAGGTTCAGGAATACTCGTCATGCCTGCAATAAAGGTTGCACCCCGATCAGTTTCAACCCCAACAGATGCACCGTTCGAACCATGAACATGTACCTTGGTGTGAATGCCCGGATTTTGAGAAACACTTGCAAGAATACTACCCAACCCACCGTTAACAAAGCGGAGTGAAGCCACTGCTGTATCTTCAACTTCAACACCTGGATGATTGAGGTTTTGGAAATAGCCCTGAACTTCAGCGATTGGGCCCATGAGCCAGCGAAGGATATCAAGTTGGTGAGGCGATTGATTCACAAGCACGCCGCCGCCCTCGGTGCTCCATTTTCCACGCCATGGATCAGAGCTGTAATATTCCAAACTACGCCAAGAATACATGAGGAAGAAACCAAGAAGAGGTTTGCCAATCTTCCCCGCATCGATGGCATGTTTCATGCGAAGCACAGGTTCAAAAAACCTGCGTTGGCTGATCACACCTAAAGTTGCGCCACTGCTTTTTGCAGCAGCTATCATGGCATCGCAATCTTCAATAGATGCCGCCATGGGCTTTTCTACAAGTACATGAACGCCAGCATTTAAAGCAGCAACAGTTGGTTGGCGATGCAAAGGGTGGGGTGTAGCAATCAGTAAAACATCAGGCTTGGCTTTAAGAATCATCTCTTCGATAGTTGTAAAAGCCTGAGCTTTATGTTCTATCGCAAACTTAGATGCACGCGAAGAATCAGCATCACAAACAGCAATAAATTCTGCCTCGGGAATCTGAGCAACCGCTTTGCAATGCAAGCCACCAACTTTGCCACACCCAACCAAGGCGACTCTTGTTTTTTTCATCATCAAACCTTGTTAAGAAAAATACTTCCTGCTCATCATACGAAGGAAAGCAAGCGACTCCGCCATCTCTTCCATGCCATTCATTCCATCTTCAATACTGACCCATCCCTGATAGTTGTTTTCTTTAAGGATGCGGAAGATACTATCAAAATCGTTTAGCCCCTTACCTGTAACGCCATGCTTTAACTTCGCAGAATATCCGAGAGTGCCATCGGATTGCCGAAGTTCATCGATGTTGGCACCAGCTTCAAGATAACGATCGGATGCATGCATACTAACAACGCGCGAAGCAACATGGCGTAAAAGTTCAACCGGATCATCCCCAGCAACGATGGCGTTTGAGGGATCAAACTGCACACCGAAGTTCTCTCTATCTTCGATGGAATTAACAAGGTCAAGGAAGACATCCATTTTCTGGGCGAATTCGGGATACTTCCAAAAACCATCCTTGTAATGATTTTCCAAACCAAGAATAATACCGTTTTCACGGGCTACCGGAAGAAGAGCCTTGATACAATCAGCCGCCCAAGCAAGCCCCTGCGCACGCGAAACCTCAGGAAAACGCTGGCCACTAAGAACCCTGCAAACCGCACCCTTACCGCCCAACCTTCGGGTCACTTCAATCTTTTTAATATGCGTATCAATCATCTGCTTACGAACATTGGCATCGGGGTGCGTAAAATCAGGCGAGCAACAAAGCATGGGCATTGCAAACCCAGCATCATGAATAGCATTTGCAACCTTATCAATGTAATCATTATCGAGACTGGTAAAAAAACCATCGTACATCTCAAGGCCATCTGCATCGAGGTTCTTAGCCATCTCTATCCATTGAAAAACAGTCATCTCCCGAGTGCCTGCAATAGTATCGAGATAACATTTAGGAAATGCGGAAATTTTCAATGGCACAACTAGGATTCCTTATTTAATGGATAAAACAAATCAAACTAACATTACGGTGCGCCTGGAATCTTTTTAGCCTTCGGATCTTCCGGAGGTTTGTCCAGAATAAGATACCCGAATAGATCAGCCATCTCTTTGGGGTTGATTTGCTTTTCTAAACCTTCAGGCATGAGGCTGTTCTTACTACGGCTAACTTCCTCAACTTCAGCACGGGGGATAACTTCTACTTTACCACCCTGCACCTTAAGAGAAATTTTAGTAGTACTATCTTCCACCATAAGACCCGTAAGCAACCGACCCTTGGTAGTGACTACGGTTGTTGCTTGGTAATCAGCACCAATCACCAAGCTAGGATCAAACACATTAGAAAGTAATTGCTCGAAATTAGCTCTGCCGTTAAGAGTGATATCAGGGCCCACTTCCTGCCCTTCGCCATGCATCTTATGGCATTGGCCACAAACCTTGTTGAAGACAAGTCTACCCGCTTTGGGATCACCCGGGTTAGCAATAATGTGACTTCGCATGTTTGCAAGGATGCTGTCGCGAGCAGGATCACGGCCTTCGCGCACAGAACCCCAAACAGCGAGCACTTTCTTTTTCAATAAGGGGTCTTTGTCTGCCATCATCTTTCGGGCCTGATTGGTTCCCATTGCGGTAGTCGGGATTTTTTTGGCAGCCATCGCATCAAGAAGTTTATTCGACCAAGTATTTCGCTGCGAAAGCAGTTCAATTGCACGGGGCTGAACATTGGGATCAAGTGCAGGATAAAGTGAAATTACCATGTCTGCAATAGAAGGGTCTTGTAACTTTCCTAATGCAGAAATCAAGTTTCCTCTTAACCCAATGGAAGTATTTTTATCGGTGATGATAACCTTTGCGGTATTCAAAGCATTCGCAGGATTGATTGCAACCAAGGCATCAAAAGCCATGATCCGAGAAGGTTCATCTGCTTTTGGATTTTCCAGCACCTTGGTAATTTCACCAAGCGCCTCAGCATCATTCCAAGAAGCTTTAAGAATTTTCGTTTCAATCCACGAAGAAGCTTTTGCAAGAATAGGGGTCAATCCAGAGCGCAGGGTTTCAAGATCCTTACCCTTAAGATCACCTGATTGCAACTTCCCAGATAACATCTGAATCACTTGCTTTGCAGATTCTTGATGACCATCTTTTATCAGAAGGGAAAGAAGGGCAATGTTGATTTCAGGATTCACCTTACCTGCAAGCATTCTTTCAGCAAACTTCCCAAGAAGTGCTGCTTCCGCCTGCGAACTAGAGTTGGCTTCTGCTGCCTTCAGAAAAGTTTCTGCAACATTGGAAGTATCAAGCAAAGGCTGAAGATTTTGCCAAACGATGGAGGCAATCACCATATCTTTATCAGCATTTGCAAGCACATCAGATAAAACTTTGGGCGCATCAAGTGCGGTGATTTTCTTGGCTGCAATTGCAAGTTGTAATAACACATCTTTTGAAGCATCGTTTGCCATGCCTTTTAGCTTGGTGCGAATTTCCTGACTAACCTGATGGGTATTTCCTGCAGAGCGAATGCCCCACGAACGCAAAAGAGGATCCGCATTAGAAAGAAGTTCCAAATGAAATACTTCAGGAAGCGGACCACTGCTTACAAGCACCCAGAGGGCGTGCATGCGTGCCTTATGATTGGCTTTATCATCGAGAACAATCGCTTCAATTTTAGGTCTGATCCCAGGGCTTTTTGCATTGGAAAGCCTTTCGATCAAAAGCCTCTGGGCATTCTCTCGGAAATAAATATTTGAGTTTCCCAAATGCTTGAGCAGCACTTCATCCGAATCTGATGCAAGATCAAACTTGGGCGCCCTCGGAGTTTCCTTATAACGAAGTCGATAAAGGCGACCCCGCTCACGATCAATGCCTGCTGGGTCTCTTCGTGCATCCTGATAACAATGATAACGATCATACCAATCTAGAATATATAGGCAGCCATCCGGCCCAGTTTTTTGACCCACAGGCATGAACCACGCATCGTTAGCAGTAAGCAAATCATTACGCGGAGTTGCAAAATAAGAAGACCCTTGGCGTTCCAACTTATCAGCATTGATACAACCGCCATGGATGTTGCCCATGTAAAGCACTTCCCGATATTCTTCCGGATAAGCTTCAGAATCAAAATAAGTAAGACCGCAATAAGCCGCCATCTGATGTTTATGCTTGACGATGGAATTCAACTTCCAAGTGAATGGCGGGTAAACCCCAGCTTGCCTGTGATAGTAACCACTTTCTGCAAGATGCCAAAGATGATCGATCACACAAGCACTTGCAAAAGCAGAACCTTCCTTATCGAATGCAACGCCCCAAGGGTTGCTAACACCTTCCGCAAAAAGTTCGAACTCGCGTGTTTTGGGGTGGATACGAAAAAGCGCACAAGTGAAGTTATGCTCTTTGCCCTGATGTTTGATTTTGCTGCGATTGAAAACACCATTAAACCCATAAAGCCAGCCATCTGGCCCCCAGGTAAGGGAATTAGGAAGCTCATGCGTATCCTCTCTGCCAAACCCTGTAACAATAACTTCGCTTTTATCAGCCTTGCCATCGTTATCGGTATCTTGAAGCAAAAGAAGATCGGGAGAGTTAACGACCCAAACACCACCATGGCCCACTGCAATTCCGGAGGGAATATTAAGGCCCTCAGCAAAGATGGTAACCTTATCGATTTTGCCATCGTTGTTGGTATCTTCTAAAATTTTAACTCGATCTTTGCCTTTGCCTGGTTCTAGGCGGGGGTATTCGAGCGATTCAACGACCCAGAAACGGCCTCTTTCATCAATGGTAAAAGCAACTGGGTTTACTAAGTCGGGTTCGCACGCAACTACTTCAACCGTAAAGCCTTCGGGCACTTTCATGTGCTTAATAGCTTCTTCGGGAGTGTAGGCTGGATTGGGCATAGATTTTTGGGCATGCGGAATAACCTGCTTAGGGGCTTGTGCAAAAACAAATCCTGCAGTAATTCCAACCACGCCTAATAGCAACCTAATATATGCTCGCTGCATAGTAGTACCCTTTCTTAACTTTCAAGATTTCCACTTGTAATTATCGATTTTACTAAACTAGAATAAATGTATCAGATTTTATACATTTTTTCTTCTTTCTTAAAGAAATATCATGCCGAATAAAAAATCAGCGTTCACTCTGATTGAACTTTTAGTCGTTATTGCGATCATTGCAATTTTAATAGGGCTACTGCTTCCCGCAGTGCAGAAAGTGCGCGAAGCAGCATCCCGTGCCAAATGCTCCAACAATCTAAAACAATTGGGCCTTGCACTGGTAGGGTATCACGATATTTATAATTCTTTTTCCCATGGCGGCATTGGAAGCACCGGACCACTAGTTGCAGGCGAACCTATCCATGGATTTGGCGTCCAACTCCTCCCTTTAATCGAACAAGAAAATCTTTACAGGAAATATAACTTTGCGAAAAGCTGGCACAATACCACACTCAATGCAAATGGGGTCAAGAATTCAGATCTGGCTGCAACTGTGGTAAAAGCATTTGAATGCCCCAGTGCATCAAGGAATGGTACCGTTACCTACACCACCTCCAGCAGTAGTGGTAGTGTAAATGTAACTACAGCGCCCTCAGATTACGGCCCTGCTTCCTATATCGATGCCACTTTAAGAAATGCTGCTCCTGCAGTATTACCAGCCTCTTTCATTACCAATTACAAAGGTGTGCTTCGAAGCTTTTCTTCAAACAAGGTTTCAGGGGTTAAAATCAGCCAAATAACCGATGGCACCTCGAACACCATGATGTTGATGGAAGATGTAGGCAGGCCGTTACGATTTCGAATGGGTGCCCCTGTATCAACATCGGTATCTAGTGGAGCAGGCTGGGCAGATCGCGATAATTCCTTTTCCGTCGCAGGGTTCGATAAAGCAAATGTCTCAAAAAGCCCGATGTATGGGACTTGCGCTGTAAATTGTAGCAATAATAATGAAGCTTATTCTTTCCACACTGGTGGTGTCAGTACGGTATTTGCAGATGGCTCAGTTCACTTCGTCAATCAAAACATCAGCATCTTAAACTTCGCAAGCCTAGTCACCCTAGATGGTGGCGAAATCGTATCTTCTGCTGATTTTAATTGACCACCATTGCATACCTAATTATAGTTGAATGATCTTATCCTCATTCAGATATACCGAGGTTCACCATGGCAGCCACATCATCTAAAAAACCGATCTCCGGATTCACACTTATAGAGCTTTTAGTGGTGATTGCGATCATTGCAATTTTGATAGGTTTGCTTCTGCCCGCAGTACAAAAAGTTCGAGAAGCCGCCGCCAAGCTGCATTGCCAGAACAACCTGAAGCAATTGGCACTGGGCGTGCACAATTATATTTCCACCAATCAGAAATTCCCCATAAGCACCACCCCTTGGGTGAATAATAACAATGGTTTTGGTTGGATACTTCGAACCCTTCCTTTTTTGGAAGCAGAAGCTATTTACAAACAGATCATCCCCTATGAAGCTGGGAACATGTTTGCAGGTGGCGGACTGCTAGACCCAGGTTGCAGAACCGCAATCGCTGCACCTGTAAAAATGCTTTATTGCCCATCAGATGGTTCCGCACTTCCTGGTTCACCTTTTGAAACCAAAATGGCACAAATGGACCCCATCAAAGTTACTCTCACCAATTACAAAGGTTCAATGGGAGATAACCGCATGGGGGGCGGTTCTAGCATTCATCAAGGTAGAGAACCTGATTGCCATGGTAGTAATCCTTGCCCTGGTATTTTCTTCCGCAACAGTTTCCAAGGGCCTATCAACCTAAACCATATCAAGGATGGCACCAGCAACACCCTTCTTATTGGGGAAGACACCCCGATTGAAAATTGGCATTCCGCTGCATTTTATGCCAATGGCGATTACGCCAGCACCCACGCACCCCTCAATTATGTACCTAATCCCAAGGTGCCAGGCTCCGATCCATGGAATTGGCCGAATGTAATCTCTTTTCGCAGCAAACATTCAGGGGGCGCGAGTTTTGCCTTTGTAGATGGTAGTGTCAAATTTCTTACCAACAATATCGATTACGCCAATGTCTATAAACCCCTTAGCACTAAAGATAACGGCGAAATCATTCCCAGTTATTAATCACCTTGGGTTATCAGAAAGAACATTTATGAAAGCCTTGCTTCAATTGCTTTTCGTTGCCTTAGCTTTGGGGCTTTGTGGCTGTGGCGCAAATGTATCCACGATTTCAGGGAAAGTGACCCTCGATGGCAAAATCTTAGATAAAGGCGATATAGGTTTTCATCAAGTAGAAGGTGTCGTGGTATCAACAACCCGAATTAACCCAGATGGTTCCTACAAGGTAGGCGCAGAAGCCAATACTTTACCAGGCAATTATAAGGTCGTAATCATTGCCAATGAGTTTACCATAAGTAAAGGCCCCGGAAGTGTGCGCATGCCCACCCGCATCACCCCCTTAGCTTACAGTAATAAAGAAAAAACCCCACTAAAAGCAGAGCTTAAAGTAGGGTCAAATGAGTTTAACTTCGATCTGAAAACCAAGTAACTATTCCTTCTTCTTTTTCTTAGTCGCAGTTTCATTACCTTGGATTTTCTTCATCGCATCATTCACAGCCTTGGCATAATTCTTATCACGCTTGGTGTTCTTATCTTCAATGATTTCCTGTAATTTTGGAATCGCCTCTTTGGCACCCGACCCAATACTACCCAAAGCGTTAGCAGCATCAATCCTTGCATTGGCATTTTTCAATGCCCCTATCAAGGCTGGTACTGCAGGCTTTGCATCTGCACCAATTTCACCCAACGACTGAGCAGCCTTCCCTATGAGATCCCCTGCGGGGTCTACTTTAAGACCACCCTTTTTCTCATCCTTACCCTTCGTTTTAGTATCTGCACTCTTTGATGGTGCGATAAAATTCATTAAAGGATCCACACCTTTTGAACCCATGCTTCCTAAACTTCCGATTGCTGCTTCAACCAATTTTGTATCGCCATCTTTAATCATCGCAGCGAGAATTGGCACTGCGATTTTCGGATCCGCCTTCGAAGCTCCAAGTGCTTTAATTAAAAAGCGTTTTACAAATACATCATTTTCCTTTTTCAAAGCAGCAATCATATCAGGAGTGGCAACTTTAGCCTCTTCCTTAAGTTCCAAAAGCTTTTGTGCTGCTTTACGGCGTTCTTCGTTGTCAGGGTTCTTTAGTTGCTTCACCAAATCCAAAGCATCTTCTGCAAGGATAACCCCTGTGAACAATAAGAAAAACGCAAAGGAAAATACGCGCATGATCTATCTCCTGTTATTGATTAACCCACTTATTAGACATTAAACCAAGGGGCCGAGTTCCGATAAAACCTCTAATTTTAACAATTTTAAAGGGTCTCACTATGAAAATGAGCCAATCTATTCCCCTATCTTAACATTTAACTGCACTTTCCCCTACTTTCTTTCGAAAAGTAACGCTCACCAGCTAAAAACCCGATGAATTAAAGGATTGCACTATATATTGGGAGACTTGTTCCATTTTTGACGGCAGCAAAATTACTCTGATGCAAAGAATCAGCGCCCTCTTGATCGGGGTGTTTCTTGTATTTATTTGCTTGGAGGATACCCCCGCCCAAGAAATGCCCGCACCCGTTCAAGGGATTGTTCCCAAACTTTCAATTGTTGACAAAACTGATGAAGTTGAACCCTCTTTTGCTATCAACCTGCCCGTTGCTATGCAACTCGCAAACGCTCGACCTCTAGATATCGCAATCGCAGGTGAACGAATCACGGCTGCCCAAGCCGACTTATTGCGTGCTAAGGCCCTTTGGCTACCAACATTAAACGTCGGCACCGATTACCTGCGAAGCGATGGCCAACTCCAAGACATTAGAGGCAAAGTATTTGGCACAAGCAAAAGCGCATTCATGGCAGGCATTGGGGCCCACTGCAGTTTTCGCACTCTCCGATGCCATCTACAAACCCTTGGCAGCAAAACAAATTGTGAAGTCGCGAGAAGCCGATAAACAAGCTGCAATCAACGACAGCCTATTAACCGTTGCTGAATCCTATTTCAAAGTACAGGAAGCTAGGGGCGATGTTGCAAGCGCACTCGACACCGTAAAAAGATCCGAAGAGCTTGCAGATAAAACTCGTCAACTTAGCGCAGGGTTGGCGCCACCCGCTGAAGCAAGCAGAGTAAGAGCGGAACTAGCACGAAGAAGGCAGGATCTTGAATACGCTTACGAAGCCTGGCAGGTTCAAAGTGCGGAACTCATCCGAGTCTTGCATTTACAATCTGGTTTGCGCGTAACCCCACAAGAACCACCTCATCTAAAAATCGATTTAATCGATCCCGCAAGAACCATCGATGAACTAATCCCCATCGGCTTAACATTGCGACCAGAACTCGCTTCGCAACAAGCCTTGGTTCAAGCCAGCCTCGCACGATTGCAACAAGAAAAAATGCGACCTCTCATTCCCAGCATCCTACTTCGTGGCGCAGCTACAAACCCAGGAGGCACTCTTTCTTCGGGGCTATTTGGCGGGGGCAACAACGGCTCCATGGCCGACTTCGGCATGCGCAATTCCATGGATCTTCAAGTCCTCTGGGAACTCGAAAGCTTTGGTATAGGAAACATAGCCCTTAAGCGTGAAAGACAAGCTCAGAACAATGCAGCTGCCCTTGAGCTTTATCAAGTTCAAGACAGGGTAGCAGCAGAAGTTGTTGCTGCCCACGCCCAAACCGTTCGCACCACTCGAAGAATCAAAGATGCCGAAGAGGGCTTACAATATGCACTCGATACCGCTGATAAAAACGCTCAAGGGCTTAGTCAAACCCGAAGAATTGGTGATACCATCACCCTGGTTTTCCGCCCGCAGGAAGTTCTTGTCTCCATTCAAAGCCTGCAACAAGCCTATAGAGATTACTACAAGGCCATTACAGAACATAACAGAGCACAGTTCAGACTCTATAGAGCCTTGGGCCATCCAGGCCAGCAAGTGGGCGACCATTCCGTTGTCTTAAAACCCAAACCCTCTGATAAAGAAATCTCTGTCATGGAACCTGTCTACCCTTCTGCTACAATTGAGCGGGTCATCCCTCTTCCACCGTAATGCCTTCTATCAGAGCCATGCATGAACCCGATTAACTTTGCTCTCAGAAGACCCGTCACCATTTGCGTCATGGTACTTGGTGTCATCCTTGCAGGGTTGCTTTCCCTTTCCCGCATCAAAATTGATATCTTTCCCTCTTTGAACCTGCCCGTTCTTTATGTTTGCCAACCCTATGGCGGCATGGATCCCGCCCAGATGGAAGGTCTGCTTGCTAACTACTACGAATACCACTTCCTCTATATCGGTGGCATCCACCATGTGGAATCGAAAAATGTACAGGGTGTCTCTTTGATGAAGTTGTACTTCCACCCCGGCACCGACATGGCACAGGCACTTGCTGAAACCGTGGGTCAGGTCAATCGATCAAGAGCCTTCATGCCACCGGGTACCGTTTCGCCTTTCATCATCCGCTTTGACACAGGTAGTGTTCCCGTAGGCTATCTGGTTCTTTCAAGTGAAACTAAAACCATCGGGCAGATACAAGATCAGGCACTCTTTAAGGTGCGCCCCATGTTTGCTAACATTCCTGGAGTTTCGTCCCCGCCACCTTTCGGGGGCAACCAACGCACCGTCGTCATCAGCGTTCTCCCTGAACGACTTCGTTCCTACAAACTTTCCCCCGAAGATGTAGTTGATGCTTTATCGCATGGTAATGCCATCAGTCCATCGGGTGCGATTCGAGTGCAAGAAAAAATGCCCATGGTGCCTGTCAACTCGATGGTGCTGCAACCTGCTGAATTAGGTTCGATCCCCATCGATATGAACAGGAAGATATTCATCCGCGATGTTGCAGGGTCGATAGCAGATGCGAGTGACATAGCAACAGGATGCCTTGGTGAATGGCAAAAGAGCAGTCTACATACTTGCAACAAAAAGAGCGGATGCCAGCACGCTCTCCGTGGTGCAGGCCATCCGCGAGAATATTCCAAAGATGCAAGCAGCTCTGCCCGAAGATATCAAAGTGCGCTTTGAGTTTGATCAATCCCCCTTCCTTGGTTGTTTCCGCTTTGGAAGGCGTTGCCTTCGAAGCCCTGCTAGGCGCTATCCTCACCGGCTTAATGGTTCTGCTTTTCCTCAGAGATTGGCGCAGCGTAATCGTCGTGGTTTTAAACATTCCAATCGCACTCATCGCAGCAGTTCTTTCTCTTTTTGCATGTGGCTATTCACTAAACCTGATGACTCTAGGCGGCTTGGCCCTTGCAGTGGGAATCTTAGTGGATGAAGCTACAGTCGAAGTTGAAAACATTCATTCGCAAATTCCCCGCTTTGGCACCATCGCGGAAGCCGTGATTAGAGGCAACCTAGATACCGCTGTCCCAAGATTCCTTGCAATGCTTTGTGTTCTTAGTGTATTCCTTAGCGCTGCTTTTCTTAAAGGCCCTGCACTTGCCCTATTTCTGCCGATGGCACTTGCTGTGGGCTTTGCCATGATCGCTTCCTATATTCTTTCCAGCACCCTAGTACCAGTTCTTTCCATCTGGCTCATTCCAAAAGGCCAGTTTCATTCCGATGAAAAATCTAACTCCACTTATGGCTCACTCATCTGCTTACTGACAGGCATGAGATGGATCTCCCTTCCCTTGGGTTTGGCACTTGCAATAAGTTTACTCTGGGTTGCAGGGTTGCAAACAGGTACCGATCTATTCCCACCCGTGGACAACGGGCAAATTCAATTCCGACTCCGTGCACCCGCAGGAACACGCATCGAAGAGACCGAAGCCATCGTTCAAGAATCGCTGCGATGGATCAAAAAAGAGATAGGCGAAGAGAACCTTACCCTCTCGCTTGGATATGTGGGGCTGGTTCCTCCTAGTTATCCCATCAACTGCGTTTATCAATGGATGGGTGGGCCCGAAGAAGCTCTTATGCGCATCGCTATCAAACCCAAAAGTATCTCAGGAGAAAAATTAAAAGCATTGATCCGCAATGGGCTCGTTTCATACCTCGAAAGCTGGACTGATGAACGCTGGAAAGAGTTGCATCACTCCATAAGTAAAGATCGCATGGCTAAAACAAAGATTGAACTTTCTTTCGAAGCTGCAGATGTGGTTAACGAAGTCATGAGCTTCGGAGCTGCTGCACCCGTTGAAGTTGTGGTAAGCGGACCAAAGATGGCAGACAACCGGGCCTTCGCCCAAACCATTCGCAATTCCATGGAAAAAATTACAGTTCTGAAAGATATCCGCTACGGGCAGACTCTCGATTACCCCACCGTAGATGTTAAAATCGATCGCGAACGAGCTGCCCTAAGTGGCGTGCATGCTGATGATGTTTCTAAATCCTTGGTGGCTGCTACTTCTTCTTCAAGGTTCACCACACCCAACTACTGGCGCGATCCCGCCAACGGTATCGGATACCAAGTTCAAGTTGAAATCCCCCAAGCCATCATGAACTCTACCACAGAAATCGAAACCATTCCCATCAGCCAAAAAGGCCCTGAACAAAGGCTTCTAAGAGATGTTGCCCAAGTAAAAGCTGGAACCATGCCAGGCGAAATAGATCGCTACAATATGCGCAGGCTGGTTAGCATCACCGCCAATGTTGTAGGTGCAGATTTAGGCAAAGCTTCAAAATTAATCGATGCAGCACTCGCAGAAGCTGGAACTCCACCCACAGGAGTTCAAGTTGATGTCCGTGGCCAAATCTCCATCCTAAAGGAATTATTCTCCGGGTTATCTTTGGGCCTCATCCTTTCGACAGTTGCAATTTTCCTCATCCTACTTGCTTATTTCCAATCAATCAGACTTGCTTTGATCCCCATACTGGCTTTGCCCTTTGTTCTCGCTGGTATTGCAATCACCTTGAAACTCACCAACACCACTCTTAATTTACAATCGTTCATGGGAAGCATCATGGCCATCGGCGTAGCCACCGCTAATGCCATCCTTCTTGTCAGCTTCGCCCAGAAAGCAATGATCGAAGGCGCGCATTCTGGTTATGAGGCTGCAACCCTTGCAGCAACCCAACGGTTCCGCGCAATCTTAATGACAGGCTTGGCAATGATTGCAGGCATGATACCGATGGCACTTGGGAACACTAGCGGAGGTGAGCAAAGCGCAGCACTGGCCCGTGCGGTTTTGGGTGGTATCGCAGGCGGATTGTTTGCATCTCTTTTAATGCTAGCACCTGCATTTGCTATTCTTTTCCCCAACCCTTGCAGCTTCAAGGTTTCGCTCGCACCTGAAAATAAAAATCTCAACAAAGAGACTAACCATGTTTAAAAAAGTAAACCTTTCCTTCCTGACAATGGGCCTTATTTATCTTGTCGCCAATGGTTGTGCAGATAAACCAATTGCAATCAAAGATGAAAAAACAGCAGGAATGAAGCAGGTTGAAGTGAAGCTAGTCACTCCGGTGAAGCAAAAACTAGTGCACACCATCAGCCAACCTGGAACCCTGCGGGCCAACGAAGAAGCCATGATTCATGCAAAGGTGGTTGGGTATGCAGCATTGGTAATGGTGGACATTGGAGCCAAGGTTAAAGGGCCGGTTTATGAAACAGGGGGCAAACTCGTCAAGCAAGGTTCAAAACTATTGGTTGTTGATGTTCCTGAAATTGTCGAGGAAGTACAGCATAAGAAGGCTCTGATGGACTTCGCCAAGGTTGGTGTTGAGCTTGAGAAAAAACAAGCTGAGGTAGCGGATGCTTTTCTTTTATCAACCGAGGCTGGCCTTGTTGAAGCACGAGCCGGAATTCAAAGGGCACAAGCCTCTTACGATCGATGGCACTCCGAAAACAAACGCGTATCCGCACTGGTGCAATCCAAAGTCCTAGATGAACAAACACGCGATGAAGTTTTAAACCTCGTCAAAGCTGCAGAATCAACCAAAGATGAAATCATGGCAAAGGTCAAACATGCTGAAGCTACTGTTGCCAAATCGAAGGCAGAGGCTGCCAAGGCAAGAATTGCCATACTCTCTGCTGAATCAAGATTAGATGTTACCAAAGCAGAACTACGAAAAGCAGAAGCACTTGCAGCCTACACCACTATTTACGCCCCCTTCGATGGCGTAGTAACCAAAAGATCCGTCGATCCAGGCAAACTCGTTCAAGATAACAGCTCACCCAACACCGAACCCCTTTTCATCATCAGCCAGATTGATCCTGTTCGTGTTGTGGTTGAAGTTCCAGAAATTGAAAATGCCTATGTGAACCCTGGTGAAGATGCGCTCGTTACCTTTCATGCACTACCCGGAAAAGAGTTTTCATGCAAGGTGTCGCGCATCTCATGGGCCCTGGATTCATCAAGCAGAAACCTAAGGGCGGAAATCGATCTTCCCAACCCCGAGGGAATTCTACGCCCAGGCATGTATGCATCCATTCGCATCAAAGCAGTGCTTGCAGAGGCTTTTGTATTGCCACTAGGTGCTATCGTTCGCACTCCCGATGGTGCCTTTGGATTTAAAATAGTTGATGGCAAAGCACAGAAAGTTGATCTAAAAATCGGAAGAGTCGAGGGAGAATGGGTTGAGTTACTGGGCACCCGCGAAGCAGGATCAACCTCGGATTGGAAACCCATCGATACCAAGGAAGCATTTATCAGCGCTAATGTTGCAACCCTTTCACCGGGCCAACCCGTGGGCGTCGCAAGCCCCGCTGCAAAATAAACGCTCCAACTATTTTTGCAACAACCAGCTTGTTTCCCTTGCAAACCGCAATAAAAGAACGAATTAGAAGCGATTTAAGCAAACGGAAACATTTTGAGGTATGATAGATTGTTGGGTGAAAATGAAGTGGATTCGTTTCTCAGGAGATTTGATATGAAGATCACTCGGATTACGGTCGATTCGAATCAAATGAATGGCGTACCTTGTGTCCGGGGGCTTAGAATTCCAGTTGCCACGGTTGTAGAAATGGTAGCTCAAGGTATGAGCGATACGGCAATTTTAACCGCATATCCCGATTTAGAACTAGGGGATATTCGCGAAGCGCTTAGCTTTGCTGCTGCCGCCTTGCGCGAACGGGAACTACCTATTGTTGGCGTGGCATGAGATTCCTTATCGATAACGCCCTATCGCCTGCGGTTGCTCAGGGATTAATAATGGCTGGTCATGATGCGGTGCATGTGCGTGAATATGGAATGTCGAGCAGAAGCGATGCAGCCATTTTAGAGCGTGCTGCTTTGGAAAATCGGATAGTAGTTTCTGCCGATACAGACTTTGGAACTTTGCTGGCTTTGCGGAAGGAAACGAAACCTTCTGTGCTTTTGTTTCGAGGTGCAACACCTAGACTACCTCAACAACAAGTAAATTTATTGCTGGTGAATTTTCAAAGTATTGAACAGGATCTTTTACAAGGTGCGGTTGTTGCGATTGAGCCAGGTCGGATTCGAGTGCGCCCTCTACCAATACTCCCACTTGAATAAGCTAAATCCATAATCATCAAAAACGATCAAGGAAATGTGTCGCTTTCAAATATGCTAAGATTGATTCCGATTTCTGCAACAGCCCAAAAATAATTGCTCCTATTATTTTTGTAACAACCAACTTGTTTCACTTGCAAACTGCCATAAAACACCCAATTATATGGTCTAACAATTAATCCCTTGGAGAAACGAAACATGGCTGCTAAGAAACCCTCTTCCAAAAGAATCGTATTGCGCACAGGCGAAGCCCTAGTTGAAGGTGATCTCGATTATCTCTGCGCAGAACCAGAAATCGTCATTGGCGAAATGGATGGCCCTGTGGGTATCGCTTTCGCAAATCTCTTGGGCAACCAGATCAAAGGCCATACCAAGGTTTTTGCAATCCTTAACAGCGATGTTCAGGTGAAACCTGCAACCATCATGGTAAGCAAAGTCACCGTAAATGATGTCCGCTACACCAATATTTTAATGGGTACCGTTCAAGCTGCCATCGCTCATGGCGTACTCGATGCAGTGCGTGAAGGGATCATCCCCAAGAAAAAAGCTGAGGAGCTAGGCATCATTTATTCGGTATGGCTTGATCCTAATATTCTTAAAGTACCTGCGAACAAAATCGACCATAAGGCTTTATTTGCGGTTCATCGTGAAGCTACCACCAAGGTTATTCGTAAAGCCATCCTTGGTGAACCAAGTATCGATTGGCTATTAAAGAACCAAGATAAAGTCGAACACTACTTCCACCAATTAGGTGTGGAAGGAAAACTTTAGTTTTCTTGAGTAGAACTAAAAAGGCCCGTGCATTAAATTGCATGGGCCTTTTTCATTTCAACAAAGTCCAAACTGACAATTACTTCATACCTATGCAATAAAGAGCATCACGCGTTCGAAGCAAAAGATTACCATCAACAATTGCAGGCGAAGCAAGAATGGGTGAACCAAGATCGTTTGTTGCTACCAATTCAAATTTATCAGACACTTTAAGCACATAAGTCTTGCCCGATTCACCACTCACATAAATAAACCCACCCGCCTCGATGGGAGAAGCAGTGAATTGATCTGGAAGCCTTTCAGTCCAAAGCAGTTTACCCGTGGTTGCATCAAGGCAAGTTGAAATACCCATATCATTGAAAGTGAATAATTTGTCTTTAACGAGGATGGGGGAAGGCACATGAGGGCCATTGCGCACAGATTTCCAAACGGTACTGGAAGCAGTGATATCACCTTTTTCACCTAGGCGGAATGCAATGGTGGGACCGTTTCTACCCGAAGCGCTGTACGCAAGTTCCGTCCCGACTACGATGGTTGGTACCACTTCAGATGTAGGGCCCTGAAGTTTCCAAAGTTCGTTGCCAGTTGCAGGATCATATCCACGAACGGTGCCACTGCCTGCAAAGATAACTTCATCATGATCGCCAACCTTGATAACAACAGGGGTACACCAGGTCATCCCCTTATCACGCTTTTGCTTCCATACTTCTTTGCCTGTTTTTTTATCAAGAGCAATACAGATTGAATCAGACTGGTTTTGATCATGAAAGAAAAGTACCAAGTCACCATGAATTACAGGGCTAGAGCCGGTTCCATGAGTAGTCTTGATGTTCAGGTTGTTGTATTGCCATTGAATTTTTCCTGCGAAGTCGAGGCAAACCAAACCAGAGCTTCCTAAAAACACAATGACTCTTTCGCCATCGGTGGCTGGAGTTGATGAAGCATAACCATTTTTACCTAGTACGCTAGTTTCAGGAATACTTTCGGGAATAGGAGTGCTCCATATTTTAGCACCATCCTTCGAAGAGAAACAATGCACTGTCCTGCTCGCACCCTTGGAGGTTGCAGAAGTGATGAAAATTTTATCTTCCCAAACAATCGGGGAAGAGTTACCCAGATCCGGCGTGGCTATTTTCCAGAGGATATTTTCACTTTTGTCGTTCCACTTGGTGGGAAGTGAGCTTAACCAAGTTAGACCCTGGCCCGAGGGGCCACGAAATCGAGGCCAGTGTTTTTCTGCTCCCTTCGCCACCAGGGAAGTTGAAAGCGTTGCGCCTTTCTTGATTGCAGAACTCTTTATGGTTGTCCCCGCAATTTCAGCCTTAGCGCCCTTATCGAATGGGGGCACCGCCTTATGGCGTTTATAACCTTCACGCATGAGATCAAGGAAATCATTCTGGATGGAAAGGCGCCTATCGTAAGCAGCCTTAAGATCAGGATTGGCAAACACTTTTTCCCTACCGCCGTTCTTTTCAAGGAAAGATTCAGGGTTGTCCGCAGTGAAGCCTCGCTGCCATTCTGCAGCAAGATCTGTGGAAAGCATTTTCTTAGTTACTATCTCTCTGTAGCGTTCACTTTTCACATCTTCGCTTAAAACTTTAAGTTGTGGATCGAGAGGGAATTTTTTGTCGATTTCCTCAGCAAAGATACTAAAGACAAAAAGTAGAAGTGAAAGAAAAACAATCGGTCGCATGGGGATGATCTCATTAAAGGCGGATAAAATTACGGCTAGAATTTCTATCGTACTATCTTTGAAGAGGGCAAGACAAGGAAAAACAAAGAGATCAGCCGCCGACTTTTTTGGTTTTGAAACCCAGCTTCTCAAGCTCGATGATGATGCGTTCTCTTTGGTCGCCTTGGATTTCGATTTTACCATCTTTCACTGTTCCCCCGGTGCCACACTTTGATTTCAGCGTGGTTGCAAGTTCATGAATTTGCTCTTCATTCATGGGAAGATCAGAAAGAATGGTAACGCCTTTGCCTTTACGCCCTTTGGTTTCTCTACCTACGCTAATAACTTGTTTTTTATTAATCGGTTGTACTGCTGGAGATGAGATAACCTTTTGGGGCAGGGGTGTTAAATCAGGCGGCCCCAAGCGAGGCGAGCCTGTAATCAACCTTGCGATCCAACCATTAACTTCAGCAGCAATCAATTCCTTGGTCGCCTGTTTTTCTGTCATATCCCATAGCTCAAATGAGCAAGCGCCTGGTTCTAGAATTCCTTTTATAGTCTCTGATTCTTCGGGCAAACAAATAACGATCAATCTATCTGTAGTGATCTCAGGTTTTACAAAAGGAGTGGCATAAGAGTTGATCTCTGCTACATAGGGCAGGCCCATCATCTTAAGGGAGTTTTCAATGCTCACCCTCAAGATTTCGCTAATGTTGATTTTGTTGTTAACAAGAAAGAGAACAGATTTTGCAGATGACTTTGCGATGTGAAACCTCCAGAATTCAGATCAATAATTTTGAAAGGAGTCTGGAATGAAAAGAGTTAAACAGGCGTTCGAACCAATCTGCGGCCAGTGATTTCTTCAGCAAGTTTAGCTAGAAGATCAGCGAGAGGCATGGCGCCCAAATCGCCATCGGTACGGTGCCTAACTGCAACGGTGGATGCGGAAACTTCTTTATCACCTACCACGAGCATGTAGGGGATTTTTTCGAGGCTTGCTTCGCGGATCTTTGCACCAACTTTATCAGAGCGATAATCGCCTGTTGCACGAAGGCCTGCACTTCGAAGTTGGGCTTCAACCTGTTTGCCATAGTCGTTAAATTTATCACTAACGGGCAGAACACGAACTTGTTCTGGTGAAAGCCAGAGTGGGAATGCGCCACAAAAATGCTCGATGAGAATGCCCATGAATCGTTCCATAGATCCAAAGGGTGCCCGATGAATCATGATAGGGCGATGCATTTTATTATCTGCGCCAACATACTCGAGATCAAATCGCTTGGGCAGATTGTAATCGAGTTGCACAGTGCCTAGTTGCCATTCCCTGCCGATGCAATCCTTGACCACAAAGTCAATCTTAGGGCCATAGAATGCGGCTTCGCCTTCTTCTGCGGAGAATGGCATATTGAGGGATTTGATAATGTTGATGATAGCGGCTTGGGCATTGTTCCAATCTTCATCAGCGCCAACATACTTATCGCTTTTTGGATCGCGTAAGCCAATGCGGATGCGGAAATCAGTTAAGCC
>CAXNFS010000014.1:0-22924 GCA_964201235.1 Gemmataceae bacterium | reverse complement strand
TGATTGGTCGTAACACCCTGGTTACTTTTAAGGCTGAAGTTCACCCCCCGAGAAGTATTGGGATCATACCAACTAAAGATATCTCCGCCGGAAGATTCATTCAACTTGTCCTCTGCTTTAATCCAACAGGCAATGCTGAATTCCCCCTTGTCTAATAACCGACGACCGACATCCTTTGAAATCTTAAGCGATGAATTCCTTCCATTAAAAGAAGCACCCTTGGCATACTCCACATTCAAACCTTCTGCATGATTGTCATTCCCGGAAATATCACGGGCATCATTACTAAGAGGCAAGTGAATGATTAAGCCTTTTTTTATATCCATAGCATTAGACTGTGGCATCAAATGCCTGTCAAAAAAAGCATAAGCAAGAAGCCTTTCTTTTAGTGGAAAACTATGGTTGGTATCGGGGTGATGCACATCAAGCTTATCTTTAGTGTTGAATATTTTTTCATAGACGGGAAGAGCAGCATCAATGCAATCGGTCACTCCAGAGACTTCAAAATCCGGGTCATCGTGCAAAGGCGCGTTGATGAAAACAGGCCTGGGCGCTAGGGATGCGAGCACTTCGGTGAAATCAAACGGTATCTTTGATGGGTCGTCCTTGTATTCCGTTTTAATCCTAGGCATGTAATATTTACTGCTCCAAGCCCTGACATCTCCCTTGTTGTGTTTTGCGAATACATTGAACCCGCAACTTGATGCAACTGCCTTGATTCTTTCATCAAACACACCAAGAAAGATCGCATTATGACCGCCCAAAGAATGCCCAATAACTCCTATGGATCCAGAATCCACAAAGGTAAGCGATATCAGCAGATCTATCCCTCTGCGATGATTCACAATTCCCTTCATGGTGGCACTGACATAACCCATTTCATAAGGGTCGGAATTATATTCAGTTGTATGCAAAAGTGGATAATCCATCACCAAACAAACATAGCCCCTCGAGGCAAGTTCATGCGCATAGGCTTGGCCGGTAGCTTGGGAAATACCCGCAGGGGTGTCTTTACCAGGCTTGGAGCTACCTGGCAGACAAATCACCCCGGGCTTGCTGCTTAGTCTGCTTACACCATGAGGAATTAATAAAAACGCGGGCACTCGGTCATCTTTCTCAACTACAAACGAGATATGCTGGCGAGTGTAGTGTTGCAACTTCTCTTCAAAATCAATTTTCATGTCCAGTGGAAGAGAAGTGATTGAAGGCAACTTGCCTATTACCAATTCCATGTTTTGCCGTGTATGGGTCACACGATTAGACCAGTCATCTACACTTTTAACAGGCTGCAACTTCCCCTGCAGATCCTTGAAATAAAGCAACTGCTTGCGATCTTCATACCAAGGAGGCGACTCTTTTTTAAGTTCCAACTGCCCTTGCAGAACCCCCATTAACAAAACTATGGTCCCACTTATCATCTGCATGGTTCCTTGCTTTCTTTTCGTTCGTAATCATAACTTCTTTAATATCGCTGCGACTTTGTCTTCAAATATCTGCTGCCATTGTGGCGCCAATATGCAATCACTGTCTTCCTGCGCATTGCCCACATTCTTAAGTTGCTCCGCGGTTGGCGCATAATAAATGTAGCCATTAGTGTATCCTGCAACGAAGGTACTCTTATGAGGCGACATCTTTTTAATGTTCAACCCGATCTGCACTGTCAACTCTCCCGGAAATGTCACCATGACAAAATCCCCTATTCGCAAACCCATCACCTCTACATCGATGGTTCGTTTCCCTGAAGCAATGTTCTTCGCCTGATTCTTCTTTAACAACGCAAGATTCGTTTGCACCCGGGTAAGTTCTTCCATCACATGAATGTTGGCAAGATACTTCTTCATGTTTTTCCGGTTCTCCGCATCCAGCTTTTCAAGATCATTTCTTCCAAGCATTTTCTCATGAAGATAGTGCTGCGAAAAATACGATGGGAACTCCTCAGAATTGTTGTACTTCACCATCAAGGGAAGAAATGTTTTGAAGTTCAAGTTGTTGGCACCAAGTGATTGCAGCAATTTTTGTTGCTCTGCCTGAAGAGATTCGATGCGCCCTGATAATTCTGCCCGGGGCAACGAAATCGTTTCATTGATCACCTTGAACGCAACATCGGGTTTGCATTTGATTTGTTTTAACCCCCGCATCGTACTGATGCCCAACATGTTTCCCAAAGGTTCAGCATCGGGTGGATAAGCAACATCCTTGTAAAGCACGGGGTTGATATCACCGCCGCATCCTTGGATAAAAAACGCCATCGCTCCATCGCCCAGACAATCTTCAATCACTTTCGAAGAATATCCCGTCAGGTCTGCAGTATTCCCACCACTGGGAACACCCTGAATCGGATGGCATGCAAAGTTGTAAAGCACAGCAAGCGTCTTGCCATTCTTTTGATCTAATCGCAATATTCCTATCTGCGGATCAACCGGGCCAACACTTTCAACTTCCGAGTCCGGAGGTAGCGAATAAGCCCTGCGCATATCCGCATCTTTCCCATTCTTCAGCTTCACCCTGCGATTTTCCATGATCCTATTTTCAAATCCAACGCCACTGCCCACATCAACTTCCACCAAGTTTTTCATCGCCTCCCGCACCGCCTTCACCGTTCTTTCCTCTACATCCTCGCAAACAATTCCATGGCAATGGCTCGCATTCACCATCACATTCAATGGTAAAATGTTGAACTCTTTCTTCAATTGCTCTCTCACTGTTGAAAGATAGGTTTTCTTAATCGAACCTATTTCTTCAATCGCAACTGCATCCACGGTAATGATCACTGCAGTTGCAGCACCATCCTGCAACACCAAGGCTTTCACATACAAAGTGTCATTTTTCAATCCAACCTTGCTGGTTATATCTTCCCTGCCTACCCCAGCTTTTAACTGCCCCGCATATGCCTCGGTATTTAAAACCATGCATGCAATAACCATCAGCAACAACCTTGTTAAGGAATGAAGACTAATAATTTTAACGAGTTTAAAGCCTGTAATCATGGAGTCACCCTACTTTTCGATAGTTAAAAGACTATATGCCTTGTACATCCTAAACGATAAAAACGAACGGAATCTATTATATTTGCAAAAAGTGATGTCATAAAACAGAATCGCGACTAGCCCTTTATTACTTGATCTAAACCCATTCGTAAGGTACTATTGTCCTATTAAGTAAGCTTCGCACTCTCCCACCTGGATGAATTCATGCTTTCCATCTTTGGTAACTACAATCAAAAATCAAGCCGAAGGCATTTCCTCACCGCAGGCGCAATGGGCCTTTCAGGATTATCCCTCGTCGATCTACTCAAAGCCGAATCTGTTGCTGGTATTCAATCTTCCAACAAAGCAGTGATCAACATCCATCTCGATGGCGGGCCACCCCAATTAGATATGTTCGATCTTAAGCCCGATGCACCTGTTGAAATCCGTGGCGAATTCAAACCCATCTCTACCCATATTCCAGGCTTACAGGTTGGTGAACTTCTTCCCAAGATTTCTCAAATCGCAGACAAGTGTGTTTTTGTTCGCTCTCTTATCGGCTCTGCTGGCGCCCACGATGGGTTTCAATGCCAGTCTGGCTTTGCTGCAAAAGACCAATCCAACATTGGTGGCAAGCCCGCTTTTGGTTCCGTGCTTGCTAAACTTCAAGGCACACCAAGGGATAAGGCCCCTGCCTTCGTTGATATCATGCAAGGCAGACCCCAGGTGCGAAACAGCGCCCGACCCGGTTTCCTCGGACCTACTTTTACACCTTTCAGACCCGACATCTCGCACCTCTTTACACGCGAACTCGAATCAGGCATGAAGGGCGAACTCGCTAAACGAGGTAAAGCACATGCCATTCAACTCAACCTTGTTGAAGGCCTAACACCCGACCTGGTCAATGATCGTACCAAGTTACTTTCCAGCTTCGATGCTTCCCGCAAATCCCTCGATGCTTCAGGCTCGATGGATGCCCTTGATCGCTTCACCCAACAAGCTGTTGGCATCATTCTTTCAGGCAAACTTGCAAACGCAATGGAGCTTGAAAAAGAATCCCCCAGTACTGTTGCAAAATACTCTTTCCCAATGAATGAATCCAAACGATCCACAACCAGCGAAGATGGCAACGCAGGAAAAAAACTCCTCATGGCACGACGCATGATTGAGGCAGGCGTTCGCTGTGTTAGCGTTTCATTTAGCGACTTCGATACCCACGAGGGGAATTTCCCCCGCATGAAACAACTTCTTCCCATCATCGATAATGCAATCCATGCCCTTATCACTGATCTTGAAGACCGGGGCATGCTCAATGATGTTGCTATTGTCGTCTGGGGTGAATTTGGCAGAACGCCACGCATTGATCCCAAATCCGGTGGCAGACACCACTGGCCAGAAGTTACTCCTGCCCTTCTTGCGGGTGGCGGTTTCAAAGGCGGCCAAATCATTGGCGCAACTGATCATCATGGCGCACGGGTTGTTGCACGCCCCGTCACCTTCCAAGATATTTTCGCATCCCTCTATAAATCCTTGAACATCAATCCATTAACTACCATTCTTGATCCCAATGGCAGACCGCAGCACCTCCTCGACAACGGCATCCCAATCCGCGAACTGTTTTAAAACAACAATATTGTAAACGATTAACCCACTAGCACAACATTTCTCGAAAGAAAACTAACAAACAAATTAAACCTTAGCGGAATGAATTCAAGAAAACAGCCAATATTTTAAAATAATATTTCTTTCCTAATAATCCGATAATAACGATTTACCGAAATCGAATACATCAGATTTTTTTATATGATCAAATTTGATTTGATATTATATTTGATTTAATTACTATTTATTTAGTTGGTTAACGAATCTAAGACTTTTGTATTATTTCAAAATCCTTCCCCAGAGGGGCTTATGATTGCATTGCCAGTTTTTTTATTATTGCAAATTTTTGCACAAGACCCAAATCTGGATCTGCCCGCATTAATAAAGTTAGGACCAAAGAGTCTACAGCAGTCATTCATAATTGTTGAAAAAACAATCAAAGAAAACCCTGAAAATCCTGAACCATTAATGGCTCGCGCTGAAATTTATGCTTCCATAGGTAATAACGAAACAGCCATCAAAGATTGCCTGCAAGCGTATAAATTATTGTTGGCGAAAAACCCCACCCCCGCTGCAAAAATAAAATTCTTGAGCAAACTTTCTGAATTTATCAAAAAAAGCGAAACTAACCCAAAAGACCTTTTTATTTCTACATCTTGGGACTACTACAACCAAGGTAAAGTTGCGTTAAAGGAAAAAAACTACTTAAAAGCTTCAGAATACTTTAGTAATTCCATTTCTTTAAATCCCAAAGAAACTCTTTTCTTTTATTTTCGAGCTTTATCAGAACATATACTGGGGAATGTTCAAGACGCACGCAGGGATGCTTTAGTTGGTGCATTCCTTCAAAGAAACACCAGCGACACCGAAAGAACTCTGATTCTAAAGGAAATGGAACATTTCCAAGGAACCAGCAGAATTTGGTTATGTGAAACCATCAAAACTCAACCTATTACTTTTAATAAATAATTAGCCTGAAAGTGACACACCCATGTATTTCAAAAATTTAAATTATCCGGTGATTAGAATCACTTTAGTGCTTGCTATTGGAATAATCATTTTCGCCTTACCAATGGCAGTAAATTCAAAAGAACCGCCTTGCGAAGAAATCAAAAAAGCAAATGCTGGCCTAAACACTTCACTTAATTCACCTACTACCTTGGAAGAAAGGGTTCGAGTTGCAACCTGGAAAATTCTTCTGGGTGAATTTGCTTCTGACCCAAAAAAATCTATGCTTTTCACTGGAGCAATCGACCTTTTCGAAGATGGCAACAAGGAAATTGAAGATATTCTAAAGGAATTAGGTAAAGATCGTGACAAATGGCTTCCCCTTGCAAAAAACCCTGCGGTACTAGCTAGGCTTGACACTTATTTAGTACGCAAAGAAGAAACAGAGAAGAAAAAAGAAACTGCCAGGCAAGGTGAGAGATCCCGACTTGAAGCACTTCGTACTATGGTAAAAACTTACCGGGATGCCAACAACTCAATGGCTGTTGTCAACACTGCATTTCAAACCGGAGATTTTAAAACG
Organism: Gemmataceae bacterium; assembly: GCA_964201235.1. Classification (GTDB taxonomy): domain Bacteria; phylum Planctomycetota; class Planctomycetia; order Gemmatales; family Gemmataceae; genus UBA969. The sequence continues at coordinate 16,825 of CAXNFS010000014.1, read as the reverse complement.
GTTCGAGAAAAATCACTTCAAGTCCGTGAAATGATTTTAAGTATTCGCGTTTTAGCAGAAGGTAAAGATCAGCGCGATTGGTATCTCCTATTCGATGAACCAAGGCTAGATGGAAAATCAAAAGAATTAAAATTGGTGGACATTGATTCACCCGATATTCTTCCTCTAGGCGCAGATATCATGGACCATTTGCATGCTTTAATTTCCATTTCCGCTTATAGATTAGCCGTGGTCGACTCCAACAAACCAAATCTTGAATTATTAAAAGAAGCAGAAACCACAGCAAAAGAAATAAAATCGGCTGCGCCAAACAGTATAGCGCTTTACACTTTAGGTAATGTTGCAAAAACATTTGGAATAATAGAAACATCGACAGATCCACTCAATGAAGCGGCCCATTTAAAAGCAAAAAGCTACTTCGACAATGCTTTAAAGCTATTAGGAGATGCAAAAAAATCTTCTCAAACAGAATCGTCCCGCTTTTTATTAAATAAAGATTTTGATGAAAGTATTCTAAAAATTGAAAGTTCTAAATGGTTCTTAGATAAAGCCAATCAGGAAAATTTTTCAGGCCGCCCAATAAATGCAATCAGCATAATTGCAGAAGGCCAGAAATATCATCGGGACCCAAAGTTGGCAGAATTAATGGCAAACACTCAAATGCGAATTGGTGTCCTTCCCTTGGATGCAATAAAAGATGTCGAAAAATCAATTCAAGCAGGGTTATTGGTAAAGGAATCAAGCGAAACATCTTTGATTCTAGGAAGACTAAATCTGGCTGCAGCATCTGATATCATTTTTCAATCAGGTGGGCCAGGTTCTGAGTCAGCAAAAGCAATGGAGTTGCTCGAAAAATCCCAGACTTTTTTTAAAAATACCATTTCACCCAATGCTGGTTTTAGAAACACCATTGCGGATGCTTATCTTGCACTTTCCCAAGCGTATAAAATTGCAGTCATTCCAAATCAGCCGGTTTCACAATCCCAACAATTTTATAAGCAAGCACTTCTAGCAGCCAACCAATTAAAACAGTTGGCAGATGATAAAACCAATCTTTCCAATAAACTCGATGCAACAGAAGCATTATTCGCCTGTTATCTGGCACAGGGAATGCTGGCGCCCGTGGTTCTTCAAGACTACCGGGATGAATCTCAACGGGCATTGCAATCTGCATCTGATATTCAAGCTAGATTACCAGGTGCAGTTCCTGGCGTCAGACTCTCAGGAAATGCAATATCCTCTGCAATTTTAAGGCGACCCGATGCCAATGTAAATCGGTTAGCTATCCAAGAACGAATGCTTCGCATGGCAATGGCTAAATTAACACAGGCCAGCACTTCCCTTACCTTAGGGGATAGTAAGGCCGCTTTTCTTCATGCTGAAAATGCCATGAAAGGAAGTGAATTTGCTTCCATGATTGAAAAAGGAAATGCTGCAGTTCCACCAGAAGCAAATCTTGATTTGGCCGCTACGCAAGATGCCTCTAAAGAGGTCGCTGATTTAGCTAAAATTTTTGCAATATTAACTGCAGTATCTGCAAATGAAATGGAACGGGCTTTACACTATGCGCTCGCTTCACAAACATCATCTTTTGAAACGGCAGAAAAAATTCTTGCTACAGAAGAAAACCCCATGATGGTTTTTGCGTTAGGTCGAGCCTGTGAAGGGTATGCCACGCTGCAAAAAGAAGAAAAATCAAAATGGGTAGCCCTAGCATTAAGAGCACAAAAACAGTCGCAATCATTCTTGTTGCGTTCCCCTGGTTTTGTTCAACGCTATCCTGAACTTCCAATTTTAATTTCTGATGCAGTCAATAGGCTTTCCGGCCCTGATTATTTTTTATCTCAGGCACAAATTTTCCGTAATGGTAATAATTTCAAAGATGCATCAAAAATTTTATATACGGGATTGGCCCTTCATCCTTTAGCACCTTCCTTAAACGAAGAATTATTAAGTGTGGAATTAGATAGGGCGGAGTTAGGGGACACAAAAAATACTGATTGGGAGAAAACTATTATTTCAGCAGGAATCCCAAAAACTTCAAGAACAGCGATGCTCTTAGGGAAATTATCTGAAAAAACAGGAAATGTAAGCCGTGCACTGGCTCTTTATGAAAAAGCAAAAACACAACAACCAACCAAGGATGTTGTAATCGAAGTGGATTCACGCATTGCAGTATTAAGTGTTTTAGCTCTTAAAAAGTAAAGTTTTTCAATCAAGGAGAAGATCATGAAAATGAGAAATTTGTTAGCAGGGACTGCGACCTTTTGTCTTTTTGCATCCGCAGTTTGGGCAGGCAAGGATCTATTAATCAAAGCTAAAGATAAAAAAGGCAACCCCACTGCTCTCTTAGAAAAAGTGGTGGTCACAAGTTCATTAGCATCAATTTGTACCAAACCAGATGATAATGAAAAAAATATCGGAGATTCTATTGAGCCATATTCAATTTTTTTCAAATTAAAAACAGATGAAGGACAAGAAGATTTGCCAAATTGGATTCGAGTTGGAGACGGTGAAGGCAAGCCGTTAGGCTGGATCCGTAAAAAAGATCAGAATGATAGAAATACATTATCAAGCTGGAACACAAGGTATGTTTTGGAACCGGTACAAGATCCGAATAGAAAATTCATAGTTTCAGGAAAAGACGGAGGAAAAGCTACACTGCAATCTATACCGGAAGGACGAAGGCGCCTAGCATTGGTAACTACGCCCCCTGAAAAAGAACAAGGTGAAGATACGAAATATCCGGTAATGGTTTATACGGGAAAAATCTCAAATCAAAAAGGCGCCTTACAAATGGAGCGAAAAGAGCTTGTTGACCTTAAGCTCGAAATTGTATTTGTCATCGAAAACACTCCAGGCATGGTAATGTATGAATCTGAAAATATGAATGCATGGGAATCTGCAAAAAATCTTATTCGTGACACCGTCGGCCAATTAGCTCAAGATCCGGAAATAAAAAAAGCCGTTCGCTATGGATTGGTGGAATATCAAGATGATGTTAAAGATAAAAATTTTATTGCAGAAAAAAGATTTGCCCTTACCAATGATAGTGATGCTGTTATTGCGAGCATAGACAAACTTAAAAGTGCAGATATTAATTCAGGCGATTGGCCGGAAGATGGACTTGCAGGCATAAACTTAGCCTTGGATAAAAGCATGGGATGGTCAGAAAATTCTTCAAAACACATTATTTTTATAAGCGCATCTAGCGTGCAAATCCATCCAAAAGGAAAAGGTTCAGACCAATTTAATAATCTCGAAGGACAAACAGATAGATTATTTTTAAGCCCAAGAAATAACCCAGATAGTGTTTGCGGTTGGAACACCTGCAAATTAAGCATTGAGCAAATAATCAATAAAGCAAGACCTCAAGAGGGAGGCGCTGTAGAAAAGGCGAGAAACGCAATCACTTTTCATTGTATTTTAGCTGGAAGAAATTCAATAACCCCGCCTTCAGGATACCCTTTTAATCCTTTTCTCTTATATCAATTACCCAAAGATGATGCAATTCAAACCGTCATTGGAAAATTAAAATCTGCAACTAAAAGTCATTTTCAGTTTGCAATCGAGGAATATAACAAATTAGGAAGGGAAGAGAAAATTACTTTTTCTAATACGGAATATGAAAATCTGACTGAAAAATTAACAGCTTTGGATTCCGATGTCATAAAACTTTTCATAAGAGTGTCTCGATCGATTTTTACCCGGGAATTACTCAACAAACTCGACCGTGAACGAGCAATACCCCAGTTTACTCAATTGGCCAAGAACAATGGTGATATTCAAGGCATATTAGAGATAATGGAACCATCTCTAGGGTCAATTAATAAAACACGGGAAAAATTAAAAAAGACCCTAGCAGAAGCTTTCAATGCCTTTGTTCTTGCACGGTCAGGGAGAATTAAGAGTAGCGGAGATTTAAATCAAAATAATGCTATCACCAACAGCATTTATCTGATTGTTGATGCAGCAGGAAAACTTATTAAAGATCAAGATTCATTTGACGGCATTTCAACAACTCGAGATTCTGAAGGGAGGGAGGTAGCTATAAAGCGAGTTCTTGTTTCCGAAAGTGAAATACGAAGACTGCAAAGCACTTTCGATAAGCTTCATAATACCTTTAAAAATAAAACCAAAACTGCAGATCGTCAGGATGTAAAAGCCATTCTCGATGAATTAAAGCAAATCGTTGCTGAAACTGGGGCTGGCCAAAAATTTGATGCCGAAACCAACCTTAATGATGTAATTACTGATTTACCCCTACGATCGCCTGTTTTAAAAATGACATCAAAAGACATTGCAGCTATGACTTCCGATGCGTTTACAAATTGGCTTGAAAAGCTTGATATTGCAACAACTCGATGCAAAGATTTATTAGAAAGCCAGAAAGACTGGTCATACCTATCAGATAAAGCAGCTTACGAAAAATTTACTTTTCTAAAACTTAACGAACTTCCCTAACAAAGAATGAACCCATGCTTTCGAACATAATCGAAGAACCAGTTCTTGAACTCGAAGGTTTGGAACAAAGGCTCACCGACCCCGAAAGGGGCGAAGAGTTTTTAGTCCGGGTTCCTCAAAAATTTGTTGTTCCTAGAAGAGGTGTGATTGCTCTTCTAGGCCCTTCCGGTTGCGGGAAAACCACCCTGCTTACCGTTCTTGGTTTATTGCGTGCCCCATCACAACCAAATTCTCTAAAATCTTTCTGTATTTGGACTAGAAATAATGAAGGAGAAATGGAAAAGCACGATTTGAAAAAACTTTGGTTTGATAGAAATCTTACACAAATTGAACACTTAAGAAGAAAATACATAGGCTTTGCTTTGCAATCAGGCGAATTACTACCTTCCCTGACCGTAAGCGAAAATATTAAAGCACCCATGCATTTAAATGGTTTCTCCAAAAAACTCGCCAATTCCAGAGTTCAAGAATTACTTTCTTCCTTTGGCCTTTCTTCTCAAGGTGAAATAAATTCAGGTAAATCGACCCGACTGGAAAATTCGCGCATCAATAAACTTTCTGGCGGAGAATACCAACGCGTTGCTCTTGCCCGAGCTATTGCTCATAAACCAACCTTGGTATTTGTTGATGAACCGACCTCGGCCCTGAACCGTGATCTCGCATGGGAAGCCTTAAACCAACTTCGTAACATGCAATCTTCCCATGAATCTCACGGAGCTACGATCATGATTACTCATGATGAACAGCTTGCAGATGCATTTGCCACCACAATTGTGAGAATGGCACCAGTCAAAGGGATGGCTGCAGGCGAAGTCATTGAAATCACACAAACCCATCAACCTCTTAAAACCATGGATTTTGAACTACCATCATGATGAATCGTTTTTTATTTTATCTGCAATTAGGGTGGCTTGATTTGATCAGGCTCTGGCCTGCAACTCGACAGCATATTCTTATTGTAACCGGTATATGCCTGCCGATTTTGCTACTATTGGGCTTAAAACGGGGCCATGTAGCTGAATTACAAAAGGAACTTGTTAAAAGCCCAACGGGCAGGCAAATCATTTTCTGGTCTGCTCAACGAGGGGAACTACTTTCCCCAAATTCATTGGAACGATTAGCTAAAGAACTACCTAAAATTGATCTTGCGATACCGGACACCCAACGCGTTTGTAATTTACAAGGAAAAACAAAAAATATAGCTGAAGGAATCACGCTTTATTCCACTCTCCCGGGCGATCCCCTTCTAAAACAATTGGGCGCAGGATTGCAAGGCAATGAGGAAGAGGGGGTTATTCTTGGACATTCCTTAGGGAAAAGTATAGGGGTTACTTTAGGTGACACGGTTCGGGTTATTTTGATTCGGGAAAGAAATGGCGTAAAAGAAACTGCTGAAACCACTCTTAAGGTTCAAGGGTTAGTGAACACAGGTGGGGATGATTCTAGAATTGGATTTGTTCATGCTTCAGCATTAGATCGTTTTGAAAAATACATCAGGGGATTTAGAGTACCAGAATACCAATGGCCAGCAATCAAAGCAGCGGCTAGGGACGGTTATGCAGGTTATCTTTTATGTTGTGAAAATAATTCAAATCTCACCCCATCAGATAAAAAGCAATTAGAGGAACGAGGGTTTCAATTAACGGAAGCAACCAAAGAATACCTTGAATTATTTGACTCTTGGTTAAAACCCGAAGCTTCAGAAAAATTAAGATTTTACACCTTAACAAGTACTACGGGATGGAAAAAAGGCCGTGACCACTTTCACTTTTCCCCATCTGAAATTTCAGTAAACACCGAAGCGGATGATGTGTGCATACCCTGGAACCCGACCAAAGATAACGGATCAGGAGTCCAATTGATCGGCATGACTTTGCCCAAACGAACCTGGTTAAGAAGCTATTTTCAAAACCCTGCCTTGGCCTTTCATTATGAAACTCCCTGTTTTTCATATCGTGCACCGGTTTATGCAGGAGAAACCCAATCTATAAATTTAACATCCGAAAAAAGCATTCAAATATCTTGGTTAAATCCAGACCCAGATGATTTTCCCGCATTTAAATCATTCACCCATCAATTGGAATTATTTCAATTTCCTACAAACCCAATCAAGTCGCTTTTAAGTGGAATACTTTTACCATGGGCCAAGCCAAATAAAATTGTCGTGCCAGCAGATTTACTTGCCTATCTGCATGGTTATGAAGAAAAATGGGTGGACTATGATCCCGAAATAAACTTATTTGTTGCTGTTGCTGAAGATCCAATTTACTCCAAAATAAGAATCTATTCGGAAACCATCGATGATGTACCACTAACGGTTGAAGCATTAAAAACCAAAGGATTTGCAGTTCAATCGGAATCTGCACGAATCAGTGAAATTCATGAGCAGGATTCCAATCTAAAACTTCTAGTATTAATTACTGCAATGGGCGTATTCCTCTTTGGCATCATCACAATTGTCAGTGTATTACAAGATTCGACCGATAGGAAAAGAGGAACCATTGGAATTTTAAGAGTAATGGGTGTTTCACCTTTTGGCGTTTTTTTAACTGTGTTTTTCCGTGCTACTGCGATTGGTTTTTTAGCTGCTTTATTAGGAGTTGCAATTGGCTTGGGAATGGAATGGTTTCTCGGTTGGAAACCGCCAGCAACTTGGGAATGGATCCAATGGAAACCCATCATGCGGGTTGAAATACATTGGTTGGATATGATCTTGGTTGCTGGCGGAACGATGTTATGCTGCCTCGGTGGATCGATAGCGCCCGCGTGGAAAGCAAGTAAATTAGATCCATTTGATGCAATCGTAGAAGGCCGTTTTAGGTAAAAAAGGGGTTTTAAAATGAAAACAATTAGTATTATTTTTTTTCTAGTAATAGCAACATCAACTACTGCGCAAGAATTAAAGCCTGCCATGGATATTAAATTAAAAGGTAAGGTTGGAGATTTTCAGATTAAACTTGTTTTTTGCCCGGAAGGAAAATTATTAAAAAGGGATCCTGAAACAAGCAATGAAATGATTGATATGAAATCATTTTATTTAGCTGAAACCGAGATTACAACATCTCAATTAATGACCTTAATGGGGATTGACTTTACAGAAGAGAACATCAAAGTATTAAACCAACTAAATCCAGAACTGCGTGAATCCTATAAACCCTATTTTGCAAAAGACTCTAAGTTTCCATTGCTTTATGTTACTCCAAAACAAGCAATTGATTTTTGTTTAGAATTACAAAGGCAATATGAAGACCAAATAATTCAAGGAAAAATTGACATTGAAAATATTGGCTTTTATATCCCCACTCATGATCAATGGGTGTATGCTGCCCGGGGAACAACAACCGAGGAAGAAGTAAAAAATCGACCCCACTTTTTTCAATGGATAGACAACGACAAAATCAGTGAAGCGGACAAAGCTGACTTGAAAAGTATATGGAGCAAAATAAATGGGGAAGGTGAATTACTGTTCAAACAAAACCAGATTATGAAAATCGTTCGTCATCCCGAATCTTTTAAAGATGAAATGCATGTGAAAAGATTTTTAAAATGGACCCTAGAACAAATTAATGGCGATGATTGGGATAATGACAACTTAAGGCCAGCCTTGAAGTCCCCTAAAAACAATTGGGGAATAAGAGGAATCCACGATAATGGATCAGAATGGACAATAAAATCAACTCAAGATGAAAGATTAAGTTTTTGGAAAACCGCTTCAAGCAAAATTGAATCACTAAATTTAATATTAGCTGGACCAACTTTAGGAGATAGTTATAGCCCATCTTCTACTAAATTAGGCCAACTCAACAAGTTTAGTTTATGGGGAGGGCCCAAATTGGGGGGAAGTGATTTTACTGAAATTACGCCCCTGAAATACACTAGCGATTTTGATATTATGGAGGCAAAGCCTGCTTTTCGCGTTTGCGCTGAGCGAAATCTTACAGACCATTGGTTATTGTCTTTTCGTGAAGATCTTTGGTCCTCTGAACCTATCGAATCAACAAAAACACGTTTTTTGGAAAAACAAATGAGATTAAAGGCATTGGTTCCTGACAATCACGAATCACATTTTTTTGCAAAATATTTCTTGGAGTTATTAGAATCAAGAACTGATAAAACCCCGCTTTTAACTAAAAATATTAATAATTTCACAACTTCGCTTGCTAACAATTCCTCCGCATCTGGCTCAAAAAATTCTAAAAAAATCAAAATAGACTTAGACAGTGAAACACCCGCTGGAACTTTGGGGAGTCTTGCATCTTCAGCCCCTATTAAAAACACAAATCCTGATAAAGATTTTTTTGAGCTTCTCGCCAAAACTAGTGCTAAATAATTAACTTTTTTGTTAATTACTAAACAAGGCATTGCCCTGCACTTTTTTGTTGAACCTTTAACCAATCAAGTGTTTACTATTTCTATCCATGCCTGATTTGATCCCTCCTATTCACGGAGCTTTAATTATGAAATCTCAAAGTCGAAGAAGCTTCATCAAAACCACTGCAGCTTTATCATCAGGATATTTCATTGCAGAATCTAGCAATGTTGTTGCTGGGCCCAATGATAAAATCCGGGTCGCTTGCATCGGCGTGCGTGGCCAAGGTGGCTCACTCCTCGCTAACTTCGCAGCTCAACCAGATGTCGAAGTTACCCACATCGTTGATCTCGATGAATCAGTTCGACTTCGAAAAGGCGCAGAGATCAAAGAGAAAACAAAAAAAGAACCCAAGCTTGTCATTAACTATCAAGACATTCTTAATGATAAATCAATCGATGCCTTTGTGATTGGAACCCCCGACCACTGGCACGCCCTTCCCTGCATCCACGGATGCATCGCGGGAAAAGATGTTTATGTCGAAAAGCCCGATGGCCATAATATCCTCGAAGGCAAGACCATGGTGGCCGCAGCCCGCAAATACAACCGCATTGTTCAAATGGGAACTCAGGCACGCAGCGCAGCCTACCTCAAAGAAGCAGTCGAATACATCAAAGCAGGAAACATCGGCAAACCCATCTTCGCAAGATCTTGGGAAACCGATAAACAAGGGGCAATAACAGCAGTTCCAGATAGCGAACCACCCAAAGGCATCGACTACGATATGTGGCTGGGCGCTGCACCAAAACGCGCATTTAATCAACGAAGGTTCCATGGTTCTTGGCGCTGGTTCTTTGATTACGGTTGTGGCGATCTGGGGAATGATGGTGTGCACCGTTTGGATTATGGCAGGTGGGCTTTGGGTGCAACTGGCTACCCCCTTTCCATCAGCACCGCAGGCGGAAAATTCTTTTTCGAAGATGTTCAAGAATGGCCCGATACAATGCAAGTTACCTACGAGTACCCAGGGCAAATTTTAGTCTATGAAATGCGCATCTGGTCCAAGCCTCGCCTTCATGACCTCACCGAGGGCGCTGTGGTTCATGGCGAGGGTGGCTGGGTCCTTATTTCTAACAGCAACTGGAAGGCGTTTGACAAAGACAATAAACTAGTGAAGCAAGGCACAAGCCCGTCACCTTTGCCTTTGCATATTCGCAACTTCCTTGATTGTGTTAAATCACGAAAACGAGAAGAGCTTAATCAAGAAATTGAACAAGGACACCAAAGTAGCGTGCTTTGTCATGCTGGTAATATCGCATGGCGTACAGGCAAGAAATTGAAGTTTGATCCGAAGACCGAAACCTTTGATGATGCAGAAGCGAACAAATTTGTAGGAAGAGAAGCCCGCAAGGGCTTCGAACTTCCCAAGATTTAATTTACTTCTCGGCTTTGATCAAGGAAGCTGCAGGCTTCATGATTAGCATGGAATCCGCTTCGCTAATCAGAAACACATCGCCCTGCTTGTTATCGGCAACGCGGGCGTAGTATTTTTTAGAACCACCTTCCTGCCTGCCTATCAGCAAAGTTCTTTTACCCATGGGCGTTCCTATTTCGATGGTTGTTTCAACCGGATCGAGCCCGAATAGATTTAAAGATGCCCCTTTATCCACCACATAGCGTTCAAGTTTCAACCCAGAGAGTGAAGCGAGCATAGCATTAACCAAAACATCATTAATGCGATCGGTTGGTTTAGGAACAGAAACCCAAACATTATTTCGTTTGGCGAGTTCGAAATTATTGTTCAGAGAGGTGACTTTGATGGAATCGATTTGAACAGCATCAAGGGGTGTGGCCCAAACGGTGCGGGTTCGAAATTCACCCTGAAGCCAATTGGTTTGTTTAACATCAAGGAGAAAAACAAGATCTTTGCCTGCGATTTGAGCATAACACCTTGTTGCAGATTCATCTCGTTTGCCTAAGTTGATTTCAAGAAGCAACTTACCTGCGTTTTTAATCTGCCAGCGGGTTTCAGGCTTATCCAAGCCGAACCGGACTAGATCTTCTGGAGTGGGTTTTTCAACAACAAGTTCATCAGCACGAAGTCGGGCAATGCCATCGAGTGCATCGTCAAGTTGTTGCTGATCCGCTTCAGATGCAAACGGTTCGGTCAATTTCCAGTTGCCATCGATTCGGGCAAAGGTTGCTTTGCGAGGTCCTCTTTCAAGAACGAGTTGATCTGCATCAGGAAAGCGTGTTATGTTGCGATCCCGATAAAATAAAGGTGAAGCAATCAGCTTTTTAACAATCACTTCAGAGAGTACGCCCACAGCTTTGCCATCTTCAGATTTGGCATAACGAGAGCCTTTCTTTCCTTCAACCTCTTTACCAAGAAGGACTTTTTTTGTTTGACCCTTAAGTTTGAAACCAACAACAGCAAATGGAGTATCAAGCCCAAATAGTTTTAGATCTGTAGCAGGAAAAGCTGCTATAGAATCGGCTTTAAGATCAGAAACAATTGCAACAAGATCATTAAGGGTGCGGTCATCTGCAATTTCAACTTTTGGCTTACTGAGTGACCAAACTTCATTTTTGCGATTTATTTCTAGTTCGCCTGGAATTCCGGTACGGGTCATCGACTCAACATCATCTGATTTAAGTTTAAGAATTTCTCTCGGAACATAAGCAAGATAAGTTCGTTCCAAAATCAAAATAGTTGCAGCAGGAAGGTTGAATACTGCAGGTTCCCCTTTAAATCTTGCATACTTGGAACCTGATTTACCTTTAACCTCTGTGCCTATTTCCAAGGTTTTAGATTCTTCCTTACCCATTTCATTATTGAGTTTGATTTCAATTTTGGTGAAGGGTTTGTCTAATCCAAAAGCAGCAACTTCAGCCTTAGGGCCATATGCAGAAAAACCATCTGCCCGAAGATTAAACCAAAGTGATTGAAGTGAGAAGACGGCCTCCGGTTCTGCATTAAAAGCACCAGCTTTGGGTTCCGTAACTTTCCAAGTTTCACCTTCCCGATCCAAAGTAATTTTATTAAGAGCTGATTCGATCTTAAATCCTTTGATTTTGGAAGGGTCTTGCTTCATCACCAAAGGGTCAAGTAGATCAAGGGCGTCAACATCAACAGCTTTTACAAACGCAGGATTTACGATTGCAATGGGGGCTTTATCTTTCAATCTTGCATATCTGGTGCCTGCTTCTTCAGAAACAATTTTCCCAAGTAAAAGTGTCTTTTCTTTTTTATCCTTATCAGTCACGGTTAACTGAAGAAATGGCTTGTCAAAACCAAACTTTGCATCTTCTTTAGAATCCAAAGCTACAAAGCTATCTGCTTTTGGAGCGCCAATCTCCTTGGCAAGCTCTTCCATTTTTTCAGCGAAAGGAGTTGCAGTAAAAGGGGCGCTTATTTTCCAAGCTGCTTCACCTCGTTCAATGCTAAACTCCCCTGCAGAGCGAGTAATTTTAACCGCAGTAATTTCATTGGGAAGAAGTTTCCAGAAGTCTTGGGGAAGATACGAGAGTGTTTCTTTTTGAAGGCTGGCAACTAAATCATTGCCGATAACAAATACAGGCCCCTCTGTACCCAACCTTGCAAAGAACCCTGGTTTTGGGGCCAGAGGTTTCCCAATGATCATTTTTTTCAAGGGTTTCTTGGTGGCATCTGCCAACCCTATTTCCAAAGTAACAATGGGTTTATCCAAGCCATACTTACTGACCAAATCTTCCTTGGTTGGTAATTCTTCAAGGAATTCAGCGACTTCAAATGTGGAGAGGGAATTTGCAAGCTGCGAAACTTTTGGATCATCGATTTCAACACCCTTGGGATTAAGAAGTAACCACTTGCCTTCAGGGGCTTTGGAAAAAGAGATGTCCGAGGATTTTGTCTTGATGTTAATTGCGTTGATATCAGTGGTGGCAAGATCAAGAATTCGCTTACCCCGGTACGCCATTGCAGGTCGGGCAGCAAGGGTAGCAACAACTTCATTAACAAAATTCACTCTGGGAAAACCATCCACTGCAACATAAAGCTTCTTTGCCTTAGCATCTTTTTTACCTAGGGAATAAGTAACTGAACGGGTTTTCTTTTCAGGGGCTTTATCTTTCGCAAGGGGTTTGGTTTCTTCTTCCAAAGTAATGGTGATTTTATTCTCGGGCTTTTCTAGTGCGAAATCTGCGAGCTTGGGATTATCAATAATATCTGCGCCCCGAGCCTCTAGGGTGGAAAGCTTGGTTAGAAGTTCATTAACTTTTTCAGGATCTGCATCGGCTTGTACGGGGGATTCGATTTTCCATCTGCCCTCTTTTTTTACAAGTGATAGAGCTGTACTTCCCTGCTGGATTTCACATTTCACAGCATCAGTTGAATTGATTCGTGCAAGCATTGGGTCACGAATTTGATCAACCGATACAAAAATATTCTTGAGGCCATCGCCATTGATTTCAAAGATTTGGTCGTTATCAAGAATTTTAGCGAAGCGCATTTCTTGAATGATGGTTTCTTCTTGTGGGGGCATACCAGGGGGAGTGCCGGGTACGGGCGGCTTTATCTTCTTGCTGGTTTTGGTGGAAGATACACTCCCAATTTGCAGGGTAATAGTGGAACCATCATTACGGGTGACAAGTAGAGTTCTTTCCGGCTTAGCCAACCCAGCCTTTGCAAGATCTTGAGTGACGAATTTTTCAGCCCACAGGTCTGGGATTGCGCCAAGGAAAGCATCACGAGCTTTGGGATCGAGATTATCTTTACCCACAGGTTTAGAAAGTTGCCAATCATCAGCATTGTTTACAAGATTAAAGGAAGTTTGTTTGCCTTCGATTTCGAAATTAACCGAAACGGATTTGGCGAGGAGTTTTTCGTTTTTCTGGGAAGAAGAAAGCGAGCCCTCCTTGGAAGTAGCAACCAATCTTTCGCCTTGGAACAACCTGCGTTGCTGGAAGAAGTCTGCAGGGTGATCGAGCGATGCAACAAGGCCTGGCCCCAACCTAAGTACGAGATTCTTCTCGGGGATGCGCAGAAAGGTGGGTAGGGAGAATTTATTTTCCAAGTTGGTGACGGGATCAGATTCAAATTCGAGAGTTATATTCTCGAGGTCCTGAGAGTTTGGTTTTTGCCAAGCGAGTTTGATTACAAGTTCTGGATTATTGAGCACTTTTTCTTTGATGGGCGTAAAACGGGAACGAATACCAAGAAGGAGATCAACAATTTTGTTAACTTCCGAAGTACGGGTGGGCCATTTTCCGGGGAGACTCCAAGCTTCGTTTTCTGAAGTGCGTTCTAACTTAACAATTTGATTACCTTTGACGATTTCAATTTTCCGCAGATGCGTAGCACGGATATTTTCCAAAGGGGCCAAGTCGGTCTTATCAATTGATTGCTCAGCCGTGGGCCTGCGATCCAGCCAAAACATGGCGAGAACCCCCACAAAAAAGCCCAGAACAAGAGTTGTTTTCCAATTCATTCCTAGTCACTCCAAGGCAAATTCGATTATATTTACAAGGATTCAATTAGCGCATTCTGCGCAGAATTAGCACAACAAAACCAATATAAGCAAACATCCCAGGTAAACCCAGTTGGCATGCCCACAACCATAAGTCTTGTGATTTAGCAGAAAGTTCCACTCTGGGAAATTTCCAAGGTGTGCTGGGACTTGGCAGAAAATCATCCCTGCCCAGAAGCCAGTTGCAAACATCCAAGACAAGCCTCTCTTTTACAGGGGGAAGATCCGGGCCCACTAGAAACCAACTTTCCCCGATCACAGCCACTCTAACTGTTGGTGGATGTTTTTCTTCTTTACCAAACCATTCTTCAGGCAGTGGAACTTCAGCAGCAGCACCCACGGGGAAAGGCCCCCTACGCTTGGCATCAAGGTTACCTTTGTTAGGATCTTTATCATCAGGGTTATAAGCGGGCGCCTTGCGTTCACCCGAATTGGGCTGCATTTCTGGGAAGGGTTGGTTTTCGTTCCAGGAGTCTTGCGATGTCAGAAACAAATCGGGATTGTAAACAAGGTTCATACCTTTGGGAGATTCGAAATAAACAGGTCGCGGATGCCTGAGTCGCAATTCCAAAGGTTTATCTGGTGATTGGCTACGGGCCGTAAGTCGCATGGATTCGCGGATGGGGTGAGCCTTTTCTGGGTAATTAGGTTTGAGCGCGGGAGGTCGACCTGCACCTTCATTCCAATTCAGCAGCAAAGGTGGAATCTTGACAGCGGTACCACCTGTAAGCAGCCCAGCCATCTGTTCGCCAAAGCCTTCAACTTCTTCATCGAAGAGGACGGTTTGTTTACCGAAGCGAAAGCCAAGTTTTCCGAGCATATCTTCGAACCCATCGTTAGCAATAAAGCCTGGGGGCACAGGGCCCTGATCAGAGGGTTCAGAAACAGGGCCAAGAAGTGCAAAAACAGGTTTGCCTTTCTTGATGAAACTCTGCATTGCATTGATCTGTGCTTTTTCGAGTCCATGCAACCAGAATGGAAGATTGCGATCATCGGTAATTACATCATGAAGCGTGGGCCTTGGAACAATCAAGAGGTCGCAATCTGCGAGCAGGATATTCATTTTGGCTTCGAGATCGGTCATACGCTGTTGTTCAACTAGGGAATCAACATCGAGGAGGTTCCGTTCTTTGAGAGCTTCATCTTTTTGCTTTTTGAAGCGCTCTTTTGCATCTTGAATGTTGCGCAGTTCACTTTCAAAATACTCCACCTGATCCTTGCGTGAATTTTCGGACAGTCGCCCGCCTCGAAGGAGTTCAGCGTATGCTTTTTCAAGTTCAGAGATGGGGGTTGATTTCCACTGGGTGACCATTTTCCCAAGGGACTCAATTCCTTTGTCGAACCTTTCGAGATTCAAATTGAGATTACGAAGCCTTTGATCAAGTCGATCTAATTTGCTTTCATCGAAGGTATAAGCAACGGAAGAGGAAGGCCGTTGTCGTAGTTTACGGAGGATAAGATCCTTGACATCAAAACCCTGGCTTTCGAGAGATTTTCGTAGGCCTGCGAGTCCGAAAGAATCGGTACCTTTCGAGGTAAGCCATTCATCGACGACCGCGATTGCCACTTTAGGTTTGGGGGCATCAAGGCTTAGGATTCTACGAACAAAAGGTTCTGCAGCACCCAATCCTTCAGAACCTTGGGGCAATAAGACGAGATTGCCTCGCCCTTCGTTTGCAAGTTGGGATGAAGTTTTATCGAGTCTGTAGAATTCGTTGAAACTGATTCGCTGTAAGATTTCGGTGGGGGCAGCAGAAGCAAGGGGCGCTTTTTTAGCCCAGAAGAAGATGCTATTCTCCGGGGCGGTCTCAATCGCCTTTCTGAGTTCTGGTGCGCTTTGGGTCAGTTGATTTAATTTTCGCTCATAACTTTCTTCTTCGACATCAAGGACAACCACTTTAAAGCGTGGACCAAACTCCCGCAGTTGATCGACGAGATCCTTTACCTTACCCACAACCAAGCGTTCAGCGGCGTAGTCATAACGATCGGGTTTGTCGGTAAAGTTGCCATAGGTTTTATGAAGTTGGCAGACAACGATGGTGGTTTCTTCTTTAAGGTTTTGAAGTCTATCTTTAAGATCTTTGGGCAAAGTAAAAAGGTGGCCCCGGGTAAAATCAACCAAGGAGTAGTTATAGAAGCTGGAAAAGTTAACGCCTAAAACCAGGATGGTTGCAAGTGCTATTTGAGCGGTGGCGCCAACGCCCATTGCGTTTTTTCTTCCTGCTGCGAAACTTAATGCAATAAAGAGTTCAATAGCAATAGCAGCGAAGCCGATGAAAAAACCCGCAACAGCAAGCAGGGGAATGATTGCAAATTCGCGGGAACGAATCTGGGCAATAATATCTTTTGCGGAGGTGGCAAGATCAGCAGGGTTTGCAAGAATGATCGTTGCAAAACCAAGGAGAAAGCCAGTTAAGCCAAGGAGTCGAACCGAGGCATGAAACCTGGTGAACAATCCGGTTTTTTTTTCTATTTGTGTTTTCATGGTAATATTTTCCTAGCGCCAGCGCCTGCTTTCAAGGCTTCGAACAGTAAGGAACAGACA
>CAXNFS010000013.1:0-23377 GCA_964201235.1 Gemmataceae bacterium | reverse complement strand
GAGTAATTTCGTTTCGGAAGCTTTTACCTATCTGGGCAATCCCAAATGGGATTTTTACCCTGGTTGAATCGACGACATTTTTAAAGTTTACGAAAATTCCCTGAGCAGTTTCGGGCCTTAGAAACGCCGAGCTTTCTTCGCCTCCCATAGCCCCAACAATGGTCTTGAACATCAGGTTAAATTCGCGTGGTGGGGTAAGTGTGCCGATAGCCTTTGCATCCGGCCCCAGCACTTTATCGAAATCGGTAATAGTAATCAGTGAAACCAAAGGCCCATCCCAAGATATTTCTTCTAATGATTTTGCGCGCAGATTAAAGAACTTTAAGGCCTTTTGTTCAGTTTCTTGAAGCCCTTCTTCACCACCAGATTGAGTTGCAATAAATACCCGCTGTTCTTTGGCAAGAGCCCATCGACCCCTTACCTGATCATGCCTGTAGCGTTTTTTTGATTCTTTGCAATCGACCATGAAGTCATGAAATAAATCGTAATGGCCCGAGCATTTCCAAACCTGAGGATGCATGATGATGCTGCAATCAATACCAACCATTTGGTGTTCGCAAGGGGCCCCGTTGTTGATAAGAAGTTCGTTGTGGCCTGAAATCATATCCTGCCACCAAGCTTCCTTGATGTTTCGTTTTAATTCGACTCCTAAAGGGCCATAATCCCAAAAACCATTAAGGCCGCCGTAAATTTCACTCGACTGGAAAAGGAAGCCTCTTCTTTTGCAAAGCGAAACAAGTTTATCCATATCCATTGATGTTTTCCTTTTAAATGGAGCCCGATATATTTTCTAAAATATAGCACTTATAATTGCCTGCTATTTTAAATCG
The DNA here is from genome assembly GCA_964201235.1 of Gemmataceae bacterium. Taxonomy (GTDB): domain Bacteria; phylum Planctomycetota; class Planctomycetia; order Gemmatales; family Gemmataceae; genus UBA969. The sequence continues at coordinate 22,547 of CAXNFS010000013.1, read as the reverse complement.
CCTGCATTAATACCACAAATGTTCCCTCTTATTCTAATGGAATAGGAATTAAGAGGAAAAAATCATGTGAAAGAATAAATATGAGGTTATTTAAAAATATCGATTAATCCGGTCTTTTCAAATATACAGCTTCCCGGTTTGTGCATGGCGATCATTAATCGTGTCACTTTGATTGTTCTGTCAAACTCCAAAACTCATCAAAAATCCCTGATTCTTGTAATTCGGTTTTCATGGGCATTGCAGGCGAGATTTTTAAAATCGCATAATCTCCCCAGCGGGGAAATAAAAGCGCGTTGGTTCCTTTTAAATCTTCTGTGCGGAAAGTATGGCCACTGTTAATGACTACATAATTTTTACTTGAAAATGGGCTTGGGAAGATTAATGCAGGCATATGCTCGGCACTATTAAAGGTTTTGTTTTTTAAAAGGATGGAAGATTTATTCCATTGGATTGGTGCCATTGGCAGAACCTTTGCAATTAATGAATTTGAGCCCCCATCTCCAAAAAGAATGATATTTTTTGATTCAAGATCCATGGTGGTTACCATGGAATCTTTTTTAACGGGAAGTTCCCCTCTGAAAAATAATTCCCAATCCTTTTTGAATCGTTCAAGTTCTTGAAGTGATGCTTTGTGCGCAAGCTCATTCCATGGAGTGCCGCTCCCTGTCACGCACAAAAACCCCTTGGTAAAAGCATCGTCGATAGGCCCCTGTAAGCCTGGAACTTTAGCCTTATTTGCCCGTGGTTTTGTGGCAGCCATGGACCAGATGTTCTTGTCATCTTTTTCCAAAATTATTTTCATTGCACCATCTACTAATATTGGAGTCGCGGAGATTTTTTGCCCATCAAAAACAATTGCAATTGATTTGCTTGGTAGGATGGATTTACTTTTGTCCGCTGGTAAGCTAATCGCAATTTTTGTTATGTTTTCGCTTTGCAACTGGTAGCTTTGGCCGTTAAATGAACTTTCAACTCTGGATCGAATGTAGTGTTTTTTTAATCCTAAAATCTCAATCCAATCGCATTTGGCATACTTGAGTGTGTAGGTTACGAATTTGATTTTTTCAGGATAAGGTGCCCTGCCCTTGGAAATATGTGGCGCATAAGCGGCAAAAGCTTTTTGTTGCCATTCAGGTGGAAATTTATGTTCCAATCCCGGAGCGATTATGTGCTCCATAGGCAAGCCAAAACTTTGGATGTGTTTTTGCATGATGTCTGCAGCTTGCTTTTGTTTGTCGATTTCGCCTGAATAGGCAACCACCGGAATATTAAATGCATTTTCAGCATAAAGATAGGCATCGTAAATACTCAAGCATGATTCCTGTTGATCGGGAAGTTTTGCAGGCAAATTTGGAGCATAACCATGAGTGGTTGTAAAGCCGGCCCCAGGCCCCATCAGGCACCAGCGATCCGGTTGATGCAAACCCAGATGCCATGTGCCGGCACCCCCCATAGAGAAACCGCGAACTACAAAACGGGCATTATCAATCAATTGTTCCCGTCCTGCGCGTTTTTCTTGTTCTGTAAAGTTTTGTATGGCTTCATTGAGATCGGTTTCCCCTGCCCAGCGGTATGCATTATTTCCCCTTCCATATATCGAAAGCTGGATAAAATCCTGATCACCTGAAAGTGGTTTGTCACCCCTGTTTTCATATAGAAAATTAACTTCATTTAGCTTTTCGTTCTTGCCATGTAGTACTAGGTGTAATGGGTATTTCTTTGTTTTGATTGAACCAAAATCTTTTGGATAGATGATTGCATACGCTTGAAGTGAATTATCGATGGCGGAGCGATAAGCCCTAACTTGGGGTGTATTGAAAGTGGATAACCAGGGTTTTTGATTGTTTTGAAGTTTTAAAGCCCTGGCGATTCCTTGGTCTGCGATAAAATTCGCTTTTTTGAATGTATCTTTTTGATCAAAATCTTTGGTTCTAACAAGCCAATCAATAGCTTTGATATAAATTTCGACTTCAGGTAAATCGTGCTCATAAGCTTGATTTTTTTTAAGTGATTCCAGTTCTTTCGTTAAAAGATTTCTTTTTGTCAAAAGATTAGAGATTTCTTCTTTGCGATTTATTTCTTTTCCTTGTTTTGTTGCGACATCTTGTTGAGAAAAGGAGGGAGTTGGAAATAATGCGATTCCGGTTGGCAATGCTATGAAAAATACAAACCTTGCAATGTTAATTACTTGCATGAAAAAATCTCGTTTTTTGAGGTAGATTAGTCTAAAGGAAGGTTTTTTAGTCTCGCATCGAATTGCGTAGCAAATCGATTGCTTCCTGGGGGCAGGTGTCTTCTAGCCTTTTGCCTTTTTTTTCTAATGATTCAGAAAAACGAATAGCAGTATCTTGCATTCTTTCGTGGGTTTCTTCAGATCCCCCCACCAAATAAAAATGTTCACAATTGGTAATTCGCTGGTGGTCGTCCTTGCTATCAAGGCCCAATCCAACAAACCCTAAAACTTTTGCTTCATCTTTTTTTGATTTTTTCTTCATCGTATTTAATCCTAGGAAATAAAGCTACAATCTAAGTTTCGCATGGTTTTTTGTAAAATCAATGCCGCATACCTGATTTTTATTAACAATAGGATGATTTTGCCTTATAAAAACAAAGTAAAGACTTGCCCTTAGAAGAAGAATCATTCAAAGATGTATAATATTGTCGGGTTTTAAATAAAAGATGGCAATTTTATCGTTTTTGCTATTTAATATAATTAGTTAATGAAGTTTTTGCTTAAACCATGATGCGGAGTGTTATTCCGCAAGTGGTAACTATTTGTATGTGGTGAAGAAATGACAATCGAACGCGTCCCGATGACCCGAGAGGGTTATGAAAATTTGTTGGCCCAATTAAACCGAATGCAGAATTCGGAAATGATCGAAATTGCTACGCGCATTGCCGATGCTCGTGCCTTGGGCGATCTCAGCGAAAATGCCGAATACCATGCTGCCCGAGAAGATCAGGGTATGTTGCAGGCCAGAGTTGATGCACTTAAAGATAAACTTGCTCGTGCACTTATTGTGGACATGAGCAGTCTGCCCTCTGATAAAGTTGTGTTTGGCGCCCGAGTTGTTATCAAAGATTTAGACTCTGGTGAGCATGAAACATACGAACTTGTTGGCCCTGGTGATGAAGATTACGACAATAATAAAATATTATCTTCTAGTCCACGCGGTCAGGCCTTATTGGGTAAAAAGTGTGGTGATCAGGTTTCGTTTAAGGTTCCTAAGGGCCTACTTCGTTACGAAGTAAAAGAAATTTCGTTTCCATAAATCGTTTTGTTTCATTTTACAGTTTATTTTTTTCTGGAGTAATACAAATGGTTTCCCCATCGCATAACAAGTTATGGATTAAAACAGGTTTGGTTTTTTGTACAGGGATAGTGCTTATTGCGGCATATATATCCAATGCGGACACTAATCTACAAACTGCGGGTGCAATGGCTAAAGCTGTTGATGAATTTTCTGCAACCCTTTCTGCGGACCAGAAAAAGAAGGCTTTGTTTACTTTTGAGGATTCGGAGAGAACCAATTGGAACTTTGTTCCATTGCAAGATAAAGCTAAAAATCCAACGCGAAAAGGCTTGCGTATGGAAGAAATGTCTGGCGATCAAAAGCAACTTGCGCTGAGTATGGTTCAAGCTGGTACCAGCAAAGAAGGTTATTCCAGAGTTCGTGGAATTATGGGCCTTGAGCAAGTTTTAAAGGAAAACGAGAAAAACGGTACTAATGTTCGAAGCTCTGATTGGTACTTTGTCTCTGTTTTTGGAACCCCTGGAGCAGGGAAAAAATGGGGATGGCGTTTTGAAGGCCACCATCTTTCCTTAAACTTTGTGATCGAAGGCAATAAAGTGGTAAGCGCAACTCCATCTTTTTTTGGTGCAAATCCAGCTTTAGTTTTAAATGGTGCTAAAAAAGGACTCCGCACCCTTCCTGAAACCGAAGATTTTGCAAAGAAATTGATCGCATCTCTTTCCGATGAACAAAAAAAAGTTGCATTTACTGATAAGTTGTTTGCAGAAATAGAACAAGGAAAATCGGTGGCTCCGACTTTTTCGAAGGGGTTGGAATCTGGCGCATTAAATGCTGAACAGAAGAAAATCGTTCAAGAAATGATCCGTGCTTATTCTAATCGGTTCCCCCAAGATTTCGCTGAAAAAGAAGCAGCCAGGCTTGTTGGTTCTGATTTTGCAAAAATTGATTTTAGCTATGCCTTGGATAAATCAAAACCAGGTGACCCCTACACCTACAGGCTTCAAGGCCCTGATTTCTTAATTGAGTTTTTGAATATGCAAGCTGATGCAAGCGGAAACCCAGCAAACCATATTCATAGTGCCTGGAGAGCTTCCAAGGGGGATTTTGGAAATCGGAACTAGATCTTCATCCAGTAGCCGGTTTTTTCGACACCAGTCGGGTTTTCCGGCTGGTGTTTTGTTTTTTTACTCCTTACAAAATCAATATTGCTTCAAAAATAGCCTTTAATAAACATATTTGATTTTTCTAATTTGTTGGCATGGCGTTTGCACTTAATTCTTTAGCAAGGAAATTTTTGATTTGCTACGATTAAAGTGAAGGTCTTTTGCCCAGAAGAAGTTGCTTTTTTCTGCATTTCAAGATTTCAGCGCTGATTTGGTAGGGGTTTTCGCCCAAAACCCCTGCTATTTTTAGATGCCAACTTTTCGATATCAAAAATCTTTACTTGTCAGTAATTTTTCTAAGGTAAAACCAAGTTATAGCGTGGTTTTACTATTCCAGCGGTTTGATATTCCTTTATAAAAATCAACCCTTCGATCCCGAAAAAATGGCCAGTTCCTCCGCGTTTCTTCGATCATCTTCCTAGAGCAACTTGTAACTATTACTTCGTCTTTCTGTTCATTTGAATGATGTAGATAGCCCCCGTAAGTGTTTAATACATGCGAATTTCCCCAAAACTCTAAACTGCCACCAGAATTGTTTTTCTCTAAACCGACCCTATTTACTGCTGCAACATATACCCCGTTTGCGATCGAATGGGATCGATGCATTGTTAGCCAAGCCTCTGCTTGTGCTTTGCCGTAGATTTCTTTCTCATGAGAATGCCAGCCAATACCGGTGGGATAAAAAATAATTTCTGCGCCTTCAAGAGCGGTAAGCCTTGCAGCCTCTGGGTACCATTGGTCCCAGCAAACAAGAACCCCTACCTCGGCAAATGGGGTTTTAAAGGACTTAAAGCCAAGATCTCCCGGAGTGAAATAATATTTTTCATAAAAAAGAGGATCATCAGGAATATGCATTTTGCGATAAATACCAATGATGTTTCCATCTGGGCCAATAACTACCGCAGTGTTGTGATAAAGGCCTGGGGCTCGTTTTTCAAAAACTGAACCAATTACAACGCAACGGTTTTTCTTTGCACAAAGCGCCAGAGCATCCGTGGTTGGGCCCGGAATAGGTTCTGCTAGCTCAAATAATGCGGGATCTTGCACCTGGCAAAAATAAGGTGTAAGGAAAAGTTCTTGCAGGCAAATAATCTGCGCCCCTTTAGATGCAGCTTCGTCTATACCAGCAAGAGCCTTTTCAAGATTCATATTTGAATCTTGCTGGCATGCCATCTGGATTAATCCGATATTGAAAATATCATCTTTTTGCATAATGTTTTTCCAGAAATTCAGGCCCAAGCCGATGCTAAAGTATAAAATGAATATTAATCTATTATTGAATAGGCTATTAAAAACCTGTTGATAAGTCTTGGAGTTGATGCGTGCAGAATATTTCTTTAAGTGAGTTACATAAACAAATTAAAACGCATCTGGAATGCCTCAAGGTTTCGGGTATTGAATGGCTCGAAAACAATAATAATTCCACTTCGCTAACTTGTGTGCCCATAGTTAATGATCATTTACCTTTGGCAAGTATGGCAGGCGCTCAGAATGTTGTTGTAACACCTCCTTCACCATTAATCCCATCATCTCATTCACTGGAAAAGAAAACACTATTATTGCAGCAGCTTAAAGATGAAGTTGCTTCTTGTGTGAAATGCCCTCAACTTGCCCAAACAAGAAAAAACACGGTTTTTGGCATTGGTAAAATTGAACCCGATATTTGTTTTGTTGGGGAAGCTCCTGGTATTACTGAAGATGAAAAAGGAATCCCATTTGTTGGCGAAGATGGCTTATTGTTAGACAAAATTCTCAAGGCTTGTGGCTTATCGCGGGATGAGGTTTATTTTTTAAATATTATTAGTTGTAAACCGCCTGATAAACGATTGCCATTACTAACAGAAGTTGCTAACTGTCGAGGGTTTCTTGAAAAACAATTGGCATTGGTAAAACCAAAAGTGATTTGTTGTCTTGGGTCTTGTGCCGCAGAAAATCTACTTGATACTAAAATACCAACCAACAAATTAAGAGGTAAATTTTACGATTGGAAAGGGATCCAGGTTTTATGTACTTATCATCCGTTATATTTAATACGGAATCCTGAAAAGAAAAAAGAAGTTTGGGAAGATATGAAGTTCTTAATTTCGCACCTTGGACGATCGCTCCCAACCCCTTGATTTATGTTTTTTCATGAAGCATTATTTTTTCCATGACCAATGAAAAATCAATTGGAGTTTGGATGAAGGTGTTTCCATGCCTGGCAGGAATATGCATCAGCTTTTTTTTGCCCACTAGGAAAACAGTATGAAGGAATCGCCTGCGTAATTCTGATTCAGTGATCATTTTTGCAAAAGTTTCTTTGATGGAAAGATAACTATCTAATTCAATAATAAGGTGCTTAAAAGATTCACGACTGTAAACATTAAGCGCTTGTTCAAGGTTATTTGCCTGCAAAATTCTAAATCCCCTGTTTTGCATATATGCTTTGATCAATTGCCTTTTTTTATCACTGCGGATCACCAAAAATATCGTGGAACCATTCTCTGCTTGATTAACACCATATTCAGATTGGATTTTTTTTCGAATGGATTGAATTGCGATTTGAACCTGTAGGAAGTCGTTATAGCGCGTTTTTGGATCGATTGAAATCATGTTTTTGATGATAGGCAAGGTCTCCGATGGTAATGTTTTTTCGAATTCCGTGTTAAAAAGAATCTTGAATTCATTGCGGTTATACATTTCTTTTCTTTTTTGAAATGATCCTGGAAGCGGAGATTTACCTGTAAGAAGGTGGTAGAAAAGACAACCTGCAAAAAATATATCTGATTGCGTAGGGGATGAAGATGCGCTTGAATGCTTTTCTAATCCTGCATAATCAAAGGACAAAGAGTTTTGGTTTTTAATCTGCCCTGTTGCAGGATCAAAAATTGAAGCAAAACGAAAATTGTTGATCTTTGGGTGTGAGGTATTATCAAGTAGAACTTTTGCCCCCGAGAAATTTCCGTGAGATATACCCATCTTTTGTAAATATAAAAAAGCCTTGCTAATATCTTCCATAATTAAACAAGCTTCAGGGCAACTTAGAAATGTTTTGATTTCTAGCCAGTCGTAAACGGATCCACCTTTGACCCATTCAAATGCAAGGTAAGGCGGAATGTTTTTAGTTCCGGGAAATAAATCCAACGTTTTTACAATGTTGGGGTGGGTGATGTCATTAAGAATTTCTCCTTGGCGCAGAAATTTCAAAGTTTCAGCATTATTGCTGGTGTGTTTTTTTCGTAGTACTTTTAATGCAACAATTTCACCAGTATCAATTTTCTTTGCTTTGTAGGTACGGCCTAAATTGCCTAATCCAACAGGTGAAAGAAGTTGGTAGCCGTTAAACAAAAGCATGGTACCATTGCCAGCTATAATTTTTTCAATCTGCCAAGCAGTTAGGTGGTTGTTTTGGGTGAGAATTTTCGGATCAATAAAATTATCATTTACGGACCTAATATGTGCCAGCACTTCTTCTGCAATAAGAGGAGTGATAAGGCCAAGCTTTTGGGTTAAATGAACCAACCCAATAAATTCTTCGATTTCCATAATAATTATTATTGCATGTAATTATAAGTATTTCGATGGAAGGCATTAAATTTTGGTTAAATGATTAAGGTTTTGTTAGTTCTGGTGTTTTAGGGGAAAGATGTGAAGTAGGTTGAGAATTATTTTGTTAAGAAAGGTGTAAACTCGTATTGAAGAAAAATGTTATCAAGGCTATCTGGTTTGCTTGTAGTTGGGGATTTTAACATTGTGGCTGAAATAACATAATAAGCTGGTAAACAAACATGGTTTTTTATCAAATACGAGTTAGCAAGCGAATTATAATGCGTTCCATGTTGATTGGATTGTTAATTACTGCTCCGGGTTGTGCATCATTGTGGGATTCCGTTACCAGTAGAGAATTTAGGATTCAGAACCTGTTTATGCCTTCTGATCCGCCTTTGGTGGTTTTAGAAAAAAGTGTAGATGGGGATAAACGATCAGTTGCTCTTGCTTCCCTTAAAGAACCATTGGCAAATAATGGAACTGCTGAAGAGCAAGAAAAGGTATTTAAAATACTTTCGGATGCGGCATTAATTGACCGACAAGCAATTTGCAGACTTCAAGCAATATCAACACTTCGCACATTCAAGGATTCGCGAACGTCGGAAGTTTTGAAAGATGCTTACTACCGTGCTTCAAATTTTAATCCCGAAACAGCCACAGTTATTAAATGCCAAGTTCTGAATTCGCTAGGTGAAGTAAGAACGCCATCGGGTTTAGAGCTACTGGTTAAAGTGTTGAAAGAACCAGCAGTTGTTGGTTCCGAGCAGGATCGCCAACAAAAAGTTGATGAAAGAATTATTGCTGCCAAGGCGTTAGGGAAATATAAGGAATATCAAGCATCAGAATGTTTGCTATCCGTGCTACAAAGTGAACAAGATGTGGCTTTGGTTAATTGTTGCAGAGATTCCTTACAAACAATAACAGGTAAAAACTTGCCTGCTAATTATGAAGTGTGGGCAAAATATTTGCATAACTCGTCAGATAAAGATCAAAACCAAGGCTTCTTTCAGAAGATATTTCAAACTTCTGGAACTAGCAAGTAATTATTTATCATTCATTGGTTTAGTTGCGGGAAACAAAAGAATAGTGTCTTTAACTGGTTGGTAAGTAATTCCTAAAGGATCTAAAATTCCGGTTAGCCAAACCGCAAAAGGAATATTATCAGCGGCTGAAACTTTTACAGGTTTTTTGTCTGCATCATTGATCATCATAGCTGTGAATGCTTTTTGGTTGATTTCAAATTTAACATTGTATTTTTTGGTTAATTCGTCAAGCAATTCTTGAAGAGGCTTTTCAACACCCTCATCTTCTTTGATTTTGGTCTCGAGTATTTTCTTGATGTTATCACTAGGGGCTGGTGCATCAATCGTAGGCACCGAATCAGAATCTTTTTCAATAGATTTTTTAACATGCAGCATGGGTTTAACAAAATCTCGGTCACGCATGGAGATTATTAATCCATTGTTTGCAGCAAGAAATATCCTGTCATTAGTTCGATTTACAACTGGAAATACAAAATCGTGAATATCCCAAGTGGTTAAATATGCACCATTGTTTCGATCAATGATCACCATTCTGCCGCTGCGATCAAGGGTGTAAAGGAATTTGGAATTAGCCGCAATTAGGCGATCAGATTTTTCTTGGGATGGTGTAAATCGGTTTCCATTATTGATATTCCACATGGGTAATCCAGTTTCACGAGATAATTTTACCAATCCGTTTCTTTCACCAGTTACAAATATTTCGTTATCAGTCACAAACGGGCGATGATGAACCGTGCTTCCAATCGTGTATCGCCATAGAAGTTTGCCTGATTGCAAATCAAAAGAGTGTAAACAAGCATCCATTGAACCGATATAGGCAATAGATTCATAGAGAGAAGGTGGAACAATAACAGGTTTGTCGGCAGAGTAACCTTGGTTTGCTTCAAGGGTTGTGTGGCTTAAATCTGAATGTTTGTTGAGGGCTACCAAGTCGCCTTTAATCCCAACAGCAGAAACAATTTCATCTGTGACTAATAGCGGGTAATTTAGAATCAGTCGGGTTTGAAATTCCCAGATAATTTTAGGTTGGGGGCCTCTCGAGCGAGATGCGCCTGCACCAAAGGAAGGTGCTAAAGCATCAGCTTCGGCATCGATATCTGGAACATCAACAATTGCTTTTTTTGTGATACGATTAAAAAAGTCAGATTTTTCATAACCTTGAAATTCACCATTCTTTTTGAACAAAGGCAATGCATAACAATAAATTCTGCCGTTTGATCCTGATAAATATAAGTGGTGTTTATCGACTGATGGCGGGGCGGAAATCGATAAGCCAAAACTGGATTGCCATGCAATATTGCCATTTCTTCTATCAAGAGCGTAAAGATCATTTTCGTTGACTGCAAAAACAAATTTGTCATTGAAAGCAAGGTTATAAAATACTTGATAAGGTTTTCCGAAGTGAGATTTCCAAACAACTTCCCCTGTTTCTGAATTGAAAACTATTACTGTTCCACTTCGAGTTTGGGCTATAACTTGATTTTCTGAAATTTGAATATCGTGATAACCATCCCGCTTTCCTTCCATGGGTGAGAAAGCTCGCCACATCATTTTAAGGTTAAGTCTGTCTAGAACTTCTTGGGAGGGAATCTCGGGTTGGGAAAAAACCCGAAGATTGTCTGCTGCTTCGGCAGTATACCCGCAGATAAACAAGATTAAGGTTAGGTAGAAAGTTCGCATTTACAAAATCCCTTTTAAAAATGGTATCAAATGGAATCTACCACAGGATTAAAAATGCGTTATAAGTTTGACAATATAAAGCTCAAATTATCTTGTGATTATCACAATTTGGGAAAACCTTTACGGTTATGCCTTTTTTTCTGGAAAAATTCAGAAAGAATGTTGGAGCATTCATTTTCAAGCACACCAGTAACAACCCTACTTCTATGGTTTAGCCTAGGGTCATTTAAAAGATTAAAAAGGGAATGGCAGGCCCCGGCCTTGGGATCCATGCACCCATAAACAACCCAAGGTATACGCGATTGGACAATTGCTCCAGCGCACATGGGGCAAGGTTCTAGGGTTACATATAAAATGCAGTTTTCAAGGCGCCAGGATTGTAAGAATTGCGCTGCTTGGGTGATTGCAATCATCTCCGCATGCGCAGTTGGATCTTTAAGTAATTCTCTTTGGTTGTGTGCCCGGGCGATGATGCCTTCTTTGGCAGAAACAATCAGGGCCCCAACGGGGACTTCGTCTTCTTGTTCGGCAAGACGGGCTTCTTCGAGTGCAATTTCCATGTGCATTATGTGGAATTGATGGCTTGGGTCTGAAAGTTCAAGATTGAATTGATCCATATCCATGATAATCTAATTTCAATATTTAAAATAAAGGGTTAAATCAACCAATTACTTTAGATTATAACCTATGTTGATAAGGTTCAAAAATTTACTTCTAAAAGATTGCAGGTGTGTAATGTTTTCTCTTGAAAAGATACAAGAAAAATTAAAAGAATTCGGCTTTGATGGGTGGTTGCTCTATGATTTTCGTTTTTGCAATCCTTTGGCAAGGCGGGTGCTTGGGTTATCCGAAAAGCTTTTTCTCTCAAGACGCTGGTTTTATTTTATTCCTGCAAGCGGTGATCCTGTAAAAATTAATCATAAAATCGAACCTGCCGCACTTGCCAGTTACCCAGGGATTTCAAAAATTTACCTTCGATGGCAAGAATTAGAGGAATCCTTAAAAACAGTTTTGGCAGGCAAAAAAAGAATCGCAATGGAATATTCTCCGAATAATGCCATACCGTATCTTTCCCGAGTTGATGCTGGGACTATTGAATTCATCAAAACTCTTGGAGTTGATGTAGTTTCTTCCGGTGATTTGATTCAAGTTTTTGAATCTTGCTTGAACAAAAAACAATTTCAAAACCATCTTGATGCAGCAGTTCATACACGGGAAGCGTACGAGGTTGTATTTCGTTTTATTGCGGAATCAATACGAAAGAAAATAGAAATTAAAGAAAGTGATGTTATTCGGATTATTATGGAACATTTTTCCAGAAATAATTTGTTTACGGATCATGCTCCAATTGTTGGGGTCAACTCGCATAGCGGGGACCCGCATTATTCCACTTCCAGCGAAACAGATCGAAAGATCCAAGAAGGGGATTTTATCCTTGTTGATTTGTGGGCCAAGTTAAACGATCCTGAAGGTATTTATAGCGACCTTACTCGGACTGGATTTGTTGGAACGGTTGTACCTGAAAAATACACAAAAATCTTTGATATTGTTTCTCGTGCGCGAGACGCTGCAATTGAGAAAGTAAAAAAAGCTTTTGCTGATGATACGCCAATCGAAGGCTGGGAAATTGATAATGTAACGCGAGAAGTGATAGTTAAGGCTGGTTATGGGGAATATTTTTGCCACCGCACTGGGCACTCGATTGGGAAAGAAACCCATGGGAATGGTGCTAATATTGATGGATTAGAGACCTTGGATACGAGGAAGATTCTTCCTGGAAGTTTGTTTTCCATTGAACCTGGGATTTATCTTGAAGAGTTTGGTGTGCGGAGTGAGGTGAATGTTTTTGTGGATTGGGACAAGAAAATTCAAGTGACAGGTGGAGAGCCACAAACTTATATCGTGCCGATTCTTAAAGATTATTGATTAAATGGTAGCCAGGGTAATCTTGTGAAAGGGCTTTGTGTGTACCCGAAGAGATTACCCTTTTATTTTGAAAAAAGTAAATTTTATCGCAAGTAGACAGAGTTGCTTCGCTTCCCTGGAGAAAAATAATAGTTTTTCCTCCAAGTGTTTTTTCGTAAACAGCATTGATGATATCTTGGTTTTGGGTTGAATCAAGATTGTGAGGTTCTTCCAAGATAAGTGTTTTTGCGTCTAGGTAAACGGATCGAGTTAAGCCCAGTAGAAATTGAAAAACAGAATCAAAAGAGTTGTTTTCGGGGTCATAAAAAAAATTGTAACTATCAGGTTGGGTAAGAATGGCTGCATGAATATTAGTGGATTTTGCTGACTCAAGCATTCTTGGCCAGTCAGGATTTTGTGAGTAATTGCATATGATATTTTGAAAAGTGTCAGGCATGATTTGGAAGAGTTCTGGGACGAAAGTAATTTCCTTTGGAATTAAATTGATGTTTAAACTTCTTGCATTGATGTTGTCGAAGCGTATTTCGCCCATGTCCGGGGTAAGAGCGCATGATAAGAGTAGGCCAAGTGCTGTTCGCTGTTCTTTTTGAAGGCCAGCAAAACCGATGCGGCTATTTTTATCGATATGAAGAGTAAGATCGTTGATTAAAGGGCTATTGAAACAGTTTTTAATGGAGATTGCATCTAAATGGATTGTTTTGAAAATTGGGAAAGCAAGTGAACCTTCATGATGTTGTGTAAATCCAGATTTGTCTTCCATTTTTTTAAATAGTTCCGTTGTTGCTGGGAAATTCTCAATCATTATGTTTTTACAGTTAATCAATAGCTTTGAATAAAAAGCGGTAAAGAAAGCGGTCGAGCCTGAGATGAATAAATCGGGTGTGCTTGTGACTTTAAGGGTGATGAATATTTCGGATAACAGAAGGTAAATTCCTAGGCATAAAATGAAGCAAAAATATCCGAGGTGTTGTTCAAGGTTGATGTAGAGGTTGATTCTTAATTTTGTGTTTAGATGTTTGTTAGATGCAAGGGAAAGTTTTTCGAGCCATATGTGTGAAAGTCCGAAAGCTTTAGAAAAGGACATAACATTGTAAAGTTTAAGAAACCATACTGATTCAATCGTAGAAGATTTTTTTTGTTCCTGAAGGAAGAGGTTGATTTTGTTTGCAAGAATTGTCTGAATGGCAAGAATAAGGAAGAATAACCCAGAAAATATAAGAAAAAGCGCTGTGTTTGCAATTAGTCCTGCAGTGGTAAAAAGAATTATTGCAATAATAGTTGGTTGTATTTTTGAGGTGTAAAGCAAAAAGAGTTCGCCAGTTTTTTCGATGAGTTTGTCTACATCCGAGATTTTTCCTGTATGGTTTAACAGTGATTGTTGGGACTTTAAAAAATCATTTTGATAGAAAACTTTTTGTAATATGGAGAGTTGTTTTTCTTTGCCATAAAAACAGATTGATTGTTCCAATAAGCGGATTACAAGAAAAGAAAAGCTGAAAGAGGGTATGAGTATGGAGATTGCAATTTGTGGGTTTGGGCCCCAACCGTAAAGCGAAATCCAGGCCCAAAAATGATTGACAAATGCTGATGAAGTTTTAGGCCCTGGGGTTAAATCTGTTTCATATTTAATGAATGGGAGTGCTTCTGAAAAAAGGAAAAAGCAGGTGCACCAACAAAGAAATAAGATAAATAAAATTGCTGAGTATTTAAGAAACGATAGAAAAAACGCAACATAACGCAACCAACGATGGGTGGATTGGTAGTTGAAAAGTTTGAAAAAAAACAGGTCATGTTTAATAATTTCGGGCATATCCCACCCGTGTAAGTGCCAAATCCATGGCGAAAAAACTAACTAAGCCAGATCTCGATCTTCAAACAAAATCAGGCCGACAATAAGTGCAACTGTAGTGTAAATTAATCCGTAGAAACTGACCGACAAAACATATATAGCAAAGGGTATAAAATCTGGAGGCGTATCACCAACGATGGCTGGCCCCACCCGGAAAAACTCCAAGCCTGGCAGGAATAAATCGAAGACTCCCGCCATAAATCCAAGAAGTCGCGAAACTGGAGAATCAGGGTCTGTTGCTTTAGCTTTTTCACCAATTGCTACTAGTACAGGGGTAAGGTGTGCAAGAAAATAGATAACAAGCACGGTGCTAAGATTTACAACCATGGGCAAGCGAGTTGCAAGCGACACGGAAATAGAAACCAAAACGCTGACTTGGCAAAAGCTAAGAATTAGGCCTGGGAAGGTTTCAAGTGTGTGTTGTATCCAGAAGGCAAGCCCGTTGATAAGGTCTTTGGTTTCGGATGGCAGAGTTGAATTAGATAAAAAAAGTTTAATCCATTCGGGATTGGAAACAGGATCCATTCTGTCGAGCCAATGTTTATAAAGTAGGATGGATTGAAATATGACAAACAAAATTGAGGACATGAGGAAAGCGGAAAGGAGGATACCAACAAATTTACCGAGAAGGAATTGCCTGCGTGAAATCGGTTTACTCATTAGGGTGACTGCGGTACGGCCTTCGATTTCTTCACTTACCGAAATACTTGCTGCCAAAGTTCCGAACACCACTGCTGCTAGCATGATGGTGTCGTAGCCTAGCTCTTTAACCATAATGAGATCTTCGCCGAAGGTGAAGTAAGGAATAAAAGGGGAAACAAGCAGAGCAAAAAGGGCTAGGCTGGAAAGGAGCCAAAACATAGGTTGCCTGATGCCTTCACGAAAAGCGGCTTGTGCAACAGCGCCACCTTTAGGCCAGATTTTGAGTAAGACGAAAAAAGTAAGAACAAAGGTATCAAGTATAAGCTGTGTTTGAAAGATACCTCCATAAACTCTGCCAGCGGTTTCGATGCTATTGGTTTCTTGGAGGAAGGTATGGAAAATTGGGGGGAAAATCGCACCTAGAATAAACATGGTTGCCAAGGTGCCCAATAATCCAAAGGTTTTGGGTTTGGCGTTGGAGTAATTTTCAGAGAAGAAAAGAGTGATCATCCAAGGAATGGCGATTAAAAATTGGGCCCAAATAAAGCCTGATTCGATAAGCCATTGTTGAAACGATAAGTTCATAAGATCCAAGCCTCGGGAAAAACCGACATACTAATTAGCAAAACACCATACAAATAGATAAAAGTAGCACTTTAATAATCTATGTTATAGTCGACATAGCCAAGAGAAGAAATAATATTTACCTTTATATCTGTGATGTTATCATGAAATCTATCTTGTACCAATTTTAAGAACGAGTCAACCTTTTCCTTATCTCCTTCGGCCGAGAGTTCAACGGTTCCATTTGGGAGGTTTTTAACCCGCCCATATAGTTCGAAATGCTGGGCGATTTGAAGGACAGTTTGTCTAAATCCAACACCCTGGACCATACCAGAAACTACTGCATTAATGCAGTGTAAGTTGTTGTTATGCATAGGTTTAGTTGGTTTCAATGCGGTAGTTTGGGTGTACGCCCCAATTCAATTTTTCACGAAGAGTGCGATAAAAGTTCTTATTAGCAACCTTGGCTAATTGAAATTTGACAGGTGCTTTTTTGAAGGTAATTCTGGAGCCTTTAACGAGAGATATCTTTTCCTGCCCATCGATAACTAGGCTGGTCCCTTTAGTTACCCGGTTCATGACCAAGTTATAAATTTTTGCAGAGGAATCTACCACGCAGCGGCTTGTAAGCACATGAGGGCAAATGGGGTTGATGACAAACGCTTCAATTTCTTGATTTAAAATAGGGCCACCCGCTGAAAGATTATAGGCCGTTGATCCAATCGGGGTGCTCATGATTAAGCCGTCTGCCATATAGGTGCAAACGGTTTCTTCATCGACAATTAAATCAATTTCAACCATATGGAAAGGTGCACCAGCATGGATTGAGATTTCATTAAGGCCCAGAAAGGGGCCAGATTTATCTTTTACATTGGTAAGACATTCAAACATAAGGTGGTTTGTAATTCTGAAATTACTATTGGCGATTTCAGGAATGCACTCTTCTAGTTCCGCAATATTCAAGTCAGCCAAAAACCCTAAGCGTCCAAGGTTTATGCCAAGTAATGGGATTTGGTTATAGCCCATTTGCCTGGCAGCACGAAGGATTGCACCATCTCCTCCTAAAACCAAAGTTAGATCAGCTTTATATTTAGATAGATCTTCTTTTTGCTCAAGATCAACTAGCACAACTTCGAAGTGCTTTTTAAGCAGGGGAAGAAGTTTTTCTGACTGGGTTGTCACGCCAGGGCGCTGGGCATTTCCGAGGATGAAAATTTTCATCAAGTGTAGAGGTCCGTTAGTTATTTTCCAAGGGTTTGTCTGGAGGCGCTTACATCCTTGGCGAACCATTGCTTTGCAGTGTTGGCTATGCCGATGGCATCAAGCCCCAGGTCATGAAGAAGTTCAGTTCTTTCGCCATGTTCGACAAAACAATCGGGCAACCCAAGTCGAATCAGCTTGCGGGTTTCAATACCTGCAGAGTTGGCAGCTTCAAGAAGCGCACTGCCAAACCCACCTTCTAAAGATCCTTCTTCTACGGTAACTACCAAGTTGGATTCTTCCATGGCTTTAAACAAGGTGTTTTTATCTAATGGTTTTAAGAATCGGGCATTGATAATACCAACTTGGAAGCCTTCTTCGCGCAAAATCTCAGCAGCTTTGCAGCACTCGCCAAGCAGGGTTCCATAGCCAATAAGGGTGATGTCATCGCCCCATTCAAGGACTTCTGCTTGCCCAATTTCAAGGGGAACAAAATCGCGTTTAATACGCTCTAGATTAGCTTTTGGGTATCGAATAACCGTCGGGCCATTATGATCCAGCGAAAGGCGCATCATTGGTTCAACATCAAGTTCATCACCAGGAGCCATCACAGTCATGTTTGGGAAAACCCGCATGTAGGTGTTATCAAAAGCTCCATGATGGGTAGGGCCATCGGGGCCGGTAATTCCCGCGCGATCCAAGCAAAAGAGTACAGGTAGATTTTGTAAAGATACTTCTTGGAAAACCTGATCAAAAGATCGCTGTAAGAATGTTGAATAAATATCAACGATAGGGCGATTGCCAGTTTTGGCGAGACCCGCTGCAAATGCGACTGCATGGGATTCGCAAATGCCCACATCAAAGAATCGCTCGGGAAATACCTCTCGAATCTTCTCTAGTTTGTTTCCTTGGCACATGGCTGCAGTGATCACGCACACTTTTTTGTTTTCCTGCATGATTTTAAAAATGCTAGAGCTAACAGCATCGGTGTAACCTTTACTGCCTCCGACTTTCATTGAAATAAGGGTTCGCTCTGGGCCAACTTTTTCGAAAACCGGTGGTGTATGAAATGTAACAGGATCTTCACTTGCCTGAGGTACCCCACATCCTTTTTGGGTGAGCACATGCAGAAGGATTGGACCTTTTTGTTCTTTGATATTCGCAAACCATTTGAGCATTCCGGGTAAGTCATGGCCATCAATTGGACCAAAATAGCGAAACCCAAACTCTTCAAACAATCTTCCGCCCATTAAAGACGCTTTGAGTCCGTCTTTTAGTTGTTCAAGTGCTTGTTTGGCGACGCTGCCGAATGGAATCTTTTCCAGAAGGTCTTTTATTTGTCGTTTTGAATCTTGGTAAAGCGAGGTTAATCTTGCTTGATCAAGGCATTTTGCGAGCGATCCCACTCTTGGGCAAATCGACATTTCATTATCGTTAAGAATAACGAGGAGATTTTTATCAAGGCCGCCAGCGTTATTAAGTGCTTCAAAAACAATCCCCGAAGGAAGTGCCCCATCGCCTATAACTGCGATACTGTGCCTATCGGTATTCCCGTTGAGGTCGTCGCCGACTTTTAATCCAAGAGCGGTAGAAAGACTGCAGCCAGCATGGCCCGTCATAAAAAGATCGAAATCACTTTCTGCGGGATTAGGGTAACCCATCAGACCACCCTTGGTGCGGATGGTATCAAAATTTCGATAACGGCCCGTAATTAATTTATGGGGATAAATCTGATGCCCGGTATCCCAGATGATGCGGTCTTTTGTGAAATCGTAGCTTAAGTGAAGGGCGACGCATAATTCAACCACGCCCAAATTGCTGGCAAAATGCGCAGGTCTTAAACTTAGTACTCGGACTAATTCGTCTCGCATCTCTTGACATAGGATTTCGAGCTCCTGGTGGTCAAGAAGTTTAAGATCTTCGGGGCCTTTAATTTTCGGAAGAATTCTATGCATTGCAACTATCCTTTGTGCATCCTAAAACCCGGCGTCGATTGCCAGATGTGTTTTCATTATACCTAATGATCGCGTGAAACAAGGTAATCCGCCAAATCAATTAGAGGAGCAGCGTTGGGGCCAAGTTGGCTTGCCAGATTCTGCGCATTTTTACAAAGGTCTACAGCTAATAGCTTACTCTGTTCAATCCCCAATAAACCGGGATATGTTAGTTTACCCTTTTGCGCATCTTTTCCAACTCGTTTTCCTGCAGATTCGCATTTTCCTAGAACATCGAGAAGATCGTCAGTTACTTGAAAGGCAAGCCCTATGTTTTGACCGTAATTATCAAGTATCTGCAACAAATCTTCAGGGGGAGTTCGGTTTTGGCTAGCAAATGAAACAATAGCCCCTAATTTTAGACTTGTCCGAATCAAAGCTCCTGTTTTTCGATCGTGCAAATTCTTTAAGTGCTCTATAGTTGCCTCTTTAGGATGATCTTCGCCCCGCACTCCGGGTTTTCCTTCCCACGCTAAATCTTCTACTTGGCCCCCAACCATTCCGCTGGCCCCCGCCCCTTTTGCTAATTCTAAACAGCATTCTGCACCGGCTAGGGCTGGGTAACTCTTTGCCAGCACTTCGAAGGCTTTTGTAAGAAGCGCATCGCCTGCAAGAATTGCCAAGGCCTCACCGTAGACTTTATGGCAAGTTGGTCTGCCACGCCTTAAGTCATCATCATCCATAGCAGGAAGATCGTCGTGAATCAAAGAATAAGCATGAATAAATTCTACAGCACAGGCTGCAGGCCATGGGTTTGTGTTTTCAAAACCGAAGGCGTTTGATGCCAGTAATACAAGGACAGGCCTTAGCCTTTTACCGGGGGCAAGCACGCTATAGCGCATTGCTTCTAATAAACGAACAGGCATACCTTCTTGCTGCTGAAGGCAATTGCTTAAATGAGTATCAACTTTGGATGCTAGGGTTTTCCAAACACTGAGGAAATTATCCTGATCCTTGGATATCTTTTGCAACACACTTGTTTCCTTAAGTCCCAACGGCAAATTTCAGGAATGCATACTAGCATTAATTCCTAGGTCACAGCCAACAGGTATAGTACACCTTTGCAAGCTTCGCCTAAGCAATTGTGAAATAATAGCGATCAGGCAAGCTTTGTCGATCAAGTTAACTGGGTGAATTGTCTTTTTCCACTGAAAACAATCCTTGTTGCTCTTTTCCTTCAGTGGATTCGTGGTTGAATTTTTGCAAAAGGGGTTGCCCTGAAGCATCAACTCCACTTAATAGCTGAATTTTCTGTTCAGCTTCTTTGAGGCTAAGTTGGCAACTTTGAATTAGGCGAATGCCTTTTTCGTAAAGTTTAAGGTGATCATCAAGATCGATCTGACTGTTTTCGAGTTCTCTTACAATTTCTTCAAGATCTTTGAGTGAGGTTTCGAATTTTTGTGCTGTATTTTTTTTGATTGCCATGGTGTTTTAAGTCTCAAATTAGTGATTAGGTTTCGATGTTTTTAACTTCGCTGATAACAGTTCCATTGTGCAGCCTAGTACAAAGCAAGTCGCCTGGGGCCAAAGATTCTGCAGAAGAAATGACTGTTGCTTTATCAGATTCAAATTGTTTTGCCTTCATGGTAATGCTGTAGCCCCGCGTAAGGATATTAAGCGGGCTAAGTGCTTGCAGCTTTTCAATGAAGAATGCGATTTTCTCTGTTTTTTTGCGCATAAAGGTGCTTGAAGTACGATTGAACTTTTCGATCGTGTCGTCAAAGCGTTGCGATTTTTGATTCAAATAATCCAATGGCTTTTGCAAACATCTTCGTGTTGAGAGCAATTTTAAATGCTGATGAAACTTCTGGATTTTTAGATCTATAGACTGATGCATGTATTCTGCTGAAGCTTCTAGATGATCCGCAATTTCGTGTTGGTTAGGTGAAATTCTGGTGGCAGCTTCGGTGGGGGTGACTGCCCTTAAATCTGCAATTAGATCTGCGAGTGTAAAATCATCTTCATGACCCACTGCACTAACGGTTGGGATCAAAGATTCGAAAAGTGCATCTGCAACAATTTCGGAATTAAAGGCATACAAATCTTCAGAACTGCCCCCTCCCCTGCCAACCACCATTACATCTATTTTGAAATTTTCAATCAGGCTGGAGCGGTTAAGTAGTTTTATTGCATTCGCTATTTCAGAGGGTGCGGAGTCGCCTTGAACTCTTGCAGGAGAAATCCAGATTTCTGCCATCGGCCATCGTTTTCCAAGCACTTCAAGCATGTCGCGTACAGCTGAACCTGTTGCGCTTGTGACTAGTCCGATCCTATTCGGGAAAAGAGGGATCGCCCTTTTTCTTTCCTGATTGAAGTACCCTTTGGCTTTCAGTTTTTCTTTAAGTTGCCTTAAAAGAAGTTCTTGCTCACCAATTCCCATAAGTTTTACATCTTCGCCTATGACTTGAAACTCACCCCGCGCAGCGTAGAGGCTGGGTTTGCCCCGAAGAATGATTTTTTTTCCTTCCTGCAGGTTGCGGCCATGCCTTAGTGCATGACCTTTAAATATCACTGCCCTTACGCTGCTTTGTTCGTCTTTAAGCGAAAAATACACATGCCCAGATGCAGGTTTAGAGAGATTTGATATTTCTCCAGCTATCCAGAGGGGTGGGAATTGTCCTTCAAGCAAGTCTTTTGCCAAGGTGTTTAGCTGACTTACGGAAATATAAAAGTTATCTTCTTTGGGTGCATCAATCGGCATTAGTTTGATCCTGCAATCGGAAAGAATGGCAAGCCAAAGGTTTGGGCGACAGCGCTGTTGGTTATTTTGCCCTCGAAAATATTGATACCAGAGGCGATGGGGCGGCTTTTTTCAGCAGCCCCTTCAATCCCCATCTTTGCAAGTTGAAGTACAAAAGGCAGTGTAACATTTGTCAGAGCAAAGGTGCTGGTTCTTCCTACCGCACCGGGCATGTTTGTTACGCAGTAATGAACAATATCGTCAACAATAAATGTTGGTTGGTGGTGTGTAGTAGGCCTTGAAGTTTCCACACACCCACCTTGATCAATTGCAACATCGATAATCACCGCACGGGGGAGCATTATTTTAAGATCTTCTCGTTTTACCAAATGAGGGGCTTTCGCTCCGGGGATTAAAATCGCACCGATCAAAAGATCTGCAGTCGCAAGGCTGTGCCTTAGGCTGTGCCTATCACTAAACAAGGTGGTCACATTTTTAGGCATAACATCGTCCAGGTATCTAAGACGGTCTAGGTTGATGTCTAGCAAAGTTACATTTGCGCCAAGCCCCGCTGCAACTTTGGCAGCGTTTGCCCCAACAACACCCGCCCCTAAAATAACAACATTTGCAGGTGCCACCCCGGGAACTCCGCCCAACAGTATTCCCCTTCCTTCGAATGGCCTTTCCAAATATTTTGCACCTTCTTGAATGCTCATTCTTCCTGCGACTTCGCTCATTGGGGTTAGCAGTGGTAGGTGCCCGGATGAATCTTTGATGGTTTCATAAGCAACAGCGGTCGCTCCGCTTTTCATGACAGCTTGCGTGAGTTTCTCATCTGCAGCGAAGTGGAAATAAGTGAAAATAACCTGAGCTTTTCGCATCAACGGCCATTCTGCTTCCATGGGTTCTTTGACTTTTACGATAAGGTCTGCCCTTGACCAGATTTCTTCGCGTGTTGCAATTATAGTTGCGCCATGCTTGAGGTAATCCTGATCTGAAATGCCGCTGCCCAATCCTGCGCCCG
>CAXNFS010000012.1:0-23852 GCA_964201235.1 Gemmataceae bacterium | reverse complement strand
TGTTGGTTCAACGCACAGCAATATATTGGAGTTAGGCAAATTTAGCATGATGAGTCTCCCTCTAAAGATGCGAATACTGCTGCTAAATTTTGGCCGTCCACGCCTGCGATGGATACCAGATGGCCCGATGGGCAATGCACCTTGATGCAGAAACTTGTTGGGTTCAGCAAACGCACTGGCACAAAGGTTGGGGTTATGAACTGGTTTAGTTTTGGTTCTGCTTGATGGGGTAATTTCTTGCGCCAGTAATGAAATGCTCCTTCTGAAATTCCACGCCTTAAGCAATAAGACCGGATAGATTGGCCACTCTCTTGGCAATCCTTGATGATATCTCGCCAACGTTGTTTTGTTCTGGGTTTTCGATCAATCGACATTCGTTGTTCTCCCTAGAGTTATTGAAAACTCCAAGGCTAACATGTCATGCAAGAAGGGTTTTTACCGACCGGTCACAAAATGAAGAACCAAATCAATAAGAAAATTACATGCCACATCCTAGTCACAAATTATGAACTTGGGGATAACGACTCACTTCGAACAGTGTTAACAAGGATGGTTTGTTTTGCACTTTTCTTACCTGTAGGAGTCGCAGTATTTTGGTTCTCTTTAAAAATATTTGTTTGGTTTTTGCAAACATTTATAATTACACAGGGGCCTCTAAACATTAAGTAGCAATTGTGAAGATGTCTCATTTTTTTTATTTCATATATTCTAGCTGCCTCAAGGTGGCTCTTTGCAATCTGCTCACGGGCAGAAACCATATGGCAACCTTAATTGCTTCGGCTTGATTTGGAAAAGTTGCCAGAAATGGGTTTTTAAGGGACAACTATTTATCATTTTCAAACCCCGGCAGGCTTTTAAATCTTTATGAGGCTAGCAGTTGTTATTTTGTCCTCGCCAAACGAAACCCGAGGAGGTAACTCCTCTGAATATTCGGCGGGTTGTAGTTTCGGTTTGAAGAAAAGGCAAAAGATGCACTGTCACCGATAGACCCCCCACGGAATACACGGCCTTCTCCCGTCGCTGGCCCTTGGGGGTCTTCATAGGGGGAATTCGCATAATATCCCGCACCAAACCAATCTTGACACCATTCCCAGACATTGCCGTGCATGTCATACAAGCCAAAAGCATTTGGCTTGTAACTTCCAACTGCCTTTATTCTGCCCACTGCCACGTCACCATAATTTGCATCCTGAGGTGTTATCTCATTTCCAAATGAATACGCTGTTGTTGTTCCCGCCCTGCATGCATATTCCCACTCTGCTTCCGTGGGCAGGCGATAGCCACCTTTCGTCTTATCGTTCAGTTTATAAATGAATTCCTGGCAATCGGTCCAAGAGACATCTGTCACGGGCAAACTGGCCGATTTGGATTTTGTACTAGGGTTATTCTTCATTACCGTTATCCACTGTTCCTGCGTGACTTCGTATTTACCCATATAAAAAGATTTTGTAATTTTAACTTCATGACCTTTACCTAGGCTTCCCATCAGGAATTTTCCCGCAGGAATGATAACCAGATCCATATCGATTTCCCTGCTGGAGTCTTCGACGACTATTTTATCTAGCCTAGCTCTCTCTTCTTTCTTCTGGTGTAAGCGAAACACTTCCAACTGCAATGCTTTATCTTCTTCTTGCTTAAGGCGTAACATACTATCTCTTTGGCCATGGGATTCTCCAAGCCCAATTTTGTCTACGCTAGCTTTTCCCCCTATATCGCTGGATGGACCGAATAATATATAAAAGAACCAAATAAAAGCCAAAGTAAGCCATAAAAGAAAAACTACTTCCGATGGTCCATAAGTGGTTTTATCAAATAAATCAACATTTCCATTCCACTTAAATTTCAAAGTATTTTTTATATTTGACATATCACAACCAGTATTTTAAATAAAGCTAGTTTCACATTTTGGACACACAAAAGGTTAACCAAAATTAGCAACGATCATTTTAAGCCTAGCAAAACAATTCGGACAATTTTTATAAATCGCTAGCTGACCCTTGATTACCAAAAACTCACACTTCTTCAAAAATGAAAATTACAAAAACAAATCACATTTGTGACAATAATATTTTTTTTCCCACTGTTTGTAAATAAGAGGGTAAACATTTTTATTCCATTTTAAATTATAGTAAACAAAAGGTACAGGAATAATAATCCAAATAGGAAACAATAATTTTAAACGAAATAATCCAAATATATTAATAAAAACAAACTCAATAAAAAGCAAAACCAAAAACAACAAAAAAGGATTTAATTTGGCAGCGGGAGGGGAGCACAACTGGGCCAATTTTGTTTGAGACGAGGAATAAGAACTGCTGTTAGTATGAGCGGACAAATCTTGATTCTGGTGCAAATTATTTTGTTTGAAAGTGGTATATGCGCTACCAGATGAATAAGTTTCTGATGTACCTGCTAAATAAATTGAACTAACTTTTTGAGTGCTGGCGCTATTTTTGCAACTTAAACAATACATTGGTTCTCCATTTATAAATTAGTATCAGAAATAATTCCGATGCGAAATAATAACTATTTGAAATTTTACACACGAAGCAAGCCTTAATGCCAGTTGGGCAAGCGGCATCAATCCACTGCTGCTCTAAAGACTATTAATTTTACTTTTTACATGAATATCAACTTTTAATACAATGGAAATTATGATCGTATAGCTATCAATATAATTTCTTTTTATTCCAAACTTTAGGTATTGGATAGTCTATAAATTAAGTCCTTACAAATAAATGTCAAGAAGGAAACATCTTTATGAAGATCAAAATATCTTAAACCATCGACTATTTGCTCTACCCCTTTACAATTTATCATTGAACCAACATCGCCAACTTTGAAGCCAGTTTCGCTGATCAACTTGCCATTAGCATCTAGGGCAAAGCTGAGGTCAGACGCATAGTCGAGCGACTTTGGTTTATGTATCGCCAGGTGGAACGGTGCACGACTCAACCCCCGATCGATGTCGGAATGGTCCGCAGGAATTTTCGAAGGATTTCGAGGTTATCTACAATGTGACGCTTACCCCGGTTACAACGGCTTTTTCGAAGAAGGCGCAGTTGTCGAGGTTGGGTGTTGGTCTCATGCAAGGCGCAAGTTTATCGAAGCGGAAAAAACTTGCGTTGGGCCTGCCCACAAATCTGTTGCACGGAACCGTTCGCTTTATGCAATTGAACATGAAGGAAAACTTCTGGACTTATCTGCACGCGCAAAGCTAAGACAAAGCAAAACGGCGCCTTGTTTATAAGAATTGAAATCTTGATTTAAAAAAAACGGACTGAAGTATTGCCAAAGGCCCAATAGCAGAAGCTATCAACTACAGCTTAAATCAGTGGGAAGCGTTGAACATTTACACTTGTGATGGTAATTTAGCTATCAATAAATATATTCATGGACGAGCGGTCAAGCCGTTTGCCATTGGAAGAAAAAACTGGTTGTTCTTTGGGATCTGATCAAGGTGGAAAGTCGTTAGCCATTCTGTCGAACTTTATCGCCACCTACCAACAGTTCAGAATCAATCCCTGGACTTATCTACGGGATACGCTGACTAAGCTACCAACTACTCCTGAAGATCAACTCCACACACTTTTGCCAATAAAGTAATTTAAACCTAGCTGATTTAATTCGCTTTTTGACATCTGCGCTTTACAGAGTGCTTACGGATAATTCTTGCATAATGTATGATTGTGTATTAAATTATTCAAAAATGAATGAAGTGTCCTCAAATTGTTTTGATAGATTTCTATTATTTCGTAATTATTCAAAAGAGCATTGGTATAAAAACAAAAAATAATTTCATATTTTTTGTATTTTAAGATTGATTTTATTAGTAAATTAAATTCGTCATCTTTCAAACTTAAAATAAACTTAGTAGTTCTAGTAGTTATTTTAAAAGTATCAGAAAGAATAACTTCAATCAACTTTTCAATGGAATTAACAAATGCAAAATTCAAATCATTCTCAAAAGATGCTTCAATTTGTGAATTATCTAATTTAGCGAAATATAAAAAAATGCTTTTGTTTGTATAATTGCAATTTTTCATCATGTTTTCAATTACTCTCTGATGAGTCCCAGTAATAGAAATATCATCTATAAAAATACATAAACTATTTATTTCTGGTTCATTAAAAAATTTATAAGTATCATTTTTAATTAAATCAAATCTCTGTATTGCATTCATGGCTCCGTAATCTTCTGTGTAGGATTGGGTGCGATTAATTTTACCCAATTTAACTTTTATTAGGCTCCCTTTAATAGAATTTAAGTAATTTGCAAATAATTTATAAAATTCAGATGTTAAATAATAGCTTGAAGTCGGAATATGAGCATACGGACTAGGATAAATAATAATTGATTGTGTACCTTTTAATACATCATCTAATAGTTGGATTTTAAAAAAATCAAATAATTCTTTTGCGAATGTTTCTGCAACTAAACAATCACCAAATTTGAATCGACTATAATCCTGCGGTGAAAAAGACACTTTACTAATATCATTAATAGAGTTTAATGCATAACGGGGATAAGTATACGAATTATCAGGACTCAAATGAAAAACTTGAAATCCTATATTTTTAGCGCCATTATAATCTGTGTTTAGATTATCACCAATATGAATTATTTCATTTAAATTGATTCCTGGTTCAAATTCCTTCTTTTTTAAATATACTTTTTCAAATATGGATTTATGAGGCTTTCCATACTTTTCTCTGTCAGAAAACAAACAGAATTTAAATTTATTTAGCAAACCAATGCTCTCTAGAAATTTTTCAATAACGCTACCAGAAATAAAAGCAGTATTACTTGTAATTGAAATTGTTTTGTTTCCACTATCAATCAATTCCAAAAAATTAAGAAATCCAGTGCAAATTATTGGAGGATAATTTAAAAACAAAAGTTCTATATCCTCAACTATTTTTTTAATATCAAATTCTTTGTTGCATTTAAGTTTTTTAACAAGTTTTAAGTGTAAATTTTCAGGAGAAATAACACCTAATTGACTCTCCATATGAAAATTATATTCCTCACCAATTAATGAAAATGCAGAATTTATTTCTAATTCTTTATTATATAAGTGAAAAAATTCACTTATATAAATAGCTCTTTCTTTTTTGAATTGAGGATTAGAAAATGCTATTGTATTCCAAAAATCAAACGAATAATGTTTAATTGTACGTTGTTTTATCAGTATATTTAAATCTACCCAGTTTCCATTGTCTTTAATTAAATTCATAATATTGATATTAATTATTTGGGATTACGGGAAATCGCCCAATATTCTAATTTAATTGTACTAATTACATGCCAGATTTCAATCCCTGCTGATGCTAAGAACCTTAAAGTGTTTTTGATTACTAATTATACAGGCGGAGCTCCACTAGTCGCTCTTGGCCATGACCGTTACCGAACTGTTGGCGCTGAAAGAACAGATGAAAGAGTAGTTGTCCATGCGACGGTGTAAGAACCCAAGGAACGAATATGTTTCCGCCAAGCTCAGTCTTGCTCAAACCATCCGGGCCTTGCGCCAATGCCTGACCAACCCTCTATGTACCGCCTTCGGCTCCAACTTATACACTATGAATCGACCCTGTAAATCTTACTATTCAAACTGCTACGTTTTAAGTACGACTAACTTTTCAATATTGTTAAGTTATAAAACCATTAAAAAATTTTTCTCCTATATTCTTAAATTTATTCACCGTTTGGCATCCTTCGTAAACAACAACGATTACCACTGTCAAAGCTTTCGTTAAAGTTTTCGATACCTGCCCACTATTACTTGATGCTGGTAATAGTTTGAAGCGAATGACTTTTACTTCCATTTCTTTAGTGTTTACAGGTGAAGGATTAACACATTTTTACTAAATAACTTTGCGGCTAAAGTTTGATTATAAAATTTTTTGTCAATTCTTGAGCCACATTATTTAAGTTAAGACGAGTGGTACTATTTGAATTGATGCAAATGCAAGCATAAGAAATGATGCAAAAGTGAAAAACGTTGTAAAACTACTTTTCATGAAATGCTCCTATAAGAACAGAAATTCATCCGTTTGGTTTAATTTTACAAAGCGACTCAAAAAACAAAAACCATTGATAACAAATTAAAGTCAGCTATTCTCAAAAATATTTTCTTATAAAAATTTTATTTTTTATGGGCCGACTCCCAAAGGGCATTGGCTTAGTCACACTTCGGCGCTTTAACATTTTCCGGAACGCTTAAGCTACATTTTTTGGAATCGATCTCGCAATATGTTTAACAAAATTTTGGGAAAAGCAATTATTTCCGTGCCTTACCTTGGTACCACATAGGCCTAACCATCAAGAAATAGTTCCGCGACGGTAACTTATTTGATAAGCAAGCTTCAGATACCCCTGTGTTAAAAGGAAAGGTGATCTTTTGGACTAAAGCTTGGTAAAGCAGGAATTAGACAAATCAAGTTTAATGAGACTTGCTGACTTCCTGACATTCAAATGCCCAAATACTTGCCAATTATTTCAGGAGTGTCACTTTCTGGAAACAATAAATTTAAAATACGGATTATAACTGTAATCGATTTACCAACTGTTCCTTCTGAGAGTCCGCGCCTTAGGAAATAAGACCGGAGGAATTGGCCGCTATCCCGACAATCATTAATGATATCTTTCTAAAGTTTTCTAGTTCTTGGTTTTTGATAAATCAACATTGATTGCTCTCCCTAGAGGTATTAAAACCCAAAGCTAAAAAATCATACAAGAAAGATTTTTTGTCAATAAGGACACGATATTATTTGTTTAGTTTGAATTTTAATTGCAAAAGGAAAACCCATTAATTATGATAGATACTTCATATGAGTCCCTATTGCCCAGGATGAAAAATGAATAATTTATTTACCCTTTTTACCGTAATGGTATTAACTAGTCTCCTTGTGCTAATGAGGGGAATATTTTTAACAAAGCTAATCCCAAGTGTAGTAACCTGCCCTTTTTACGCATTCATTAAAAGGTAAAACTTTTGGAAGGGCAGTCAGGATTTGAAAGACTGCACACTATAAGATAAAAAATCCATTTTTAGCAAAGTACTGACAAGATAAACGCTTTGAAGCACACAAATAAACAAACTGAAAATACCATGAATAATGGCTCTTTAATACCAAAAGTTGCTGAAACTTCTTCTTATTGCCAAGCAACGCTTAACATTCAAATTCGAGCGTGTGAAGAGTTACTTACTTTGTGTAAAGACCTAAATCGCCTTGAATTAGAAGCAACTGAGGCAACCGAAAAATTAAAAAAGGCTGAAAAAAAGGTACAAAGTATTTATACCAAAAAGACTAATGATGCAGAAAAGCTCAGGTGCGATACCGAAAAGGCAATTGAATCAGCCTTTGATTCTCTAGAAAAATCAAAAACCAGTCTTCAAGCTTACCAGAAGCGAATGCACGACCTTATTTCTGGTCTTTTTACTGAGGCCGACACCAAGCGCATTTGTGAAGAGATAGGAGTAGCTCACAAGCCTTATGATGATACTCTTAAGGAGATTGCAAATGAGCGTAATATGACCCAGCAACGCCTAGATGAGTTCGTCTTACGGATAACGGGAACTAGGGCAGAACTGGAATTGGTTAACACTTCGGTTGCAATATTTACCAATGGGAAAATTCCGCCCCATTTAAAGCCAATCCTCGACCAAGCCGCCGATAAAGCAATGAAGGACTATTACGCAAAAACCGCAGAAGCCAAGAGAAAGATAACCGAACTCATCACTGCACAGGATACTGCAAACCAGAATCTGGCAGCAGTTAATCGAAAAGTCGAGCAGGCACAAGAAAATGCCAAGAAATTAAAGGAATCACAATCAGGAGATCTCTGGAAGCGCCTAAGTTCGCCGGCTTGGTGGAATAGTTTTTTCACAGACTTCATCAGGACAGAGCAAGCTGGGAAAGCTCAGAATGAAGGTTTGAACATTAAACTTTCAGCCATTGCAGAATCCATAGTTAAAGCAAAATCAGCCCACAGCGCCATTTTATCTGACAAAGACGCAATCATTGCCGCAGCGGTATTTGCTGAACAAGAACGACAATACGCAGAATATCAACGGCGAGCAAAACTGTTGGTTGAAGAATTAGCTCGTGCTGAAGAATCGGTCGCAGATGAACATGGGAAGATCGATGGTATTGAGAATAAAAAAAATTCGATCCTAGCCATGCGGCTTACTGCTGGGGAGACAGCCGAAAAACGGGAAAGAGCAACTATAATTTCCGAAACCGATACAGCACGGCAGGACGCCCAATCAACAGTTCTTAGGTTAGAAACGGATCTAACTACCCTCAAAGAGAAGATGGAATCAGCCAATTCAACTTGGGAAAATTTGCTCAAAAATAAGGATGCTTTTTTAGAGTCGCAGTTGGCAGATTACAAGAAACGTGAAGATTTGGCTTCTGATGCTCTAAATACCATGCAAGAAACGGCTAAACAGTTTGTTACAACTCATGGAATTGAACTTTCACTACCGTTCTCGTGCACTGATGTCGAACGAACACGCAATGCACTCGTCATGCAACTCCATCAGGCTATGGGCAATGTTGCACAGAAGGAATCAACAAAATCAGATATACAAACTGACAGTGATAAGACCTGGGGGACTGGCACAACTGCCGATTTTAGGCAAGAAGTTCAAGAATCAAAAATCGGTAAGGTGGTCGGCAATCTGTATTTCGATTTTGATCGTTATTCGGAAGATGATTTGAGCGGGCGAGGAAACTCAGATGGACTACGGACACAACTGTCTGCTATCCGCCGAAAGCATAACAACACCCTTTTTCCCGATTTACCGAGAGATGCTGATCTATTAACACACTTCGTAGAGTCGTTTTTCCCTCACGGTTTCACTCAATCATATGCGGTATGCAATCTCAGTTTTGCACCAGATCTACCCCGCCTATGTATCCGCCCGAAGACTATCGGACCAAGACTCGAACAGATACTACCAAGCGGGTTTACCCTTGCTGTCAAAGTCCAAATTAAGGACAACAGATATGATGTTTATACTGTGCTGAGTGTCGTTCGCATTGAAGATTTATCAAATGCCGATATTCGCCCCTTTGAACGCGAAGTTACAGCGGTTGTGTTCTCCCAATCCAATCCTGTTTATCCCAGATCAGTACCTCACCAAAACGTTATGACATTGGATTTCATAAAGTCGCTCCCGTTGATATCTGTTAAAACTCAGGAACATCTGAAAGATTGGTTTGCCTACCTAGATTGGAAAGAGCGAATCATCTTAGCCAACCTAGCAGGACTGAGATTTCTTAAACATGGTTTTGGAATTAATGGGCAATACAGGCTTGTTGTAGTTGCCAAGAACAAAGAATCTTTCGAGAGTGCTCGCAGCACATTTCGAAATGGCGAAATACGCGCATTCGGCCTCCCCTACTCTAAAGACCATTGGGAATTTCAATATAACGATGCCTACAAAGGGCGTGGAGCTGAGTTGGGTGATTTCACAGGTTACGAAGAATTGCCCCCACCTCCCGATATTAATACGAAAGGAATGCCTTGGGAACAACCGTTTTATGCAACCGTGAATTTTAGGCTGTCGGATGATGCACAAAACGAATACGACGCAATGACTGATGGTGGCACCGACGTGAAAGAGGCACAATCTCATTTTCTCAGCCTGTTGCCACCAATGGGATTTTTAGCTTCGTCGATATGGGGCGACCTCTCTCTCGTCCGACGGCAACGACGCGAGTTAGAAATCCTTGAAAAGCAGTCAGGGTATGCGCCTCTTCTTTCGTCCTACATCTTTGATATCAAAGCTGCTAATGTTCCTAACAAATTAATAAATATTGCCGGTGACCAGTGGTTCCGTACCGATCTGAACGATGACCAAAAACTCGCCGTGCGAAAGATGATCAGCACACCGGACTTAGCCATGGTTCAAGGTCCACCTGGAACAGGTAAGACAACGATGATCGCAGAGGCGATATGGCAATTCGTTCGACAAGGGAAAAAGGTCCTCGTTGTTTCGCAGGCAAACCTCGCGGTCGATAATGCCCTTGAACGACTTGCGCACGCACCAGCGATCCGAGCTGTTCGCCTTGGTAAGAAAGGGGAATTCAACAATCCATTTATTCAGGCAAATGTTTTACAAACATACTACCACTCCATAGCCGAGACATGCCGTCAACGCACCTTAGACACCTGGAACAAAGTGGACCACCATCACGCAACCCTGACCAAGTGGCTAGCGGACGCTAACCTCCTGACCAACGACATCGGAATCCTCCGGCAGGATGAAGCGGCAGTCACCTCAGACATCGCCATCGGCGAGGCCGAATTGGTGACCTACCGCGTTGAAACTGAGCAACTTAGAGATGTCGAATCCGCTCGAAAGGACGCCTTGGCATTTGTGGACTTTCTGGCTCGAGACCAAGATTGGTCTGGACGGCTACCAGATGCGGTACTACGTATTTATTTTGAGTCTGTGGTAAAGGCTGTCGACAAGCTTGTGGAAGTTGGAATTCGAGTGAATCGATTCTGGGCTGATTATGATTACGGGCAAATGGCTGACAAGGCAAAGTTTGCGGTTGCAATTCTCCGAGAATGGCGAGGAATTCTCTTAGATCTACCACATATTAAGGGGGACTTGGCCCGTCTAAAAGCTACCAATTCACATACTGTGATGACCACGCACGATGCGATTCAGCTTGAAGAGTTAAACCGAAAACTTCAGGTTGCGCAACAAGCGATGGTCGATGACGAAAGCAAACTTTCGGAATGGCAATCTATCCAGAAGCAGATTAAGGATATTAAACGCCGTGGTTCTGGACTCGACCGCAATCTCTACGAGCGAGTGTTCAATGGCTCCAATGGTGATAGCCCAGCGCATCTTGCGTTGACCGAACCCAAAGCTACACGAATTCAGGTGGTAGCTTTACTAGAAAAAGCTGTTTCTGCAATCTTTAGTACACAAGAGCAGGTCATAACGGGCCTTGACAAATGTCGACAGGCAACTGGGGAATATCTAACCGGATTGAGTGCCACTCAACAAGACCCTACGTTGATTCACAGGCTGGAAGGGCGACTAAAGGAACTTTCACATAAAGCAGCGGAGTTAGCATCACAGCGTAAAGATAAGGAAGCTCGACTTATTCATCTAATGAAAGATCAATTGCAGCATCAAAATGATAAAATCCTGTCATTTGAAGCTTTCCCTCTTGTTCGTTCGGCAGTAGCCCAGAACCTTCAAGATATTCAGAAGCAAATCGATGTTTCTCGGATATTTCGGTCGGATTGGGCACCAATCTTGGAAAAATGGGTCTCCGACTTAACAAATACTGAAACTATTCGCTCCGATCAGGCGAAATTCCTCTCAACTTACATTAAATCCTGCAACGTAGTAGGCGTGACATGTACAGAAAACCGACGAATACTCGAGGAGGCCGGACATATTTACTTTGATGTTGTGATCGTAGATGAAGTTAGTAAGGCAACACCCCCTGAAATAATCATGCCTCTTTTAATGGGCAGAACAGCAATTCTCGTTGGTGATCATCGCCAACTCCCCCCGCTTTTCAAGGAAAATAAAAATGATTGTTCGTGGGAGGAGGTTGTAGCTGCTCAGGAGGAAAGCGAGTCATCAAAGGAAGCACCTGATCGATCAAGCGATTTGACAGCCGAAAATTTCGAACGGTTTCGTAAAATGGTGACATCTTCTTTATTCAAAGAGCACTTCGAAAATGCCCCCGATTCTCTCAAGTCGTTTCTTTTAACCCAATACCGAATGCACCCGCAGATCATGCGAGTGGTTAACCAATTCTACGAAAATCGACTCATCTGCGGATTGACTGATCCTGATGCCCAAATAGATGGGTCTGATGCCCGTGGCCATAGAGTTCATGGGATGACTCTAGTTGGCGCCAAGAACCAGCAATACCTAAAGCCTGACCAACATGTTCTGTGGATCGATTCTATGACCGATCCGAATGGTAGTAAATATTTTGAGCGTAAAGATGGACCTGGCGGTACTGTAAATGAACTTGAAGCAATTCTAATTGCCAAATGCTTGCTAGATATTGAACAAGCGTGCCGCCTTCAAGGACACGGATTCGGTGACAAAAAACCTAAACAGGTTGGAATCATTACCTTTTATGCCAGACAGGTGAAAATTATCAGAGAAGCCGTAAAGCGGATCCAACAACTGCAAAAATGTAATTTCAAAGCAATTCAAATCGACATAAACACGGTAGATCGTTATCAAGGTCAAGAAAGGCCCATTATTATTGTAAGCATGGTGCGAAACCCGACTTGGAAACTTTCCCCAAGAGCAAACACGGCTCAATTCGAACGCATTAATGTTGCTTTTTCCAGGGCTCAGGAGTTACTTGTTGTCACGGGAGCAAAAGATGTATTCTGTAGTTATCCAGTTGATTTACCTTTTTTAGATAGGCCCGGCCGACGGAAAGTCGACGTTTACCGCATCATCATTGACGAGATACAGCGGGGTGGCGGCTTCTGGAAGTCCGATGCGATTATCAATGTTCTGGAATACAATCAATTTCTACCAAAAGAAAAAAACAATCATAACAAATTGAACCAAAGTCGAGGGAGAAAATAGGTTATGGAATTAACACAATTTGAAGTTGGATTCCCCATCCTTAAGATAGCGGCTAGCGTTTATCAAGTTTCGCCCAGATCTCCAACTGCATTAGAGCGCATATTGCTCGAAATCTGCGACCGTTTCGGAAACGATACAACCTATAATAATATCTCGCTGGAGCGCATCTTCATTGACATACTGGGTGTCGCCGATCCGGGGCCTGTTGTTTTGTCGACAATCCGTGAACTAGTTACTCTGGATGTCCTTCGATGCCAAATAAATTTAGAGTCGCTCGATATTCTGATTCTTAAACACTTGGAGGTTACCAAGCGTGGCCGTCAGATGCATTCGGAAGGCATGCTGCCAGCCCAGTCACAAATGATTGAAGAGGAATTCTTCTACGACCCTGTCAGAAAGAAACTGCTCTCAGCATTAGAGATCAAATCCTGCAGGCCCCAGCCCCCAAAAATCGCATTGGATTCATCAGTGTTTGAGGAAGTCTTTCCTGAAGAACAAATTCACACACACATTCTAGCCGGTAAATACCCCTGGTGGAACGAATCGAGCCAAATAGAACGGGTTATGCGGCAATCTGTTGTGATACTGTGGTGGCACACTCCGGCTATTCTAACCGTGGAACAAAAACAATTGCGGATAACATTCAAGGATGGCGACCAGACGAACTACGTAAACGCCCTGAACACAGAAGAGATTCAGCGCAGGTTATTAAACCCAACTTTTGGTATAGAACATTATCCAGAGAAGCGGCTTGCAAATTTACCGCTCTATGATTTTGATACCCCCGATGGTGGCAATGTAATATTTACACCAATTCCCTTGGCTTTAAGCGATTTTCCAGGCGATGGCCGGTTTTGGATTGTTGACAGATCTGCCGCATGGGTTCCTTGTCCAGACCAAGCAAATACCCGACAGGCTATAATATGTTTCAATAACTCACGGGAGCCGGGTTCTATCGATGTTAAATGGAATGAGCGGCGAGACGGATGCATAATAGATGTATATGGGGATACCCCCTTCAAGGACAATATTTTGTCATCAGACAAAAGTATAATACATGGCCGTCGAATTAGAGTTAAGGTTGGTCAAGATATTCTAGAGTTGGCTGTCGCGCTTCGCCAAAACATATCATTTAGCAATTCCGTGATAGGGGATTCGTTGCTACACATTAGCGCGGCCCTTCGGCAACATGAAAGGGATGACTACGCTATTGCTCCTGCATTTTGGCAATCCCAATCAACCTTCTGGAGCGAGACACTGGAACAAATAAGTGGTCACTCACAACCCCTAAATAAAAGTCTTGACCATCTTCGGAGCACAAGAAACCGCTTTACAGAAATCGCCGGCGCGTTGTCCCCCGAAATATGGGAAGGTGTGGTTTCGAAAACCGTCTGTAAATTTTTTGAACAAAATGATAGCCCAATTGAATATGATGTGTTTGAAGAATTGGTTAATAATATCAGCCATTGCGGACTCGCGTCATCGGAGGGCTCTTTTCGAATGATGCAATTGATTACGGATCGGCTCTCTCTTCCAGCAGGGTTGTCTGATTTTGGCCGAGTGGCAGCAGCAATTAAAAAGGCAGGGGTTGCTTGGCATATACCGTTTCCCTCACGGCTGTATACATCTGAAGTGCTGACAGCAATCGCCAATGATTTTCCAGGCA
Organism: Gemmataceae bacterium; assembly: GCA_964201235.1. Taxonomy (GTDB): domain Bacteria; phylum Planctomycetota; class Planctomycetia; order Gemmatales; family Gemmataceae; genus UBA969. The sequence continues at coordinate 9,587 of CAXNFS010000012.1, read as the reverse complement.
ATCTTGTGCAGGATAGTCTTTCAAATGATAACAAGTTTGACAACAGCCTACTACAGATGATTAAAATAACTATGATCCTAAACGAACTTATTGGGGGAAATGGGATTAGTGGCCTAGCGAATGAAGAATCCTTTATTGCTTTGCTAAAATCACCTTATATTGCAAAACTTTCAGCTCAGGCTGAATTGTGGAATAAGCAATATAATGCATTTATTATCTCACACCCCGAAATGATTCCTTATATTCCAGGCTCAGCTTTAGAGAAAACGAATGAGTGCATTCAAAAAATTTTTGTATTGCTGAGCAAGCTTTTTGGCGATAAGGATCCTCGATTTCGCAGAGTGTTTGTGCTCGACACTTCCGCCCTATTGGATCAACCAAGAATTATGAAAATCTTTCGGCCTGACGACTATATAGTTGTATCAAAACGCGTCATTGAGGAACTAGATGACAAGAAACAAGATGAACTTCTACGGCCTAAAGTATCTGAAGTAACTCGCGCATTGCAATCATTCCCTGCCCATCAGATCCAATTTTGCGATGGTGATATGTCCCTTTTAAGCCCAGACTATCGCATAAAGGGAGACAATTTAATTCTTTCTGTTGCTGTCCGATTCAGAAAGCACCTACCAATCCTACTTACTAACGATAAAAATCTTACACTTAAGGCTAAGGCGGAGAATATCGAAACGATGTCAGTCAACGATTTAGAAAAAAGAATACCCCAAGCACCTGTTAAGCAGATTTAATCTGACAAATTTAACCAAGAAAAAAATGCCAATAACCAATTTAGGAGAACGAATCCATGAGTGAAATAACTTTATTCAACTGGAACATAAATAGCCAAAATGCCTTTGCGGGGCGCCAAGCCGCAAGGGAGCAACGCCATAGGGAATATCTTCAACGGCAGGCTGGTAGAGAGCAGCGTCATGGCGAATATCTTGGGCGCCAGGCTGCACGGGAACAGCGCAATGAGGAATACCTTGAACGGCAGGCTACACGGGAGCAGCGTCATGAGGAATACCTTGAACGGCAGGCTGCGCGGGAAGCTCGACAACAAGGTTACTTTGATCGTGTCCAAGAAAACACTTCACGCTACCGGGCAAGGTACGAAGAAATGTTGGCCGATCTCGTGCGCCAGGGATTGGAACAGTACATGCCGGGCGAGTTTGCTCAAGTCCGACATCGGCTTGCAGAACTAGACGACTTGCTAGATTCTGACCCAGCCATGGCACGTGACCTAAGCCTGCAACTCGGTGCAGAATTAAGCCGTCTGCCGGCAATTGCCCGAGAAGCCAGAAGGGAACTTGAGACGCGAGAGCGGCAGCGGCAACAGGATCTTTCGGAAATGCAAAAAAGAGCAACATCAGAACTTGCCCAGTTTATTCAATCCCAACTTGCCAAAATTAGTGACCCCATTGAACAGGATTTTGCATTTGACAGAATCAAAGCACTACAATTGGAATATGCGGGGCGAAAAGTTAGTGATCTGGAATTACCAATTCTTAAAAAAGAAATCTTGGCAAAGACTTTAGTCATCCGGGAAGACTCAACTACAAAAGCAAAAGCTTGGAAGGACCGCAAAAGCCAAGAGTCCATTCGAGAAACACAGACTTTACTTCTAGAAATCCACAAGGAACAATCTGAGGCTGAGGTAAGCCACAACCCCAAGGCCACCCAATCCATGCTGGCTAGCCTTGATGCCATGCGTCAACATATCGCTGGTCAAGGCTTCACTATGGATGATCTCCAAAAACAACTCGCAGCAGAAACCGAGAAAACGGATAAAACTGTTGTTGACGAAAACTGTAGGCGAATGGTTGTTCGAGCCATCATGGATTCCCTTGAAAAGACAGGTTTTGTGGTTAGTAACCCACAAAGGCAAATAGGAGATCAAGACGAGGTAGTTATTTTAGCCAAGAAACCCACCGGAGCAGAAGCTTCTTTTCGAGTTACCGCTGAGGGCAAAATGGAATATAAGTTTGATCACTACGAAGGGATGAAGTGCAAGTCTGATATCGACCAGATTTTACCTATGCTTCAAGAAATTTATGGCGTAGAACTATCAGACACCCGCACCTTATGGCAAAACCCTGACCGTATATCCAAATCGGCCAAGCCTTCTGACACGGGAAGCAAGGAGCAACGCCATGGCCAATAATACCGAAAACGCTTGGTTAGAGAATCTGGCCCGACAAACGGGCATCCGGCGGGCTATCCTTGTTCATGGCGAGGTACAAGATGTTTGCTACAGCCGGGAAACTGATGAGTACCGAAGTGTTACCGATGTCATCCTGCGAACTATCAAAGGGCAAGGGTTTAGTCAGGTTGTTATTTGGGACAAGTTTTCTGGTGCGCAAGGTTTGGCCCCCGAAACCTGGAAAGGGATGGTCAAAGAAGCGACATTAGGAACTGCGGAAAAAAAAGCCTGTAGTGACGACTATGAGGTAGGCCCCCGATCTTCCACGCTGAATTCAGCAGGTGTCGGGGCAACTCCAACAAGTGCCGAAGACTTCCTCTCCGTTGTCTATTATCACATGGTGAACCCAAAGCGTGAACGTTACGCCTTTGTCTTGGATTGGTCACAGTACCTTTTCGGGAACGCCAATGCCCTTTCCGACCAAGAAAGGCAATGGCTCCTGATCATCTCTAAGGCAATCCGCAATGCTCCTCTACGGCTGGACGATGCAGAAAGCATGGCAAAACCTACGAATATAATTGTCCTGCTGTGCCAGAAACTAGGAGGGATTCCTCCTGCAATTTATCAGGGAAATCCATCCGTGCAAGATATTACTGTCCCTGGTCCAGGCCATCAAGAACGGGAAAACTTCCTGAAGCGGACAACTGGCAAGTGGAGGCTACGGTCAAATCCGAACCCCGGAGAAATTGCATTCACCGATTTCGTGGACGCTTTAGAAGGCATGTCACTAAGGGATATCCAACAACTTATCAAATTATCTAGGCAGGTTTCCGGTGATGCACTCACCTTCGAAAACCTTATCAATCTCTACAGGTATGGCGATCAGAAAAGTCCATGGGAGGACTTAAGCAGGGCAAAACTTAAAACAATCCGGGAAAGCCTTAAAAAACGGGTTAAGGGACAGGATGAAGCAGTAGAGAAAGTGGCGAGCGTCATTATTCGCGCCTATACGGGCCTTTCCGGATTGCAGCACTCGAAGAAGCAGCGAATGCCAAAAGGCGTGCTGTTTTTTGTCGGACCAACTGGCGTAGGCAAAACGGAACTTGCCAAATCGCTTGCGCAGTTTCTATTTGGCGATGAAGACGCATGCATTCGATTTGACATGTCCGAATTCAATCATGAACAAAGCGATCAGCGGCTTGTTGGTGCTCCTCCAGGTTATGTTGGGTATGAAGAGGGGGGACAACTTACCAATGCCATAAAAAAAAGACCATTTTCAGTGCTTTTATTTGACGAAATTGAAAAAGCTCATGTACGAATTCTAGACAAATTCCTCCAAATCCTAGAAGATGGCCGCTTAACCGATGGCAAGGGGGAAACAGTATACTTCTCGGAGACTGTGATTATCTTCACCTCAAACATTGGGGCTTCCGAAGTTAAACCGCAAAATGATCCTAGCATTGTCAGAGAGCAGTTTATGTCCAAAGTCGAAGATCATTTTGTTATTATTGCCAAGCGTCCTGAACTATTGAACCGTATTGGTGACAATATAGTTCCATTCAACTTCATTATTGGAGATGAATTTCTAGTTGCAATTGCAAAAACAAAACTCCAGCCTCTCCGCGAACGATTAAAAGAAAAATACCGAATAACCGATATTATTTTTGACGATGAAGCTAAAGCAATGCATGCGCTAGCTAAAACAGTTGATCAGCGCATGGGTGGGCGAGGCGTACTTAACGAAATAGTTAAAAGGATTATCGACCCACTAGCTGAATTCCTTTTTTCTGAAGAAGAGAATATGGCTTTTTACGCGGGTAGGAGTGTAATTGTACACCAGGCTGGAGACACAGCAATTTTTGCATTTGAAATGAGGTAACTATGGCGTATTTGAACTTGGCAAATTGGATCGATAACACCGAGGTGGAAGGTCCCGGAAAAAGATCTGCAATTTGGGTACAAGGGTGCACCATTCGTTGCCCTGGTTGTTGCAACCCAGGCATGTTTGATCTTGTTTCAAATCAATTGAAAAGCTCAAGTGAAGTTATTGAATGGATTTCACAGGCGCACAAACAATACGACACGGAGGGAGTAACATTTCTCGGTGGGGAACCCATGTTGCAAGCCCGTGGACTGGCAGAGGTAGCTAGAGGGTGTAGAGATCTAAATCTTTCAGTAATGGTGTTTTCAGGGTATACGATGGAGAATCTTAAACATAACCCCATGCCTGGAGTTTTGGACTTATTGGCAGCGACAGATTTGCTAATCGATGGTCCTTTTCTCGCCGAGAAGCCAGATATACAACGGAATTGGGTCGGGTCCATGAATCAACGGTTTCACTTTTTAACTGATTATTACTCCCAAAACATCATTCCTCGCCGAGACTACGCCTACGGACTTGAAGTTCGTATATCAGATGACGGATCGGCCAAAATAAATGGGCACCCGGAAGCGATAAAACTAATTAACCTTATCGAAATCCCGAAAATTCCTCGGACCCATTTCTAAAATCTAATAAAAATAGGACTTTAAGTTTAGGTCAATTTCAAGAATAATTAGTAAAACCAAGTTGGCGTAAATTTATAAATACAAATAAAAATTTTATATTTTTTATGCGCTAATTAAAGCATTTATACTGTTATTTTTAATATAATCAAAGTTTGAAGGTTGTAAAATTTGGTAATAAATAAAAGTGAGTTTTTGATGAATAGCAGGAAAAAAATTAGAATTGCCATCATAGGTTTAGGAAACTGTGCATCAAGCCTAATTCAAGGTATCGAATATTACCGAAAACGTCCAAATGAAATTAATGGTTTAACCTTAAGAGCTATTCATGGTTGGGACATTTCAGACATTGAAGTTGTTGCAGCTTTCGACATCGACCAAAGAAAAATCGGTAAGTCTCTTAAAGATGCAATTTTTTCACCGCCAAATGTTGCCACTATTTTTGAACCTGAAATTCCAGATAATGGATTAAAGGTTATGGCTTCACCCCTATTAGATGGCATGCCAAGTCACATGTATTCCCTTCCAGAAGAACAGCGATTCCAACCTGCAGAAAACTTAGATCGCATTGGCATTAGTGATGTGGTTGCATGCTTACAAAGTGTTAAACCAGATTTTCTAATCTGCTATTTACCTGTTGGAGCATCCTCAGCAGTATCATTTTATGCGGAATGTGCTTTAGAAGCTGGCGTTTCATTTATTAATGCAGTTCCTGTCTTTATCGCCTCAAATCAAAAATGGATCAAACGCTTTCAAAAACGCAACTTGATCGTTGTCGGTGATGATATTAAAAGTCAATTTGGATCCACAATTCTTCATAGGGTTCTTGTAAACACCGTAGAGCGCCGAGGTATAACGCTAAATAATACTTACCAGTTAAATGCTGGGGGCAACACGGATTTTTTAAATATGCTGGACAATTCCAGGGTAATAACTAAACGCAAAAGCAAAGTTCAAAGCGTTCAATCGCAAGTCCAAAGTACTACCTGCCTAGTACATGCGGGGCCTTCAGATTATGTGCCACACCTAAAAGACAATAAAGTAGCGTATATAAACATTAAGGGCTCAGGGTTTGGGAATCTCCCAATAGAAATAGACGTGAAATTGTCCGTTGAAGATTCAACAAATAGTGCGGGAGTAATGGTTGACGTCATTCGAGCAGCATATATTGAAAAATTGCAAGGGGCTAAAGGTTGCCTAAAAAAACTTTCCGCTTATGGCTTTAAAAGCCCTATTCAACAGTATACTGATCATGACCTTTTGGTGTGGTTTCAAGATTGGACAAAACATGGTACCAATTAAATGTTCAAATGATCGACAATCGGTTTTACTAGAATTTTTAAAGTATTTTATGGCTGAGTTTGGCGATGAGTTTTCGGCTTGTATTTGTGGGTCCTCTGTGATTGGTGCCCCTAACATTATGTCGGATATTGATTTCCTGATTGCAATTGAACCGAAAAAATTTCTTGATGCAGTCAACACATCGATTTTTAAAAACATATTCAAGATACAACCTACCAAAATAGTAAGTGACCAATTTGAAACTGGATATTTACATTCTTTTAGACCGCCTGACAGTGAATTTCTTGGTATTATCTTGAGTGTAAACATTGTATCACACCACTTATTTCCAAAACTTTCTCAACTAGAAGATTTCGCTATTCGAAAATTTCGTTTTGCTGCACCGGTTTCTAACATGGCTTTTCGTGGATTTGGCAATGCTTATGGCCAAAACCCTATCAACATTAATCTAGTAATCAATAAAATAGACGGAGGTTTCATAACTGAAACTAGATCAATGATATGGCACAACAATGAACCTTTTTTTCATATTTATGCTGATAAATTCACAACTTGCAGCATCCTTCATGATTATTTTTTATTGGGAATAAGCCAGATTAATATGCGCATACGTGTGTTCGAAGAATTTTTACGAACGGATCATGTAGACCCTTTTGGTTTTTTACATAGCAGGCTGAAAGCTTCAGAAACTCAACTCTCTAGGTTGGCTAATGGCATTCCTAACCATTTGTGTTCTGCCGCACTACCAGAAAATCAAGGATACGGTAATACATATCATCTTAAAATTGCCGAAATAGCAAAACTTGCTCATAAAATAATTATTATATCTGGCTCAAGTGGGATTGGAAAAGATTCAGTTGTTGATGCGCTTGTCTGTACCATGAAAAATACTTACTACTTTATCCCTTCTACAACTAGAACTCCACGAGAAAAGGAAAGCGGACTCCGATACATGTTTGTGTCCCAGGACGAATTTAAATCACGTCGGGAATCTGGAGACTTATTATATTGGCAATACAATGGGCTAAGTATTGAAGGCCCTGCTGAATATTACTACATTCCATTTTCAGATATAGTCAGCAATCTTAACATGTGCGATAAACTTTTGTTTACTGTTGGTGGTGTTGGATTTTCTGATTTTATGAAACGTCTTTTCCATAATTGCACTACAATTGGTCTATGGCCAGAAAATAATTGTCAACTAGAAAATCAATTGCGAAAAAGGGGAACGGAGAAATTAGAGGATATAGAAAGACGCCTACTGCTGTCAAAGCTTACCGAAACAAACAACAGGCATTTCGATCACAACATTGTTAATTTTTCAAATAACTTAAACCAAACTATTAATGACATTAAAACAAAGATAACTAATTAAAACTCTTGAATGAGAAAAAAAATGACCATCTATCAACAGCAAATTAACCCTCGGTCGATTAATTTCATTGGAATCGGCGGACATGCATGCGCTTCAACGAAACTATATGAATTGATGAATGCTCACCCACAGATCGGCTTCGTTAACCCATCTCAAGAATCCGGGATAGATATCAGGGGGAAAGAGTGTCATTATTGGGACCGTTATTCTTATAAGTCGGTTGACTGGTATCTTTCATTATTCAAATGGGAATATCCTTGTGTGGGCGAAATCACACCGGCTTACGCACGCCTTGATGTCAAAACAATTGAACGGATTAGAGATACATTTCCAGACGTCCAAGTATTTTTTATTATACGTGACACATTCGAAAGAACATGGTCAAACGTAAAGAAGAACTTATCTAAACAAGATATCAAAAACCCTTCAACCGATTGGATGATAGCACAAGCAAAAGACATTAAAACCCTCCTCCGTAATGATTATGTAACGACAGTGCAATCATGGAAAGGCGTATACGGCGAAAGATTTCATGTTATTCTTTTTGAAGACTTCATCTTAAATACCCGGAGCATCATGATTAAAATCGCAAAACTATTAAATGTAGATTATTTATTTTACCAAAGCCTTAATAACGAAATATTATTAAAAAAAACAAACCCAACTTTGGAGCTTAAAGTTCCAGAAGAATTCAAAAAATGGTATAAGGATAATAATCAATATGACTGGAACAAACAGTTAAAAACAATAAGAACCATAACATCTTTTTTTTGAATTTTATTGTTTTGAAAAATGGCAGTAAGTTCTACCATTTTGTAGGATAAAGGCCGTGGTATTGTAAAAAGATATTGTAAAAATTTTCGTAAAAATAACATGAATAAATATGTTTTAGCTCTAGAAGGTGGCGATGGATCTGGGAAAACAACTGTTGCTCAGATAATCGAAAATCATTGTTTAAAAAACAAAGTACCTTATCACTATATAGGCAGGAACCACCATAATGCCCCTAAACACATATATGCTCTTACAAATGTTTTACAGGAATTTGGAAACTGTTACTCAGCAAGAACTGAAATTATGATCCGTATTGCTCGAGAAATTCAAAGAGCTACAGAGGGAGCTAAAATATTAAACGGACTCGTTGTATACGATCGCTTTGTGTTGAGCGTTTTAGCAAGAAGCTATGTCGATAATATCTTTGACCTCCCAGTCGAATTCCTTCTTGATCATGCGACTGCAATATCTGGTTTAAATGCTACAATATTTATTGATTGTCCATTTGAAATCGCTTGGGATCGTATCCAAGTTGCATTTTTAACAACTGGAGAAAATCTTTCCTCAAAAGAAAAAAAAGGTATGGAATACAATCGCATTTTTCTTTCTCACCACAAAAAATTATTTGAAACTTCTGAAATTACAAAAAATAAAATAATTTTAGAAAACTCGATTGGAAAAGATGTTCTTAAATTAAAAACCCTTGAACACGTTGATTTAATTATAACTGAATTATCAAAATCAATTAACAAATATTAATTTTAACTCTTTAACTGAATTTTTACAAATTCCGCCAAACCCACTTGGTTGAAAAGTTTTTTTTAAAACTGGATTGTTTGCACGTCGCAAAGTTTGCTCTAAGGTGGTGCGGAGAGATTCGTTCACATTAAATCTGCAACCTTCGCCGATTTTTTTAAGCTTTTGGAATGTCCAATCACTCGTATGCAGGTGGTACGAAATTCCCGAACAAAAGAAATTATAATTAAACATAACTAAGTACATTTGTCTTGTCTAACCTTGGCCATCACGCAGTTGACAATTAGCAATGTCTAACTCCTGATTCCCGTCCCGATGAAAAGTTTCCGAACCACCTGAACGAGCATGAGTTGTTGCGTGAGCGTTCGGTAAAGCACAAGTGCCAAAAAGCGAATTAGATCAGCTAGGTTTAAATCACTTGATGGGCAAAAGCTTGTGAAGTTGATCTGCAGGAGTTGTAGGTAACTTAGTCAGCGTATCTCGCAGATAAGTCCAGGGATTGATTCCGAACTGTTGGCAGGTGGCGGTGAAGCTCGACAGAATAGCTAACGACTTTCCACCTTGATCAGAACCAAAGAATAACCAATTTTTTCTGCCAATGGCAAACGGCTTGACCGCTCGTTCAGCAATATTATTGTCGATAGCTAGATTGCCATCACAAGTGTAAATGTTCAACGCTTCCCACTGGTTTAAAGTGTAGTTGATAGCTTCCGCCATGGGACTCTTGGGCAATAC
>CAXNFS010000011.1:0-23949 GCA_964201235.1 Gemmataceae bacterium | reverse complement strand
ACCATTACGAACTTGATCTCGAAGGAGATCAAAAATCCATCACTAAAGCTGTGCAAACAATCAAAACTCTTAATGAATTTAAGACCGTTGCACTAAAGCAAAAAAAGCTGGAAATATATCTTAATGATGATGTGGTTGCATCCACAGCGTTAGCCAACCTTTTTATGACTTTGACCGATAGCAAAATAAATTTATTAAGCATCAAGAGCATAGGCCAGCAGACTGAAGAAGCATTCCTAGACCTTGTGGAACAGGAAGAATCCCGCGGGTTTGCAAGAATATACAAGCAGGAAGCTGCCTAATTCCGTTTAGCGTGAAAGTTCGAAAGAGAACATGAACCATGAGCACAGGCACTTTAAAACCAGACCAATATAGAAAATGGCTGCCCTACTGGGCTGTCTTTCAAACTGATATGCAACAAACTGTCCACACCTGGATTTACAGGTTATGGTTGCTCGCTTCTATTTTAATTCTTGCTGGATTCTTCACTTATCGTTTTGGCGTGTACAAAGAAACTGGCATCATTCAGCATGGCTCGCTTTTTTTCTTACAATCTCTGCGCTGGACAATCTTAGGTAGCATGACTCTTGTGGTTGTTCTTACTACCGGGTGTATTTCTTCCGAAAGAGGAACTCTAGCGGATTCGGTTCTTAGCAGAGGCATTAGCAGGTATCAATATTTTTTAGGGAAGTGGCACGCACGACTTGTTACGGTAATAGGAACATTCTTGCTATTAGGTTCTATCACCATTCTGGGATGCATTTTTTTCCTACATGAAGATCTATCGTTCAAAGGATGCGTGATTGCACTTATAGCAATCTGCGCACTTTTATTTACGGTCGTAACATGTTGCGTTACCGTAAGCGCAATAATAAACAGCACGGTATTGGGAATCATCACCGTTTGGGTTCTTTTGTACGGCGTGACACTAGGGTTAAGCTATTTCCCTAGCGTTCACTTATCTCCAGAAGTAACCATGCAGGCTTTACCCCACATGGTTAAAGGAGAATACGACATACAAGCATTGGGTAGATTGCTTGTTTGGACATTAGGAATATCCCTGGGCATATCAAGCTTCGGAATGCTTTGGTTTGCAAGGCGCGATATTTAAATCAACTCCAGAGAATCAAACCTGGTTCCAATTGGTTTGCAAGGTCGGGATGTTTGGGCAATACCCGAATCCTATACCCATGCTGACCACTAGAATTACAGGGAATCTCACCAGCAAATATCCACTCGTGATGCTCCTGCTTTTCATGCTTCATGGATGCAATATGGATTTCTTGAATCTCCCAGTTGGAATCCATGGGCCCATAATAAATCTGCACATCAACATCTGCTGGGGTCAACTGCCCAAGGTGAACCTTGGCTTTAACATGAAATTTAGCCCCCACTTTATGCGGATCGTGATGAGGATTTGAAATTTCATGAACACCTAAATGACGCCATTGCTCATGCAGACGATGACGCCATTGGGCCAGATCATTCGCACCCTGAAAATTATTCGAAGAAAGCTTGTTGTACCGTTCTGACCTAGGCCAGTAACAAACTTTAGTATACTCCGCAACCATCCTCGAAGTACTAAAGACAGGAGCCAAGGTACTGATGGCATTCTTCATCATTTTGATCCAACCCCTTGGCAAACCATCGGTACTACGATTATAAAAGAGTGGCACGATTTCTTGTTCAAGAAGATCATAAATCGCCCTACTTTCTACTTCATCCTGATATTCTAGATCAGAATATTCTTCCCCTGCACCGATAGCCCAACCATTTTGCCCATTGAAACCTTCGCACCACCAACCATCGAGAATACTAAGGTTTAATCCGCCATTTACTGCTACCTTCATACCACTGGTACCAGAAGCCTCCAAAGGTCTGCGGGGATTGTTGAGCCAAACATCGACCCCTTGCACCATATAACGCGCAACATTCATTTCATAATCTTCAAGGAAAACAACGCGATGTTTGAATTCAGCGCGCTTGGTCATGTGAACAATTTCAGCAATCAATTCTTTTCCGCCGTTATCTTGCGGGTGAGCTTTGCCTGCAAAAAGAATCTGCACGGGCCGATCTTTATTATTTACAAGCGCTGCAAGCCTATCTAAATGTTTGAATATAAGCGCGCCACGCTTGTAGGTGGCAAACCTTCGAGCAAAGCCTATGGTCAAAGCTTCGGGATCAAGGATCTCATCGGCACGGGATATTTCGGAAGAAGTTGCAGCACGATTTTTCAACTGCATTTTCAGTCTTCGACGAGTAAAAGAAACAAGCCTTTCCCTGCGTCTTTCATGGGTTCTCCACAATTCAGCATCCGGAATAGAATCAATGCGTTTCCACAAGGTTTCATCGTTGGGCTTAAGCCCCCAACCTGCACCTAAATATCGATCATAAAGTTGAACCATATCTGGGGAAACCCAAGTACTGGTATGAACCCCATTGGTAACCGAGGTTATGGGAACCTCTTTGTCTAACAATCCACTCCAGATATTTTTCCACATATTCCGGCTTACTTCGCCATGCAACTTGCTTACACCATTGCTTACATTCGAAAGCCGTACTGCAAGAACAGTCATGCAAAAAGTTTCATTCGTATCAGAAGGGTTTTCCCGACCGAGGCCAAGAAACTCATCCTTGCTCATGCCAAAAGAAGCCATCAAACCACCAAAGTAGTGTTCAATTTGGGCAGGTGAAAAACGATCGTTTCCTGCAGGTACAGGCGTGTGGGTAGTAAATACTGTGCCAGCAGAAACGGCTTCTCTTGCCTTATTAAAATCAATATTTTTTTCGGTCATCAGGCATCGAATTCTTTCCAAGCATGAAAATGCGCTATGGCCTTCATTCATGTGGAATACCGTTGGGTCGATACCCAAAGCATGTAAAACTTTGGCCCCTGCCATACCTAAAACTACTTCCTGGCGAATTCGATTTTCAGTATCTCCACCATAAAGCCTTGCGGTAATAGACCGATCTTCCTGTTGATTTTCAAGAATGTTGGTGTCGAGCAATAGCAAAGGAACCCGACCAACATTAATTTGCCAAACTTTAACAAGTACATCTCTACCAGGGAAATGAACCTTAACAACAAGAGGAAGGCCTGACTTATCAAGCACTTGCACAGCTGGTAGGCCAAAGAAATCATTCTCAGGATAACGCTCTTGCTGCCAGCCATCTGCATTTAAATATTGCCTGAAATAGCCCTCACGATACATTAGGCCGACGCCATACAGTGGAATACCAATATCGCTCGCAGCTTTTAGGTGATCGCCTGCAAGAACTCCAAGTCCACCTGAATAAACAGGAATACTTTCATGAATGCCAAATTCAGCGCTAAAGTAAGCAACTCTGCAGAGGTTCTTGTCTTTGGAATAATGTTCTTGAAACCATGTTGTAGCAGACATGTAGCGATCAAAATCTTGTTCAACACGATCCATATGATTTAGAAAGCCTTCATCTGAAAGCAGTTCTGCTGTTTGCTTTTGCGAAAGCTGATTTAAAAGTCGAACCGGGCTATGGTCAACCAATTCAAATTGATCTGGATTAATTCTTCGAAAGAGCTCAACTGCTTGATGATTCCAGCACCACCATAAGTTCAAGGCAATTTTGTGAAGCGCATTTAAACGCACTGGAAGGCTAGGAACTACTGTGTAAAAACGCATGGGATTTGTGTTCATAATGTCTCTCTTTTATAAATAAGCATAAGGGACTAAAAAGGTACAACCTAAACTATTTGCCAAACAATTAATAATTCACATTTGTCGAATAAATAAATCAGCTATTATTCTTTCAACAAATATTAGATAACATATAAGCAGTTTACAAAACCATAAAAATAATAAAACTAATTCTTATGATTTTAAAGTTTGTAAATTGAGCCTTGAGTATTCAACGGGAAGGCTTCCTCGATAAGAACGATTGAAAGGATTTTTACTAGTGCGAACACTTGTTACAGGCGGTGCTGGCTTCGTCGGGTCTCACCTTTGTGAAACCTTTTTGGGCCTTGGTCATGAAGTTATCTGCGTTGACAACTTAATAACCGGCAGCCTCGGAAATGTAGAACACTTACGAAACCATCCGCAATTCAGTTTTATACGGCACGATATCAGTCACCACTTAGAAATTGATGGCCCTATCGACAACATTTTGCACTTTGCCTCTCCCGCAAGTCCTGTTGATTACCTTAGGCACCCCATTCCTACTCTTAAGGTTGGATCTTTAGGTACGCACAACACTTTAGGTCTGGCAAAAGCAAAAAACTCCTCCTACTTATTGGCAAGCACCAGCGAAGTTTATGGTGACCCCGAAAGACATCCGCAATGCGAAGATTATTGGGGAAATGTAAACCCAATTGGGATTCGGGGCGTCTACGATGAGGCCAAACGCTTTTCTGAAGCAATGGTAATGGCCTACCACCGTTGCCATAACATCAACACACACATCATCCGAATATTTAACACCTATGGCAATCGCATGAGACTGGATGATGGACGAGTTTTGCCTAATTTCATGGGCCAAGCACTTAGGGGCGAGCCGTTGACCGTGTATGGAGATGGTTCGCAAACGAGAAGTTTTTGCCATGTTGATGATTTAGTAGAAGGCATCACAAAATTATTGTTCAAGGATTATCATGAACCAGTAAATTTGGGAAACCCAAGTGAAGTGACCATCCTGGAATTTGCAAAAGAGATTCTTGATTTATCTGGAAGTAAAAGCAAAATCATATTCCACCCTCTGCCTCAGGATGACCCTAAAGTGCGAAAGCCCGATATAACACGGGCCAAAAACCTATTAGGATGGGAGCCAAAAATACAGCGAACCGAGGGCCTCACAAAAACCTTGAAACACTTCCAAGAAAAAATTGGGGGAAAGTAGTGCGCTAATTCCTTGACAGCACACGATTTCATCGTTGTTATAAGGTTAGTTAATTTAATTTAAATGTTTTTGATTCTAATGGAACTAATATTTGCTATCGTGTGTCAAAAGAATGAAAGTTTAATGAAAGTTTGCTTTCTTCTTCCAATATGAGTTTTCATACAGTGAATGTGGTGTTTTCAAAAAGGATTGACAAGATGCTAACGCTAATTAAGGGGAATTTCATGTCAGGGACATTGTCAAGGTTTATTCTTGTTTTGCTTGTTCTTGTTGGATTTTTATTCAGCACAAATAATTCCTTCGGCTTCCAAGAAGCGCCTCCTGCTGCAGAAAAGAAAGATGAAGGCGATAAACCTGCTGCTGGAAATCCCAGCCTTTTTATGCACATTCTTAAATCTGCTGGTTGGGTATTCGGGCCTCTTATTCTTGCTATCTCAATTGCCCTTATTGCGCTTGTTTGCCTTTTAGCTATGGAACTTCGAATGGCTACATCGATTCCCCCGAATTTTGTCGAAGAATTCACCGACTTGGTTAATAAGAAGCAGTTCAAACAGGCCTTCGATATAGCCAAAGAAGATGGTTCCTTTCTTGGTAGAGTTATGAGTCAGGGCATGTCTAGGCTTCAATATGGCATCGAAGATGCTAGAGAATCAGCATACAACATGGTTGATAGCATCAAGGCCAGCAAGGAAGTAGCAATCACTTATCTTTCAACGATTGGGACACTTGGGCCACTTATCGGTTTGGTTGGAACCGTATTTGGTATGATTCTTAGCTTTATGGAACTTGGCAGACCCGGTTCTACCCCAAGGCCAGATAAGCTTGCTGATGGTATTTCGCATGCACTTGTAGTTACACTTCTTGGGATCGGCCTATCCGTTCCTGCTATTTTCTTTCATGCCTTTTATCGCAATCGATTAATCAAAATTTCGATGGATACTAGCTTGATCGCTGATGATCTTTTAACCCAGATGTATCACAGTACTAAAAAAGCAGCCGGTCAACCTGGTGCACCTGCGGCTCCAAATGTTCCAACAAAGTCCGTGCCTCAAGTTTAATCGCTGCTGATCTCTCAGTACTAGGGGAGATTAGCAAAACGATTCTTAAAAAGGGACTAGTTAAAGACCGAAATGAAAGTCAATGAGGGGTTAAATTACCATGAGTCATGGTGCATCTGCCGAAGGAAACATGGAACCAAACCTCACTCCTCTTTTGGATGTGGTGTTGCAGCTTCTAATGTTTTTCATGATGTGCGTTAATTTTGTAACCAATCAAGTATCCGAAGAAATTGTACTTCCAGAATCTATGTCTGCTGTACCCATGGACAAGAATGAAGTCGATGTTTTATTCGTTAATGTTCGACCTTTTATTTTAAAAGATTATGAATCTAAAGGTGCTACCGCCCTTCAAAAACTTACCGATAAGTTTAAAGAAGGCGATCCTTTTATTATCATCCTTGGCGAAGAACCAATGCGATTCAACGAATTTAAATTTTGGCTTCGAAACCAGTTTAATACCCTTAAAAGAACCAGCAAAGATGGTAAAGTTAAAACGACCATTGTCATGCGAGCCCATAAGCTTACTGACTATGATCAGGTCTACCGTGTTTTGCAAATGTGCAAAGTCGAGGGATTTAGGCAAATAAAACTCAGGGCTGTAACTAAGAGCGTGGCGCAACCAATATGAGTAAGCATAAGAACGAAGAACCATCACCGGAAGTCATATTGCCCATCACACCCATGCTGGACATGGCCTTTCAATTGCTGACTTTTTTCATCTTTACATATAATCCTTCCGGGCTGGAGGGCCAGTTTGATTTAAGCTTGCCTTCAGAAAATGAAGCTGCTGCCAAGGAAACAAAACAACCTCCACCACCACCAGATCCCGATGCCCCTCCAAAAATCGAAGCTGATGTAACAATTGTTGTGGAAGCAGTTACCGATGATATCAATCGGGGTGAAATAGCAAAAATACATATCAAGCAAAATTCTGGTTCGGTCATTGTAGGAGATCTCAAAGAACTGTTTGAAAAACTCAAAATAGCCAATGAGACTGCCACTGAAAAAGAGGTAATTAAAATTCAGCCTGCAAGCAAGTTAAAATGGTCAAATGTGATCATGGTTGCAGATACTTGCCGTAAAGCTGGCTTTAAAAATGTCAGTTTTGTTGAACCTCCGGGATTCAATATAAGTGTGGTTAATTAATTTTTCCGGGCACGAATGATGTCTAAAACCAACACCAATTGCAAATTTATCGCCCTATTTTTACTATTTCTAGCTTGCTTATTTCCAACTCAAAAAGCAACTTCTCAAGATATCGATACGGTTCCTTTATTTCAATTATTTCAACCCGAGCAGAGCTATTTAGCAACCCTTTGTATTGGCTCGGGAACCATGCCAGGGATTGGGCTTTTAGGCTCGCTTTCCACTTTAGTTAGTGGGGATGATGCAGGTTTTAATATATGGTCTTTTACTGCGCCTTTTTCTTCAAGACGAGACAAAACCCTTCTTGCGACTTGTGGTATGATTCTTATGCCCGCAGGGTCTGCAAGTTCTGGAATTGAAACAATTGGGTTGTTGAAAATCGGTGACGAAGAAGATTTTTGGTCTTTGATTAATTCAGATGTTGTTCGACCGATTCCAGATGAATTTTTGGAACGGGTAAAAGACGAAAAACCAATTTCCGGCCCTTCAATTGATGATTTAGAGGCCTCAGCTTATTACGAATTCGTGCTGATGGCGTATCAAACTTCTGCTTTGGCCTTTGCACAATCCGCCCGTAAAGACCTTACTTTCTCAGATCTTATGACCAAACCCAGGACAAATCGAGGCGAGGTTGTGGAGATCAAAGGAAGGCTAAGGCGTCTCAGAAAAATTACACCGCCTGTAGCATTACTAAGTGTTGGCGTTTCCGAACTTTACGAGGGTTGGGTCTTCCAAGAAATGTATGGGCCTAACCCCGTTTGTGTCCTATTCACTCAATTGCCCGACAACATTCAACCTTTTGAAAAGGACGACTTTCTAATTGAATTTCAAGGTTACTTCTTCAAAAAATATCGCTACAAAACAGCGAATAGCGGAAGCGAAAACCCTTGGAAAGATACACCTTTAGTGATTGGAAAAACATTGAATGTCACTAGGGGTTCAATCGAATCTTCTGCAGAAGGTTCAACTTGGGCAAAAGGGTTGCTGCCTTTATTTACTGTATCTTCGTTGGTTGTCCTTTCTGGAATTATTGGATTAATTATCTGGTTTTTGCGTGGTGATCAGAAGACTACAAACCGGTTACGAAACCGCCGATTAGAAGTCGACCCTATTTTCAAAGATTATTCGACCACTATTGGGAACCAAATTGAGATTTCTGCGTCTAAATTACCAGAAAACGATTCTGGAAATTCAAAATTTCCCGGCTATAGGATTTGATTGATTTCCTAAAGCATTCATGCAATAATAAAGTATTAATAAAGATTAGGAGAATTGTTCATGTCACAAAACTACATTGTTAAAGGCACAATCAAGGGGACAGGCAAGCCCATTGAATCTTAGATTGTTGCTCAAAGTGAAAAAAACGCCGAGATGATCGCCCGCGATAGGGGGATCGAAGTTACTTCTGTACTTCTCGAAGGCGCTGTACCTGCTATTGCTGCCACCAAACCCGCCATGGGCTTGGCGGTTTTCGCAGGAATTGGCAACGAAGCTGGCCATGTTGAGCTTTCCGAAACACTTCAAGATAACAGCGGTTATGCAAATATAATTTGGGCTTTGGGTGCGGGCGTTATAAGCGCCGCTATGCACGGTTTGCTGATTCTCTTAATTATGCTTGTTCCATTCGAAAATGGACCCGTTCAAGCTGCCAAACTCGATGAACCTACCAAAATTGAAGAATCTGAACCAGAACCCGATCTCACAGTAACTGATATAGGCAACGATATCGAAGTGCCCACGCAATACAATGTGGATCGCAAAGATGAGATGAGTGTTCCCGGCCCAGAAGATCCATCGCAATCTGTTGGTATTCCCAACTCACCTGAAACGGTTGCTGCAAATGTTCCTCCACCTCCAGGTTTTGGTGGTGGCACAGGTGCTGCTCCTTCCTTAGATGTTTCAGGCCTCGGAAGTAATGTTGGTTCCCTTGGCGGCATGGGCGGGGTTTATGCCCCAGGTGGTATTGCTGGTCGTAGCGGTGCCACTCGAGACAAGCTTCTTGCAGAAGGCGGTGGTAATGCACTCTCCGAAGCGGCTGTTGCTCGAGGCCTTAAGTTTTTTGCTTTGCACCAAGCTGATGATGGCCATTGGTCACTAGAGAAATACGGTGATCATTATCGAACCGCCCCAATCGGAAATCCTGCTTCCAAAATAATTAAACATAACACTGCTGATAAAGCCCAAAACAATGATATCGCAGGAACAGGCTTTGGCTTATTGCCTTTCCTTGCTGCAGGTATCACCCATAAACCGTCGGGCAAAAAATCCCAGGAAGATTACAGCAAAACCGTTATGGGTGGCATCAACTTCCTTATTAAAAAACAAGGTAAAGATGGTAATTACGGCGGTGGGCTTTATTCACACCCATTGGCAACAATTGCTATGTGCGAAGCCTATGGTATGACGAGTGATCCCTTGATCAAAATCTCTGCCCAAAAAGCTTTAGATTATTTAATTTATGCACAGCATGATGGTGGTGGCTGGCGCTATGGCCCTAAACAACCTGGAGATACTTCTGTAACCGGGTGGTGCACCATGGCATTAAAGAGCGGTCAAATGGCTGGTCTTAAAGTCCCAACCGAACGATACAAAATGGTTGAAAAATACCTTGATGGTGTGCACGATCCAAAATCTGGCGGTTATGGCTACACAGATCCAGGCGCAGCCCCTGCAATGACCGCTATCGGTATGCTTTGCAGGCAGTACATGGGTGTTAACCCAAGAAATCCCGGCCTTTTAAAAGGCGTGGAAATCATGAAAAAGATTCACCCAGGCGTTAGCCCTGCAAATTACAACATGTACCAAATTTACTATGCAACTCAGGTTATGCACCATATGGGTGGTGAAGCTTGGGATTTCTGGAACCTAGGCCCTGAAGTGGGCGGTGTTCGTAAAAATGGAGTTCGTGATATTTTAATTGCCAAGCAAGTTCAGGGAAATGATCCTAAAAAAATCATGCTCTCTGGAAGTTGGGATGCTCTTGGTGCTCACGCCGATGCTGGTGGCAGGCTTATGGCTACTTCCATGGCTCTTCTTACCATGGAAGTATATTACAGACATTTACCTTTGTACCGCCGCGAGATGGGCGGAGCGAAATAATCTAACCCTGTCTTCCTAAATCACCAAGGGCCTGTTGGATTTCCAACAGGCCCTTGCTATTTTACCCACCCGACTGAATATTCCGACTTTTCGTCAAATTCGCTTTCAAGCTCATACCCCGCATTACCGATAAATAAAACAGTATATCAAACATTTATTGGCATAGAATTAACCCTATGCCGGGGGATTCGATCATGTTACGCAAATTATGGCTTAGCTCCCTGCTTTTAGCACTCACTGGAACAACCATTGGGTTGGCTTATTCTGAAACCCCGAGCAATAATGAAATTCAAAAGCCGAAAGACCGGTTTTTAACTGTTAATGAAAAAGGCAAAGCTCCAATAAAGTGCAAGCTTATCCTAGCTTGGACAAATAAAACCGGGCAACAATGCTATTTAGTGGAAGCTCTTGAAACTGGTAACAAAATCACCATTGTTCAAAATGACCCAAATTCAAAAGAAAAAAATTCAACGACTAACTACCACTGGGTGAATGCCAATACCCCGCCTGCGAATTCCCCTGTTCCTCCTCAATATAACTCCTCAATAGCAAAAACTTTGCCTAAAGAACCAGCAAAAGTTGAGGCGACCACTGCTATCAATAATTCAACCGTTGTACCTATGCAGACTGCGATTCAAAAAGACACAAAACCCTTAAAAATCGAAACAGCAACCATTAAAAAAGAAGTGGCAACTGCAGAAACCGCTACTTCAACCGGCAAACCCTTGGCTACAGAATTCATAACCATTCCAGCACCAGGCGCTGATAAAATCGTGGTAGTACCAGAGAAAAACAAGAAGTTATTCGCTACTAAAACTGCACCAACTAACACCGACAAACTCATTATTCTTCATGAAGAAAAAAACCTTATTGCTACCAGTGCTGGGCCTGAAAAAGTCATATCCATTACGGAAATTCCTTACAAAGCCCCTTTAGTTGCCAAGGTAAAAGATAAAGCAATTGATTCTTCGAGCTCAAGCAATCAAAACACTACAGCGACCACTGTGAATTCCACTGCAACTAAAAGTGAATCTAAAGTTGCAGAATTCATGGGGTCAAAAGAAACAAAAAAGCCTGAGCTTGAACAACCCAAACCTCAGGATTGGCGAAAATCTTGGGGCAAAATGGATTCATCGCAGGAAAAAACCAACATTACTAAAAGCCAACCAGTGGAGCATGAACTTCCCCATGCAGATCGAACTAAACCTGATCCACTGAAAAGCGTTGACTATCTGCATCCTAAGCTAGAAGAAAAAATAGCCAAGAAAGCTGTAAAAGCTGTAGGAAGAGAAAGCGCAAACCAAGAAGTGGAAGCGATTGTTTCGGGCGGTAACTTTCCTAAAACAACTGCAGAACTAGCGGAAAAATCGACCCCCAAAACTGCCCCAACAGAAACTATTAAAGTAACACCAAAGGAAAAACCTAAATCTATTCCAATTGCTAAAGTAAACGCTAGTACGAAAATTAAGACAGAAACCGTAGAATCAACAGTTGCTAAAGTAAACGCTAGTACGAAAATTAAGACAGAAACCGTAGAAACAACAGCACCCCTGCCAATCATTGTTATCAAAGAACCTAGGCAACCAAGAATAGTTCTTTCCAAAAAGAAGGAACCTACCGAGGCTAAGACACCAGATTTCCTAGGGCGAACCATGGGACGCATTTATGGTTTCTTGGACAAACCTAAAGAAATTAACGCAAATGAAGAAAAATTACCTCCAGGCAACGGGTCGGTTATAGCTGCAGGGGCACCACCTGTTAGATTGATTCCTTATAACCCCAATGGACAACCCCAAGTTGCAGCACCATCTATCGCACACAACATTATTCCACCCCAAGCACCGCAACTTTATCCTAGCTACCCAAGTACAAATATGGCTGGTAATAGTTATCCGACCCAAGGCATGGCAAATGCCTTTACCTCGGTCCCAAATCAGAGGCCGATCCCTTCGGATGTTGCATCAACCGTTGTAATGCAAAACGCATTTAATCCGGGAATGCCAAAAGAAGGCGATTTGCCTGCCCAAGGATTAATCCAACCATTAATTAACCCCAATACAGTTGTCGCTCAAAGCATGGGCTCAGGCCAAATGCCAGCCAACATGATGGCTTACATTCAACCTGAAACAACCGTAATGCCTGCAGATACCTTTTTAATGGAGAATGTTGTGATGCTAAAAAATGCAAATCAACCTTCCCAAAGGGAGTATGCTGCGGATCAACTATCGAAAATCCGAGGGGTATCCATGAACCTGGCAGTTCAGGCCTTGGCAACGGCAGTTAAGGAGGATCCTGCCCCATTGGTAAGGGCAGCATGTATACGCTCGCTTACCCGCATGAAAATCAATACTATAGAAGTGTTGGAAGTAATTAGTGAAAAGAAAACGGACTTAGACCCTAGAGTTCGAATGGAAGCTGATCAGGCGATTATTCAGCTTACTTCTGGGTCAAGTGAATCTGGCAACAGAATTCACCAAACTGGTTCAAACTTTAAAAAGTGATTTTCTCGGTTACTTTCCTTTACTTTGACATGGTTCGAGGTTGCAGGAGCTCTTATGATTCCTATCGATTTAAAAGGTAAAGTGGCACTGGTTACAGGTGTAGGTGATAATGTTGGTTTTGCTTGGCATATTGCAAAAACATTACAAGCTGCAGGCGCCACTCTGTTCTTTGCAGTTCATCCAAGATTAGTGGGTATTGTTGAAAGTATCATGGAGCGTGATACTGATGCAGAAAGCCGCATTCTTCCCTACGGCCAGGGAACCATGAAAATTGAAAAGATACTTCCTTGTGATGTTGGTTTTGACACCATGGATGATGTCGACGAAAAAACCAAGGGTGATAAACGATTCGCAAAGCATGGCGATTTTTCAATCAAAGGTATGATTGATACTCTTTCACAGCAGGTAAAATCTGTTGATATTCTTATTCATGCAGTTGCATTCAGTCCGGAAATAAAAAACTCCGCTCTAAACACAACGAGAGCTGCTTACCTCACGGCTTTAAGTGTTAGTGCCTATTCCTTAACTGCTCTGAGTAGAGCCGCACTTCCTTTAATGGAAAACAAGCCAGGTGGCACAAGCGTAGTTGGTCTTTCCTACATTGGTGGCGAAAGAGTCGTTCCACATTATGGTGGCGGAATGTCTACCGCAAAATCTGCTTTGCAAATTGATGCTAAACAATTAGCAAGTAATTTGGGACCAAAAGGCATTAGGGTTAATATTATTTCCGCAGGCCCATACGCTTCCCGTGCTGCAAAAGCCATTGGTGATATCGGCCAAATGATCGATCACGCTACCAGCAGATCGCCTTTGCCACGCCCGATAGAAGCGGATGAAGTTGGAAACGCCACAGCATTTCTATGTAGCCCATTGGCATCCGCAATCACAGGCCAAGTTTTATATGTTGATTGTGGCTATAATGTAATGGGTGTCTAACAACTTATTTAGAAAAAACCATTACTCCACAATGAGCCAGCGTAGGGATGACTTTAACCAAAGTCATCCCTGCTTCATTTAACCATACCTGATATTCTTTTTTGCTATAAGCCCTGCCCTCGGTAAGAGAGAAAAGAGCAGCAGAATACAAAGCAATTTCCAAGGGGCCATCAAGCTCATCATTTAGATACACATCATGCACAAGAAGTAGGCCGCCTTTGGGGAGGGCATTAACAAGTTTACTGATAAGACGAACACATTCGGGTTCATCCCAATCATGCAAGATATTTGATAGCAAAACAATGTCCACGCCTGCGGGCACAGCATCTGCGAACATATCGCCCGGAAGGCTTTTAACCCTTGACGCAAGCCCTGCTTGGTTTACAAAATTATCAGCAACTTTCAAAACCTCTGCACCATCCCATAATATGGCATTTAAATCTTTGTTTTTTTCAAGTAACGCAATCGAATAGAGCCCACTACCCGCGCCAACATCAAGAAGGATTTTATTACCCGGAAGAGGGAGTTTTTCTGCAAGCACTGGTGCAACATTCATGGCCCTTCCAGAAAGGGATAAAGTCAAATTCATTGCACTTTCGGTTTTATCCATTGCCGAATCTAGGCCTTCACGAAAAATAAAAGCTGCGCCTACATCAGGCTTATCTGCATGAACTGGCTTTGATACTCGGAGTCGATTCACCATTTCCAGCACACCAGAGGTTTGCCCAGATAAGCCAATATAAGAAGCAATGCTATGCCTTGAATCTTTTAGAAGCGTGGATTTTGCAATTTCAGAAAGAGCAAGATTCCCGTTATTTTCCACCAATAAACCTGAAGCTTTTAACCCAGTAATCAGCACAACCCAAGCTCGTCTTTCAAGCCCTAATTTGGCCATCAATGACTCAGAACTTACTTGGTTTAAAGCTATTTCTTCAAAAAGGTTAAAATGCACAACAGAGGCCGTGAGCAACTCTGTTGCATAATTCCCGCGGAATAACTCAAATATGGGGGCAGGATCAATCTTAGGACATACCATAGGGAATATACTTACAGCCATTTTTGCACCTTTTTTATTACGCTAATCATTTCAATAATCAATTATTCTATCATGCCCAAGAATTACCAGTAAAACTTCTTCCCTACAATTCTTATGTTTTGCTAGCCAAACGGGCAATTTATGCCTAGATTATCATTTATAAGTCATTTAGAGTTGGCAATGCTTGGCATTTCCTCAAATATTAAATGACGCTGTTTTGCATCCTTTCTTATGGAACTAACTATGAGCAATTCTGAACCTAAAGGCGATATCGCATTAATTGGCCTGGCTGTAATGGGCCAAAACCTAATTCTTAACATGAATGATCATGGTTACACTGTGGTTGCGTACAACAGAACCACTTCCAAGGTGGACGATTTTCTGGCCAAAGAAGCCAAAGGAACCAAAGTAATTGGCGCCCATAGCATTGAAGAAATGTGCAAGCTGCTCAAAAAACCTAGACGCGTCATGATGCTTGTTAAAGCTGGTCAGGCAGTTGACGACTTTATCGAACAAATTCTTCCTCACCTTGAAAAAGGCGACATCATCATCGACGGTGGAAACTCGCTTTTTGGTGATACTGTAAGACGAACCAAATACTTGGAATCAAAGGGGATTTTATTTATTGGAACAGGCGTTTCAGGTGGCGAAGAAGGTGCCCGTCGTGGCCCTAGCATTATGCCAGGCGGCAGCCCTGATGCTTGGAATCATGTCAAATCTATCTTCCAAGATATTTCCGCCAAGGTTGAAGATGGAACCCCCTGCTGTGATTGGGTTGGTGAAGGTGGCGCTGGCCACTATGTAAAGATGGTTCACAACGGGATCGAATATGGTGATATGCAATTAATATGCGAGGCCTACGATATTTTGCATAAAGGTTTGGGGCTTTCTTACGATGAAATGCACAAAGTTTTTGAAGAATGGAATAAAGGCGAACTTGATTCCTATCTCATCGAAATTACAAGAGACATCTTGAACTTCAAAGATACCGATGGCCAACCTATGGTTGAAAAAATCTTGGATGCAGCAGGCCAAAAAGGTACTGGCAAATGGACTGTAATCAACTCCCAAGATTTGGCTATGCCTGTAACGCTGATTTCAGAAGCCGTTTACGCTAGATGCGTTTCCGCACTAAAAGACGAAAGAGTTATAGCTTCAAAGGCCATCAAAGGGCCAAAGCCTAACATCTCAGGTAAGAAAGAAAAGCTTATCCAAAATATTCACGACGCTCTTTACGCTTCTAAACTTGTTAGCTATGCCCAAGGCTATATGTTAATGCAAGCTGCAGCCAAGGAGTATGGTTGGAAATTAAATTATGGTGGAATCGCCCTGATGTGGCGAGGCGGTTGCATTATTCGCAGCAGATTCCTAGGTAAAATAAAAGAAGCTTTCGACCGAAAGAAAAACCTCAGCAATCTTCTGCTTGATAGTTACTTTAAAAAAGAAATGAAGCGTTCACAAAAAGGCTGGAGAAACATCGTTGCTTTGGCAATCAAAAAAGGCATTCCAGTACCAGCAATGAGCACTGCACTGTCATTCTTTGACTCCTACCGAGCAGAACGCTTACCTGCTAATTTGTTGCAAGCTCAGCGTGATTATTTTGGAGCACATACTTACGAAAGAACTGATAAACCAAGGGGTGAATTCTTCCACACCAACTGGACTGGCCGTGGGGGCGATGTTTCAAGCTCCACTTACAACGCTTAAAGTTCAACTTTTTTAAACAACTTCGAACGGGACCTTATTTTTAAGGTTCCGTTTCGTTTTTTAGAGGGTCTTCTGGCCAAGCATGCTTTGGGTATCTGCCACGCAAATCTTTCCGAACTTGTGGGTAAGTGTTTTTCCAAAAACCAGCTAAATCTAAAGTCAATTGCTGGGATCGATAATTAGGAGCCAACAAAGAAATTAATAAAGGAAGTTTGCCACCACCAAGCTTGGGTGTATCTTTCCAGCCAAATAATTCTTGGATTCTTGCCTCAAGCAAAGGCGATTTCCCTAGTTCGTACTTTAGAGGAACAATTTTCCCTGAAGGCAATGTTAACTTCTCGGGAAGTTCTTTTTGCAAAGAAACATACTGTTCATGAGAAAGAATAGTTCTTACCGCATTAACCCAATCTCCATCCCGAACTTCTGAAAGTGTTTTTTTACCCTTACAGAGCCATAACAAAGGCTCCAATAGCGAATCTGAATCAATCACCAGGAAATTTTTATTCTTAAACAATTGCCCATAAATTTTTATCCGTTCCAACAATTGACCTGCGGGCGAATCAAGAACAGGAAGAACCTCTTTTAAATGGCTTATCAAACCTTGATGCAATATTTCGCCACTCAAATCATCTGGCGTCAAATGCGAATCTTTTTGATCCAAAACCAAATCCATGTAATACGATTTTTGAATTGCAATGAGTTTCTTCAAACTAGGATCATACAGAACTTCACGCTGGGTCTTTTTAAAAACAGGGTCTAACCAATCCGCATTTATACCTGACACCATTCTTGCAACAGATTCTTCATCACCCGACTGAATATCAACACAAACAAAAAAGCTATGATCTCTAACCATGCTTCTTTTCGATTGCACAACGCCACGATTTCCAACCATCAAAGCTTTCAAGTCTTTTTTTTCTCGCCTTTTAGCAACACGATCCGGAAACCCAGCTAGAATTGCGCGCAGAAAATCCTCCTCTGCTCCTGTATTTTCAAGATTTTTATCTCCGCCAAATGAAGCAATCAATTGATCCCTAACCCGAAAAACATTTGCTGCCCGATCGGGAATCACATTGTTACTTTGAACAGAATTTTTGAATGATTGATAATGTTCAAGAAGTTCAACCACATCGAGAACATCTGAACTAGAGGCACTCTGATCACGCCTGAAATTTGAACCATCAAAAGTTTGATTAAATACAGATCTCTCTGAAAGAATAGCTATGGCCAAAGAAACTTGGCGAAGAGATTTATCAGCGCCTTTTAGTAAAATAGCAGCTAGCCTAGGATGAAGTGGGATTTCATTCATCTTAACGCCAAGTGGGGTTATTTTACCTTGGTGAATAGCCTTTAAATTTTCCAGAAGCTTGATTCCATTTTCAACCGCAAGATGATTAGGTTTTTCAAACCAAGGGAATTCTTCCCAGTTGTTTTCTCCGAAAGCAAAAAGCCGTAACAAAGCTGCGGACAAATCAACCCGATGAATTTCAGGTTTATCGAAGTCCTCCCGCATAATTTGGCCTTTTTCAGACCAAAGCCTGGAACAAAAACCTGGAGATTCCCGCCCTGCCCTACCAGCCCGCTGATCTGCGGATGCCTTGGAAATTCGAATTGTCTCGAGACTATTCAGCCCCAATCTGTTATCAAAGAAACTTTTTTTCGCCTGCCCTGAATCAATCACCGCTTTAACACCATTAACCGTTACCGATGTTTCTGCAACATTGGTGGACAATATCACCCTGTCTCGCGGAGCTTTTTTTAACGATTTCTCCTGAACATCAATTGGCAAATCGCCATGCAGAATGTGTATATCCAATCCGGGGAAGTGTTTTTCAAGTTGCGCCTTGGAAGACAGAATCTCATACATCCCAGACAAAAACACCAGGATGTCGCCCTTAGTTTTTTGTTGAATATTAAAAACTTCTGCAGTAATTGCATCTTCTAGGCGAAAATCTTTTTTAGACACTTGGTAACTTATTTCGACAGGATACATTTTTCCCATACTAGAGATCACCGGGCAATCATCCATGTAGGCTGAAACTTTATGGCTATCAAGCGTCGCACTCATCACAAGTATTTTTAAATCTTGTCTCACAGTTTTTTGCAACAACCTAGCCATGCCCAATAAAAGATCACTCTCTAAACTTCTCTCATGAAATTCATCGAAGACGAGGATTTTGCAATCAGAAAGATAAGGGTCGGAGGACAACCAATTTAAAATGATTCCGGTTGTTACAACCAAACATTTTGTTTTGCTAGAATAATTTGAATCAAACCGGACTTGATACCCAATTAAATCCCCAATTTTCGATCCCTGCAGATAAGCAATCCGTAAAGCAGAAGCTTTGGCTGCCAATCTTCGTGGTTCTATTAAAACAATGCCTTCGTATCCCGCTTTTATTAATCCAATCGGAACAAGAGTCGTTTTTCCTGCTCCCGGGGGCGCATGAAGTACTGCGGCACTACCATTACCCAACGCATTGATTAACTCAGGCATTACCAAAGCTACTGGCAATGAATCCAGCTCATTCATGCTTAAACACCAAAAGTTATTTTGTTGAAAGCAATCATGTTAATTAGGTGGCGGCAGATTTTGGCCAGAAGCGGGGGGCGGGCTCATTTTATCTTTAAATTGCTGGAACCCCTTTTTCAAAGTATTGAGAAAAGGGGGGATTTGTGATGCAGACATAAAAACCCGAGCAGACACCACACTTCTGGGATAAAAAGTCGCAATAAAATCAAAAACAAAATCACTTGGGCTATGACTTATCATCACAGCATTGCTGTAGGAACCTTCCAGCATTTCATCTGCGATTTTCAATTGCGCATACAACTCATCAATTGGTAGTGGGACCGATCCTGGAGGAGGGGGTGGTAATTGCTGGGGTGGACCAAATTTAGCCTGAAACATCGAAAGGTTTTCTTCAAGGGCATTGCAAAAACTTAGAAGGGCGGGCGGACTCATCACAACCCTAGCTACCACCCTTTGAGGCTGAACCATTCTTTGCAAAAAATCTAAAATAAATTCGTTTTGCCCATTCAGCAATAAAGCGCCTGACGAAAAAACACCGCTGGAAACTTTTTCTGTAACCCTTGCGCTCACCTGGGAATATTTAACTTCCTGAGTTATGGTTTCGGGATCTTTATTAGGTTCTGGATTTACTTCCGAACTCATGAATCACCTTTAGAGTTTTTGCCTTCGTTGCGAAATACTACATAGTTTAATAGTAAGTTTTATTAGTTAAAAACGCTAGATGAACCTTAAAATTTCATGTTTTAAGGTATTCACTAAATCATAAAGGTACATCAATAAATGGTAGGAAGGACTTCTTAAATATTAGGTAAAAACATGCAAGAATGATTTTTAAAGAAAATCAAGGGGTTCGAATTAGGGTAATCACCCCAATAATTATAAAAAGTAAGGAAATTAGATTTGTTATTAAGCCAAAAACACCCAACCTACGAATATGAATAAAACGGTTTGCTAGCTCATTCTTTTTGACAAGGCGAGCCTTTTTGCAACCTTCATTGCCTAGAAATATACACCTTGCCCCAAAATAAACCCCAATTAAAGGCAATAGACTCATATTTGATGCATTTGCGGTAAGGTCTTCTTGATATTTCAGCCATTCGTTTTGGTATTCAGCCCCAACATCTGCAAAATTATCACATTTTTCCGATA
Organism: Gemmataceae bacterium; assembly: GCA_964201235.1. Classification (GTDB taxonomy): domain Bacteria; phylum Planctomycetota; class Planctomycetia; order Gemmatales; family Gemmataceae; genus UBA969. The sequence continues at coordinate 3,912 of CAXNFS010000011.1, read as the reverse complement.
CAATTCTCAACGGAAACCCACACGAACCGCAGCGTTCTTGTTCTTTTGTTACTGAAGTATTACAGCCATAACAATGCATCGGAATTCCAAATACCCCTCTGAACTCATAGAATAATTATATATAAATATGCAAGCAAATATCAGTAGGTCAAGTATCAACGATGATTTCATGACCGATTATTTTTAAAATAAGTGGTATGGAGTGCGGCTTACAGGTATAAAATTTTGTTTTAACCTAGCAAAGAATAATTCCCATGGGACACCGGCCAAACATCGAATCATTCCTGGAACATGCAAAAAACAACAGCATGGTGCCGGTATTCAGGCAATTAACAGGAGATACCCTTACGCCTGTTAGTGCTTATTGCAAATTATCCCAAGATAAATGGTCTTTTCTATTTGAAAGCGTTGTAGGCGGCGAAAAAGTAGGCCGCTATAGCTTTCTGGGTACAGATCCTTTTTTAAGATTCAGTGCTAAAAAGAAAACCGTCACGATCGAAACACGAAATCCCGCTCAATCCGGAACTTTCATTCAAAGTATTTCAGAGCATAATGACCCTATTGCGCTTTTACAGGAATACATCAACAAATATCGTTCACCACATATTGCGGGTTTACCCCGTTTTTGTGGGGGTGCAGTTGGTTTTACTGGTTACGACACAGTAAGATATGTAGAAGACCTGCCAAATACTCCCACAGACGACAGAAACCTCCCTGATTTATGTTTTGGTTTTTATGATCACATGGTGATTTTCGATCATATCAACAAGACTATCGCTGTAGTTGTGCATGCGCACATAACAGATAATGATAAAGATGGTTCCTACAAAATTGCATGCAATAAAATTGATGCGATCGTTCATCAACTTCAAAACAATCAATGCACATTAAAAATCACAGATATACAACCAGATGGCATCGTATCTCAACATTACAAATCAAATTTCACCCAAGAATCTTTTGAAAAAGCTGTAGTTAAATGTAAGGAATACATTAATGCAGGGGATATTTTCCAAATCGTATTAAGCCAGCGGCTCGAAACAGAAACCAAAGCCAAACCTTTTGACATCTACCGCACTCTCCGAGTTGTAAACCCAAGCCCATTCCTTTTCTTCCTTCGCTTTGATGACCTCTGCCTCATAGGAAGTTCACCAGAAATTATGGTAAGGGTGGAAGAACGTCATGTGACCATACGCCCTCTTGCAGGAACAAGACCCAGAGGCAAAAACGAAGAAGAAGATAAGATTCTTGCGCAAGACCTTATATCTGATCCCAAAGAAAGAGCAGAGCACATCATGCTTGTAGATTTGGGTAGAAATGATGTTGGTAGAATTGCAGAGTTTGGCACTGTCCAAATATCTGATGTAATGACTGTTGAAAAATACAGCCATGTCATGCATTTATGTAGCACGGTGGAAGGTACACTAAAAAAGGAAATGACAGCACTCGATGCATTAAAGTCATGCTTACCTGCAGGAACCCTGAGCGGGGCACCCAAAGTAAGAGCAATGGAAATCATAGACGATTTGGAACCCCATAAAAGAGGCCCCTACGGCGGAGCAGTTGGATACATTGATTTTTCAGGTAACATGGACACCTGCATCGCACTACGAACAATGGTTTTGGTTGGCCAAAAAGCCTATCTTCAAGCTGGAGCAGGCGTTGTTGCAGATAGCGACCCAGCCAAGGAATATGAAGAAACGCTCAACAAAGCAAAAGGATTACTCAGGGCTCTTGAAATTGCAGAGAAACAACTTTAAAGATCAAAACGCATTAATTATTTTCTCAATTTCCTGAGGCAATGGAGAAGATTTAAACAAGTAAACCGACTTAGGTATTTGTGATAGTTTCTCTTTTCCCAAATTACCTTTATCTGCTACAGCAAGTACATACTTTTGAAGTTTAAGTTTTTCCATATCCTTAATTCTTCGTTCAACCATGACCGTGTTCCAGTTCCAAAGAATTTCTAGCCCAACAATTTTATTATCTGTTTTTCTCTTAAGAACAAAATCTGGGATAAGTAGATCGTCTGAATAATCAAGGTCGGAAATAGTATCGGATATATCCCATTCATCGATTCTTTTTTTGAACAAAAGAAGAAACGCATCGTTTTCCGGTGGGCGGTACATGCCAGAATCTGCGTAATGGGTAACCAAACCATCATTGCTGGTAATTTGGAATTTGCAGGGTTTCTTAGTTTTTCCCCATAGCAATTCGGCTTCCAATTCAAATTCCGGGCACAATAAAAGAGCAGGCAGAAATAAAGCTATTTGAAAACCATATTTCTGGGTTGTTCGAAAAAGGCTTAGTGGTCCATCAATCTGCAGGGTCAATCCATCTGCTTTATTTTTATCCACTGCGCACAACAATCGCTGAAACTTAAGCCATCGTGTCAACTGCCTTAGCCTTGCTGGGGGAGTCGATGAAGGTAATTTTACAACAATATTCAAGGAGTTAAGCAATGCCCCTTGGGCAAGAGAAAGATTATACCGATGCATAAGATTCTGGGCATTGACCTTGGGAATTGCTAAAAGTTTATTTTCTGATTCAAGATCTGAATACAACAAAGCATCGATAAGATTTGGATCAACTTCAGTTTGTTTCCCTACAAGTTCAAAAATATTTTTACGAACTTCGATATCGGAAGATAAATTCCCTTCCTGCTTGAAATTTGAAGCTAACGAGAAAACAAGTTCCCTGATTTTTACCGCATCAAATTCTGTAGATTGTTCAAAACTACAGTTGTCCGAAAAAACTTTTACCAATCCTGCAAACACCAAAGCATCGGGAAGTGAACCGGGATACTCATTTATTTCCTCTTCAAATAAACTTCTTGATTGCCCTAAAAGGTCCTTCCCTTTGGATAAAATCCACTCTACAACCGTACCCCATCTGGAATCGGAAGGGTCAAGATAACTGACCAGAAGTCTCCCCCTATAGTTTTTCGCAAGCAATTTATTTCCTGTAAGCATCATGCTCCCTACGCCTTTTGCTGGTTAATTCTTCACTGGTGTTCCTGCTAATTACTTCGTAAAGAATGGCGCGTTTATCTTTGTACTTTCTTAAGATTCTACCCAATCGCTGAACATGCTCACGCACGGTTCCGGAACCTGAAAGTACAATGCCAACGCCAGCACTAGGAACATCAACCCCTTCGTTAAGAACCTTGTTGGTAACGACCGCAAGATATTCCCCAGACTTAAATTTATCCAAGGTTTGCTTTCGCTCTTTGGCCTTGGTTTCATGCGTAACAGCGGGGATGAGAAACCTCCTGGAAATCGCATAAACCATCGTATTGTCGCCTGCAAAAATAATACAGGGATCATTCGCATGCTTAAGAAGGAGGTTTTCTAAGACATCAATTTTTGCTTTTGAATGCAACGCGATTTTCTTTTGCAGCCTGAAAGCATCATAGGCTTTTTTCGCTTCTTGAAAGCGCGAACTTTCCGCTAAGAACCGCTGCCAGCCGCTAGGATCTCTAAGGCTGATCCCCCTTTTGACAAGGTAATCACGATACAACTTTCTTGCATTTTCGTAATCAATTTTTTCATCAGGGGAAAGGTCTACATGGATGATTTCTGATTCATAACTAGCCAAATAACTACCCGCGAGTTCTCCAATTTCTTTTCGAAAAACAAAGGGGCCTATCAAATGCTCAAGCATTGTCTCGTTGCCATCGGTTCTTTCGGGCGTTGCTGTAAGGCCCAAACGGAAGGGTGCAATCGAACCTAATGCGATATTCGAATAAACCGAGCCAGGCAAATGATGACATTCATCAAAAACTAAAAAGCCGAATTTATTGCCCCACTTTGCCAAATGAATATGAGCGGAATCATAAGTGGTAACGGTAACGTCATGAACTTCGTGAGTTCCACCCCCCATCATCCCAACAGGTACCCCTAATGAAGTGGA
>CAXNFS010000010.1:0-24514 GCA_964201235.1 Gemmataceae bacterium | reverse complement strand
ATTGACACCGTGACCAAAGGAAAAGAGCTGGTTAGAAAAACGGAAGTATTAAGCAAGGGTTTGGCTGCGCCTGTAGAAATCGATCGTTCACGAACTTTGCTAGCAGAGCTTGAAGAAAATGCAGTGCAGGCACGCAACGATTGGAAGGTCGCAAGTGCAGAACTTGCCAGGCTGCTAAGATTAAATCCGATGGCGCAGGTAGTACCTGTTGAGCCTCCGCATTTAGCGTTGATGCTAATATCACCAAGTCAGCCTGTGGATGGTTTGATTTCTTTGGGTCTTACCAGTAGGCCAGAATTAAGTTCGAATCAGGCGTTGGTACAAGCGACGATAGTAAAGCTGAAGCAAGAAAAAATGCGCCCTTTCATACCTAGTCTTTTATTGCAGGGTAATAGCGGTGCTAACGGTAACAGTGCGCCACTTCTTGGGGGTGCAACATCTGCGGGTGTGAATGGACAGTTCACCGGCGGAAGCCGCTTTGATATGAATGCTTCAGTATTATGGGAGTTGAAAAACTTTGGGCTTGGTAACCGTGCTCTTATTAAAGACCGCGAAGGGCATAGACAACAAGCCTTGGTTGATTTGTTCATGATTCAAGATCGTGTTGCAGCGGAAGTTGCCCAATCGCAATCGCAGTTAAGTTCGGCTTCAGACAGAATCTCATTTGCAGATGCTGGCCTTAAAAATGCCCTCATCAGTTACGATGGGAATCTTAAGGGTATGAGTGAAACAACCAGGTTTGGAGATGTTCTTATGTTGGTGAATAGGCCACAAGAAGTTGTGGCAGCATTGCAGCAGTTGGATAATGCCTATAGGAATTACTTTAAATCGGTTCAGGATTATAACAGGTCACAATTTAAATTATTCAGGTCGGTGGGTTTTCCCGCAGAAGTGCTGGCGATTCAGAAAACTGCAGGTCAGCAAATCGATGTGGATACCAGCAGACCATTTGATCTGCCACCTGTAACTGGGATTCCTTATGCGAATATGAGTTACAACACATCAAGTGCGCCCTTGCCTCCTAAAAACTAGAAGGCAGGAAGTGTAAAAGTTACTTGGATTTAGAAGCCTCCTTACCGGGGGCTTTTTTGTTTTCTTCGGGTTTGGCCTTTTCGTTTACTTTAACAGTTACATCATTATCGAGTTCATCGAGATCGCCTTTGAGGAAAACTTCATCGCCTTTCGGTTTCTCCCAAGTATCCCCGTTTTTTACACTGAGCAGTTCCTGCCAAATACCATCGCTTGCGCCCAGTTTTAAACCGAGTTGAAGGCATTTACCATCTTTTAGGATGTAGGCGACAGGAAGGTCGCCCCGCTTGGTGATACAAACAGTGGGAATGGCTTGGACATTATTGCGTTCAATTTTTACATATCCATAGGCATACATCCCGGGAAGCAATTTGGCATCTGGGTTAATAAGATCTATTTCAGCACGAAGAGTTCGACTTCGAACATTGAGAGCCCAGGCGGTACGGGTGACCTTGGCATCGATTCGCATATCGTTAAATGCCTGAACCCGCACTTCAGCATTGGTTCCAATGTTAACAAAATTCGCATCCCCTTCTGGCACATCGACAAAAATACGAACGATATCGGTTCGGGCGATTGCAAAAATAGGAGACCCTCTGGAGGAGGATTGATCAGGGCTCATAATCCTAGCGGTTTGATCGCCTGTTGCTGCTTGTACAAAGTCGCCTGTGTTGGCATTTCGAAGCACCACAATACCATCGTAGGGGGATGGTAGCTTGATATATCCTACAAGTGCTGCTAGCCTTTTTTCATCTGCTTCTGCAACCTTGACGGTCGCTTTTGCTGCAAATACATCAACTTTAGCCTTGGCGAGGTTTGCGTCACATGCAACCCGTTCTGCATCTGCAACCATTACCTGGGCAAGTGATGCATCGCGTGCAGATTCATAAGAACGAAGCTGCTTTGTGGATTCATCTAAAATTTGTTGATCGACTACACGCTGTGCCACTAAGCTGGTTAGGCGTTTTACTTCAGATTGCCAGCGCACAACATCTGCATCGAATTTTCCAACATCGGCTTTAGCTTTGACAACCTTGGCTATGGAAGCTTTAAGAGTGCCATCTGCAGAATCAACAAGCCTTTCAGCTTGTTCCACTAGAACTTTATCAAGTAAAACCGTGGCTTGTTTGAAACCATACTCTTCGATCAATTCTGGGACAAAGAGGGTAGCAAGAAGTTGATCTTTTTTAACTTTGTCGCCTATATCAACATTCCACTTTTCGATATAGCCCGGGATCTTGGCAAAGATCGAGGTTTGCTCATAAGCTTCAACAAAGCCTGGCTGGCCTACAGTTCTTAAAATGTTGCGTGTTTCCGCTTTGACCAAAGTAACTTCGGGCATGTTGGGACTGGGTTTAGCATGCTCGGTGTTTTTGCTGCAACCCGCAAAAGAAAGAGTACTCAAACCTAGAATAGTTAAAGTCAGGGTTTTCGATGTAAATATATGGGTCATGCTAACTCCGTGCCAGTAGGTGCTTTGTCGGTAGATTTGTTTTCAGGGTGCAAAGGTTCGTGTTTATCGCCACCATCGAATTTGGTGCCTTCGGGATCATCAGGATCAATAGAAACCGAGATAGGCTTTCTGTTGCCAAGCAATATAGAAAAGACTGCTGGTAAAACTAAAAGAGGACAAGCGGTAGAGGCGAGTAGCCCACCGATAACCGCACGACCTAAGGGGGCTTGCATTTGTGAGCCTTCTTCCAATGCCAATGCCATTGGTAGCATGCCCGTGGTCATTGCGCAGGCGGTCATGATGATGGGCCTAAGCCTACCAGCAGCCCCTTGCACTGCAGCTTCCGTAACGGTTAATCCATCTTTCCAACGGTCATTCATGAAGGTGATCATCATCACCGAGTTAGAAACTGAAACCCCGATGCACATGATCGAACCCATGAAAGATTCAATATTAAGAGTAGTCTTAGTAAGCACTAATGCGGTGACTACACCGGTGATAACGCCGGGCACTGCACCAATGGAAGTTAATGCCAACCTTGGAGATTGGAAGTAAGCGGTGAGCATGACCAAGATCACGCAAACAGCGATGGAAAGCCCGATGCCTAGGGAGGTGAACATTTGGTTCATGGTGCCGGTCTGGCCTCGGGTATCGATCAGAACCCCTGGTGGCGGAGCCCCTGCATCCTTAACTGCTTGTTGCACTAGTTTTGAAGCAGTGCCTAGATCTACATCTTCGACATTTGCAGAGATGCTGATATATCGTTGGGATGAAATACGATCGATCTGGCCAGGAGTGTTTCCTGTTTTAACATTTGCAACATCACGAACCATGAGTGTGACATCGTTGGTAACTTGAGAGAGTGGCAGAGTTTCTACATCAAGTGGAGAAACCATGCGTTGAGTTGGAACTAAAACTTCGACTTGGTAATCGAAGCCTGTCTTTGGGTTTTGCCAGTAGTTAAGGGCAATATATCTACTGGAGTTGGTGCCAACGAGAACAGAGTTACCAACCTGCTGGACATTGACGCCACTAAGGCCTGCTTTTTCGCGATCGATGTTCACATCAACGGTAGGGTAATCAAGAGACTGTTGGAATTGGACATCGCGAAGGCATGGGATAGCCTTCATTTTTTCACGCACCTTCATTGCATGGGCTCGCACATTAGGAAGGCTGTTTCCGTAGACGACAATTTCGAGAGGAGTAGGGGAACCAAAGCTCATCACATTGGAAACCATGTCACCCGGTTCGAATCCAAAAGTGAGGTTGGTGCAGTTTATCTTGGCCTCATCGGGTGGAACGCCCTTGGATTCCATGACTTTAGCCATCCAAGTGGAAATTTCGATAGGGAGCATCTTGCGCATTTTCTCGCGGAAAGCAGCTAATTCTATGCCGCTACCTTCTTTGAACGCCATGCGTAAAATACCATCGTCTGGCCCGCGCATCATCGTGATCATCAGGTTTAAGCCATAGACAGGTGCGATTTGGCCTGCATATCCAATGCTGATATCGATTTTATCTTGGCCCACTTCGCGCTCGATAATTTCCAGTATTTTCTGGCCCATCATGCGTGTGATTTCAAAGTTGGTTCCTGGGGGAGGCCTGAAGCGCAATACAAACTGCCCGGAATCAATCTTCGGGAATAACTCCTGCCCCAACATCGAGCCAAAAAATGTAAGGCAGACTCCTGCAAGGCCTATGTACGAGGGCACTACTATCCACTTAAATTTTACTATATGGTGCACCAAACCTTCGTATGCTTTTTCCACTCGTTCAAACAAACTGAGTTTATCGGTTTTGTGCTCATGGTGGTTTTCTTTCAATAACCAAACTGCCATGACTGGAACAAAGGTACTGGAAAGGAGGTAGGATGAAATCATTGCAAAACCAACTGCGAGGGCCAGAGGCATGAACAACGCCTTCAATGGATCATCCATGATGAAAGCTGGAATGAAAACCGAAAGAATACAAAAGAGAGCAAGTAAACGGGCAACCGCAGTGATATCATTACCTCGCCTGACCGCCCGAGCCAGCGATATCTTGCCCCGCATTTGAGCATGAATGTTTTCAATTTCTACCGTTGCTTCATCAACAAGAATACCGATTGCAAGGGCCAATCCCCCCAGCGACATGATGTTGATGCTGTTGCCTGTAATGTAAAGCCCGAACAACGAACCCATGAGGGCGAGCGGAATATTACACACCACCACGATAACGCTGCGCATATCTCCGAGAAACAGCAGGATCATCAATCCGGTAAGGCCCGCACCAATCAAACCTTCAGTTCCCACGCTTTTTATCGCAGTCACCACCGTTGGCGATTCATCAAACTCAAAACTGATTTTAACATCCTCAGGTAACACTGATCTAAAGAATGGCATCGCATCAGCAATATTCTTTACCACAGTAAGGGTCGAAGCAGTGTCCTTCTTGATGATTGGTAGATAGACGGATTTCTTCCCATCTACCAGCGCATAACCGTAATTGACATCGGTGGCATCTGTAATAGTTGCAACATCCCTGATGTAAACATTCATGCCCATTCGAAGCGGGATATCACCTAAATCTTGGATGTCGGTAACCAAGGCGTTGGTAGGCACCAAAGGCATTTGGTCGCGAATATAAATATTACCCGCAGGAATAACCACATTCCCATTCATGCTTGCTTTCACCACATCTTGTGGTGAGAGATTGTAAGTTCTTAGCTTATCTGGATTGGCATTCACGAGAATGGATCGGGCATTTGGGCCGAAGGGTGGCGTACCGATTGTTCCGGGTACATTCTTCTGTACAAGGGGTCGGATGAAGTTTTGTGCCAAGTCACCCACCATGCCAAGAGGTGTCTTCTCGCTTTTTAATACGAGATATCCAACCGGCACGCACCCCGCATCCATACGCATGATCAAAGGGGGGAGAGTTCCAATGGGCATTTGCGACATTGCACGAAATGACATCGCCGAAACTTGGGCCATTGCAAGGCCCATGTCAGTGCCCGGAAAAAACGAAAGCTTCACCAGCGCACATTGCTGGATAGAATGCGATTCAATCGCAGAAACACCATCCACATACTGAAAGTAGAGTTCAAACTGATTTACGATCAGCCCTTCCATTTGGTAGGGGCTCATACCGCCGTATTGCAAGTAGACATAAATTCTAGGGAGATTAAGAGGTGGGAAGATATCCACTCGCATTTTGGTGAGGGCTAGTGAGCCTCCACCGATGAGCGCCACGACGATCATCATCATCGTTATCGGATGACGCAAAGCAAATACAATAGGATTCATCTGGCATACTCTAAAAGTTTTATAGAATTTAATGTAAGAATATTTGAGTAAGTATAACGAATATCAAGGCGATTAGTACTTGGTAAATTAATAATTTTAATGAGGATCGGGTTTAACAATTCGACTCTGATAATGATTGCAACGAATATAGCGATTATGAGCAAAAAGGTTATTTTTGATTTATTTGCCATGTTTGTGGTGAGCAGCGGATGTTAATCCTCTGGTGCGGGAAGGTATCAATGGTCGATGTTTCGATGTTTGTCTTTAAAGCCCATGGACTGCGTTCCTCACTCTTACCCACAAATTCTTTCAGAGCCGGAGGCGTAAGCGACGGTGGTATGCCAAAAAGAGACCTGACCCTTTTGATTTCTTATGCATCATAAATCGCCTTGGCTTACTTGGGCATATCGGGGTAACATCCTTTTCTGTTGTGATCGAAATCAACTTTGCTAGTATGACAACAGTAAACCGCCCGCCTGATCTTTCCCGCCCTGCTGTTACAAGGATCAAACCATCATGGCAATTCAACCCCGGCGAACTTTTCTGAAACAAAATCTTGCACTGGGAACAGGTGCCCTGATTGCAGCAAATGCCCAGGCTGCGGCAAATACAATCAAGGTTGGTTTTATCGGGCCCGGAGGCATGGGAACCAATCACCTTAGATTGCTGGTGCAGCGCAAAGATGTCAGTATTGATTATATTTGTGAGCCTGATTCTGCACGGCTGGCTAGCGCAATCAAACTTGTCCAAGATGCAAAAGGGAATCAACCCAAGGGCGTTAAGGATATGCGTCAGGTGCTGGATGATAAATCGATTGATGCAGTTTGGATTGCAACCCCCGACCACTGGCATGGCCCCGCAACAATTCTGGCGTGTGATGCGGGTAAGCATGTGTATGTCGAAAAACCCTGCAGCCATAATATCCGTGAAGGCAAGTTGATGATCGAGGCTGCCCGAAGGAATAAAAAAATCGTGCAGGTAGGCACGCAGTCGCGCAGTACCGCCCATGTTCAGCAAGCAATGAAGAAAATCAATGAAGGTGCGATAGGCGAAGTCTTGGTCTCAAAAGCCTGGAACAGTCAACTGCGTAGAGATTCCGGTAAACAAAAAGCCTCCAACCCTCCTGATAATCTTGATTACGATCTTTGGATCGGCCCTGCTCCACTGCGACCTTATCAATCCAACTTGTTGCCAGGCATCTGGCGCTGGTGGTTTGATTTCGGCACAGGCGATGCAGGCAACGATGGGGTACATGAAATCGATATCGCCCGTTGGGGCCTTGGAGTTAACACCCACCCTTCCACCATCGCTGCATTAGGTGGCAAAAGCTTCTTCAATGATGATCAGCAATTCCCCGACACCATGTATTGTGCATTTGAATATCCGGGTGCCTCCAAAGAAGGCAAGGCAAAGCAGTTGATCTATGAACATCGGATCTGGTCGCCTTACATTCAGGAAGGTTTTGAAAACGGGAATGCCTTCTATGGCACCAAGGGAATGATCATCCTTGGTAAGAGCGCAGGCTGGCAACTCTTTGGCCCAAAAAACAAACTTATCGAATCCGGCAAGGGTTCTCCCGATGTTGCTGCCCATCACCAAAACTTCATTGATTGCATTCACTCGGGTAAACTACCCAACGGCGACATAGCAGAGGGGCATCTTAGCGCTTCGCTTGCCCACCTTGCAAATATCGGCTGCAGGTTGAACAAAAGTTTTTCGTTCGATCCTGTGATGGAAAAAGTCACAGATCTGCCTCAAGCAGATAAGTTGGTTCGTAGAACTTATCGCGAAGGCGGCCATTGGGCGATTCCTAAGGGCGTTTGATTCTTAAACAACGATTCTTGTTTCTGCCTTATTTTCTTGTTTGCATGCTGGCTTTAAAATGGGGGTTATCCTTATGAAAGTGCGCCATTTGTTTGCAGCTATAGTGATTCTTTTTGTTTGCTTGATCGGGCTCCCTGCTATCGGTCAGCAAAAAAAGGAAGAGTTGTTCCCTAATCCGATCAATCTTCAAGTTCCTCATATCAGTACCGATAAATCTGTTAAACACGATTTTGATATTGTTTATGTGCGCACTCCGCGAAAAGGCGATAAGGCTACCAGCCTTTGGGCTGAAATTGCCCACCCTTCAATCATGGATTCCAAAGGCGATTTGATGCTTCTGCATCCCGATGGTAAGGAAGAAGTCTTGGTAGAGGGTGGCGAAGATGGTTCAGTTACCGATCCATTTGTTTCATTCGATGGGCAATGGGTATATTTCTCGCATCTTCAAGGTCTTAAAGGAACCAGCCAGCATGGACAATCGCCATTCAAGGGTGCGGATATCTTTAAAATACATGTGCCTAGTCGCAAGATCGTTCAGTTGACTCATCAGGAATGGTCGCCCAATACCGGCGCCGCCAACTGGGCTAGTGATATTCGTAAACCAGAGAAAGATAAAACTTCGCTTAATTATGGGGTTCTTAATCTGGGCCCCTGCCCTCTGCCCGGTGGCAGGATTGTATTCACCAGCAACCGTAACGCTTTTAAACCTCCGAAGCATCCATCACCCTGCCTGCAATTGTTTGTGATGGATGAGGATGGAAAAAATGTTGAAATGATAGGTCACCTCAATATTGGCATGGCTCTGCATCCCACCATTCTTAAAGATGGTAGGATTGTGTTTAGTTCTCTTGAATCTCAAGGATTGCGCAACTCAATATTGTGGGGCCTTTGGCAGATTCATCCCGATGGAACCAACTGGGGCCCTTTGCTGAGTGCTTTTGATACCGGTGGTGCGCCCAATGCTTTCCACTTTCAATCACAGCTTTCGGATGGCCATATTATTGCAGAAGAATATTACAACCAAAACAATAGTGGTTTTGGTTCCTACCTAAAACTGCCTCCTCAGCATCCGGAAGAATATTCTGCCTTCGGGCCTGCTTCTCTTCAAGATCCGCGCAATCCCCCCATGCGTTTTGGGCGGCATTCCAACGGCAAGGGCAAGTATTATCGCCTGCCTTTCAGTCCGTTCGGAATCGAGTCTTTCACTCCTTTTGCCCTTAATGGCGAGGGCCCCGCAGACCCTTCGATTCTCGGTGATAAACTTTCCCTCACGGTGGGTAAGTTTACTCATCCTTCAGGTGCTCCTGATAATCATCTTTTGACTTGTTATTCCCCCGGCCCTGTTAATCATCAGTATGCTCATTTTCCCATGCCTGATGGCGGGCTTTACCTCATCAAAAATGGTCAACCAGTTTCTGAACCTGCGCAAATGCTTCTCATTAAAAATGATCCCAACTTCAATGAACAATGGCCCCGGGCTCTTGTTTCCTACAAGCGAACTTATGGCATCGATGAACCGAAAAATCTAACACCTCTTGCGAATGATGGGAAACTATCCGCATCGCTTCCTGCTGGTACACCCTTCGGCTTGATTGGTACCAGCAGTTTCTACAAACGCGAAAGTTATCCTGAGGGCACTGTTCCCGCTGGGAGCGTCACAGCTTCTTATGGAGGCAAGAAAACCGATGGTTATCAAGGCCTTGATCCTTTTAATACTTCTGAAAATGGTGCATCCTTAAATTGGTTCAATCAGGGTTCCGATGCAGGCAAATACAGCAATGATGATATCCATGCACTTCGTATTTTAGTGATGGAACCTACTACAGATCGCGGCCAGGGTTTTAAACAGGGTCGTCGTTTTTATAGTCATGCCCAAGAGCGCCTGCGCATTTTAGGTGAACTTCCGCTGCGCCATTTCCTTGATCAAAAGAGCACAGCACAGCAAGTCATCGATCCTGATGGCAACCCTGATACCAGCTTCCTTGCCAAGATTCCCGCTGATACCGCCTTTACCTTCCAGACTCTCGACAAGACTGGCATGGTTTTAAACATGGCTCAGAATTGGCATCAGGTTCGGCCGGGGGAAATTCGTAACAACTGTGGTGGTTGTCATTCCCATAGCCAGAAGCCCACCCTTTTTGAAAAGACCGCTGCAGCAAATAAAGACTACCCGATTTTTGATCTGACAAAAAAGACGCCTCTACTTACATCGAAGGCAAAGGATGAATCTTCCAAGGTTTGGGATACGAAGAATGAAACCGGGTTGCGTTATGAAGAGGGCATAAAAAATGTTGAGTATTTCCGTCACATCAAACCACTGCTTGATCGCAATTGCATTTCTTGCCATACACAAAAAGTTGATGCTCCACCTGCCAAGCTGGTTCTCGATGATGATAAGTTCATGAATGTTCCCAATGGGCCAAGCCTGCCCGGAACTTACTTTCGCCTAGCGCATGATAGCCATGCAAAGTTTGGCTACAAGCCTGTCATTCATAATGGTGAATGGAGGCAGACCAACGCCTCTCGTTATGTTCGTAAGTTTCAATCTCGTAGAAGCCTGCTCACTTGGAAAATAATGGGGCAGCGCACGGATGGTTGGACCAATGATGATTTCCCCACCGAGACTTCCCCCGGAGATGCCAGCACTCTTATGTGGAAGGGGCAACCGGTTGTCAACACCCCAGTTAATCGTAATCTTGCAGATCTTGATTACAACGGCATGATGTGTCCACCACCCGGTTCTAAAGGGCCGCCACTTTCGCATGAAGATAAACTTACTTTTATTCGTTGGATCGATCTTGGCTGCCCTATTGATCTTGATTTCGATCCTGCGAACCCTGATACCCGTGGTTATGGTTGGATGCTCGATGATAATCGCCCTACCCTTACGCTAACTTATCCCAAGTCAAATGGTAATCCCGCCCTTACCCGGATTCTTATTGGCATGCACGACTATTACAGTGGCTTAAATCTTTCAACTTTCAAAGTGGTTGCAGACTTTGCGATCAATGAAGTTCCCGCGGGGGATAATCTTGCTTCTTATTTCAAGAAGACTTCTGAGGGTGTTTGGGAACTGTTGCTTACCAAGCCATTAGCTTCGTTGCCTCAAGGAAAACTTCTTGTCGAAATTAAAGATCATCAGGGAAATACAACCCGCATCGAGCGAGTGTTTTCTGTGGGTGCCAAATGAGCCGAAGAATCGGGTGTGGAATATTGGGGTAAGGTGGATGGCCTTTGCAACTACTTTCCTTTTCACTATTGGGAGGATTGATTCATGAGCATGGACAAACCAACAAAAAAATGGAGCACGAAGGATATCGATAAGATGCTGGCTTTGCTGCCAATCATTGAGGCTGAAGGTTTCAAAGCAGCAAGCTGGCCTAAGAGGGAACCGGTTGAAGTGAATGGGGAACTCATTCAACATGTACCCTATCCGGAGTATCATTCGGTGGTCGATCAATTCCGAGAATTTTGTTATGAGACAAGCTGCTTTATCGAGCCCTATGAAGTATTGCCTGAAGACCCTGCGGGAACCGAACCAGATACAAGCCTCTTTAATTTGTTGCAAACTGCGAGCGATATGTCCCATGCAACTGTGGACCAGATCAGGCGCTATTTTGTTCTTTGCACCCGTGCCGAACGCTTCTGTGATGGGGCCATTGAAGGGGCTATTGAAACTGGACTTATTCCTGCTGCATTATGCCAATTACGCCGACTTCGGGAATCCATGTGATTCTATCCCTTTCTAAGGCCCTAGATAAATAAAACAATAAAGATGGTATTAGTGTAGTAATTGGCAATGGTATTGTTAGGTTGGTAATGAGCATCCGTCTTGGCCCCAACGGGGGTAAGCATTGCTTGTAGAAAAAGAATCTAGAAGAATGTGTGATAATGTAATTAGTTTTAAGCCCCAACGAAGCCAAGCATTGCTTTTAGAAAAAGAATCTAGAAGAATGTGTGATTATGTAATCAGTTTTAAGCCCCAACGGGGCGGGATGAGATAGCCCAGGGCAACGCCCTGGGAATGGGCCCCCAAAAATATTATCAGCCCTGAAAGGGCGGAATCGCATGTCCCAATCTCTCGCCCAAATCCTTGTTCATCTGGTCTTCTCCACGAAAAATCGGGGGCCTTTGCTAACAGATGATATCCGGGATGAACTACACGCATATATCGGTGGTATCGTGGAAAATAAAAAAGGAACCTTGCTTAAGGCCGGCTCTGTTGCCGATCACATTCACTTGCTCATTGCTCATCCGCGGACCTGTGGCCCATCAGAGTTGGTACAAGAAATCAAGATGGGTTCATCGAAATGGCTGAAGGTTAAATCGGTGGGTAATGCGGATTTCCATTGGCAAAGTGGTTACGGGATTTTTTCCATTAGCCCGACCCACCGTGCTTCATTGGAGCAATACATTAGTAATCAGGAAGAGCATCATCATAAGGTTACTTTTCAGGATGAGTACCGGCGCCTATTAAACAAATATGGCATCCATTTTGATGAACGCTATGTTTGGGATTGAACTTCATATCGCCCTTTCAGGGCTATATATTTTATGATGTTATTTACCCAGGGCGTTGCCCTGGGCTATCTCATTGTGCCCCGTTGGGGCAAATCCAAGGTTTGAAGCAAAGATTAACCCGCACAAAGGTTCTAGGTTAGGGATTCGTTTTCGCTTTCTGGCTAAGCGATAATGTGTAACAACGAAATCAGTTTTAAGCCCTAACGAAGCCAAGCATTGCTTGTAGAAAAAGAATCTAGAAGAATGTGTGATTATGTAATTAGTTTTAAGCCCCAACGGGGCGGGATGAGATAGCCCAGGGCAACGCCCTGGGAATGGGCCCCCAAAAATATTATTAGCCCTGAAAGGGCGGACTCCTCTCGCCCACCTAAGGCCGAGGCATTTGGTGATGTCGAATACCCATGTAAAAACCCATTAACCCGATACGCCTGCGTCTAAATACCCGGGTCGAAACCCCGTATTTCTTAATGAAGATAGCGTTAGTTGTTATTGAACCCCTTTTTGTTAGGCTGTTGATGTACATTCGTCTTCGCCCCAACGGGGCGGGATGAGATAGCCCAGGGCAACGCCCTGGGAATGGGCCCCCAAAAATATTATCAGCCCTGAAAGGGCGGAATCGCATCTCCCTTTCAGACCCAGCATTCCTTTTCTGTTGTGAACGAAATCAACTTTGCTAGGATTTGATGTAGTAAAGTGCCCGCCTGATCTTTCCTATAATTCTTAAACAAGGAATATCGTGAAACATTATCTTCTTACTTTTCTAGTTGCACTTTTAGCTGCTTCATTTTCCCCTGCAGAAGAACCAATCAAACTTCCTGCAAAAGAAAAGTTCCACCTGTTTTTATTGGTTGGCCAATCGAACATGGCGGGCAGGGGCGTGGTGGATGCGCAGGATAAAATGCCTGACCCCAGAGTCCTGATGTTGAATAAAGCAGGAGAATGGGCAAGTGCCGTTGACCCATTGCACTTTGATAAACCTGCTGCTGGAACTGGGCTAGGAAAAACATTTGCCCTACGAATTGCAGATGCAAACCCCGGCATCACAATTGGATTAATTCCATGTGCGGTGGGTGGTTCGCCTATTGATAGCTGGAAACCAGGCGAGTTTTATGCGCCAACAAAAAGCCATCCGTGGGATGATTCAAGCAAACGATCCAAGATTGCCTTGAAATCAGGAGTGTTAAAAGGCATCCTTTGGCATCAGGGGGAATCCGATTCCAAGGAACCTCTTGCAAGCGCCTATGAAGAAAAGTTGCACGATCTTGTTAAAAGATTCCGTAAAGAATTAGAAGCACCTGAGGTGCCGTTTATTGTGGGTCAGATGGGGCAGTTTGCTGAAGTGCCTTGGGATGCTGCGCATAAAAAGGTGGATCAAGCCCATCAAGATATTGTTAAAAAAATACCCTTCACTGCTTATGTGAGTGCGGATGGCCTTAAGCACAAGGGCGATAAAGTTCATTTTGATGCAGCCTCTTATCGTGAGTTTGGCAAGCGCTATGCAACAGCTTATTTAAAACTAATCGAACCCAAGAAACCCTAGGATCCAAGTATTTAACAGGAGTATGTCTATCATGAAAAATAAATTGTCTTCATTGGTAGTGTTGTTGGTATTGCCCTTGGGAATGCTGTTGGCTGCAGATCCGATGCCGCCCAAAGGCTTTCGTTCCATTTTCAATGGCAAGGATCTTTCTGGCTGGTATGGCTGGAATCCTCATTCCTCCACAAAACTCAAAGATGAAAAGCTGGAAGCCAATCTTAAGAAACAGAAGGAAGAATTTCCTAAGACATGGAAGGTAGAGTATGGCGAACTGGTCAACGGTGGTGATGGGCCTTATGCAACTTCCGCTGAGGAATTTGGTGATATCGAATTGCTGATTGAATATAAGACTGTAGCTAAAGCGGATAGTGGGATCTATCTGCGGGGAACACCCCAAGTGCAGATTTGGGATATCAATCAGCCTAGCTTGGAAAAAGCTCCGGATCGTAATCCTAATAGGGGTTCGGGCGGGCTTTTTAACAATACACCAAAATCTAAAGGTCGTGATCCGCTTGTGGTTGCTGATAAGCCTTTTGGTGAATGGAACTCCTTCCGCATCAAGCAGGTGGGGGCGCAAACTTGGGTTTGGCTCAATGATAAATTAGTGGTGGATAACGCAACCATGGAAAACTTCTGGGATCGTAAGATGCCCTTGCCTACCAAGGGCCCGATCATGCTGCAGACGCATGGTGGCGAGATTCGCTGGCGCAATATTTTTGTGCGCGATATCAATGCAGAAGAAGCCAAAAATCTTTTGGGGAAGTAATCAACCGTATACAAGAGTAATAAACAAGCAATTGTGCAGCTGCACCTGCTTATAACCCCCAAAGTAAGGTCGTTAGGTCTATTTTCTGGGATACATAATAATGTTTTTTAGGGCTTTTGTGGCAAAACAGCCTTGTTTTGTTCTCATGTAGGCCACTTGCAACATTATTATTTCAGAGTCAAATCCCCTATTTTATAGGTCTCTATAAGGATTTTGACGCATATAGTGAAAATATTTACTATTTAAATAATTTATATAAATATTAAGATTGTGTTAAGATTGTGTTAATACTATGCTAATGATAGTCTTTTTATACATTTTTACTAAACCGGAGGTGCCTCATGATGTTTTCATCTCGTCGGCCAAAGGGTTTTACCCTTATAGAGCTTTTGGTAGTTATCGCTATCATTGCGATTCTTATAGGCTTGTTGTTGCCAGCGGTGCAAAAAGTTCGGGAAGCTGCAGCCCGTATGAGTTGTACCAACAATATGAAACAGTTTGGGTTAGGGATTCATAACTACGCTGATACTTTCAATAAGCTACCCAACGCTTTCAAAGCGCAAAGTACCGGTCAGCCAGGGTACAATATTAACTTTGCCTTGCTTCCTTATTTGGAACTGGAAACGATTTTCAAGGCCGCCGTCGGTCAGGTCTGGAATTGGGATGCCGCGCTTACGGGAACTAAATCAGGCACGATACGAACTGCAACCATTAAGGCTTTCCAGTGCCCTTCCGATTCCTCGATGGTAAATGGTTATTCGTTCTATCAGGTTGACAACTGGGCTGGCACCTCTTATGCTGCCAATTTTCAAGTGTTTGGCGCAACTGCATCAACTACCAACTTAAACCAAACTAGTTCCGTTAGTTCCTATACTATAGGCAATATACCGGATGGAACTTCGAATGTGATTGCTTTTGCAGAACGCTATGCAGGCTGCAATGGCCAGGGAAACCTCCTCCATTGGCCAGGTGGAAACAGGATGAATGGATGGAATGCACCTGACTGGGGGGTAACCATTGGAAATAAAATGATGGGCGGTACTTGGAACCAGCCCCCCCAAATCGGCGTGCTTTATTCCTCCGGAACCTGTGACAGAAACCGTGCCACTTCTGCGCATTCTGCCTGCGTTACCCTTCTAATGGACGGTAGCGTTAGAACGATTGGTTCTGGGATTACTCAGGTCACTTGGGAAAAAGCTCTCGAACCAGGGGATGGCGGGGTTCTTGGAACCGATTGGGAATAATAGGTGTTTTTGTGGATCGAAAATTGCGTCCGTTTTGTCTGCAAGGAGAAATGATGAGGAAGGATATCTTGTGGGTTCTGGTTTGTGTTTTCAGTTTTAGTTTGCTCGGATGTGGAGGAGGGGATGGCCCACTTGTGTTAGAAACTCCACCCGATAAGGATCCTACCAAAATGGTAACGGACATTCCGAAGAAAAAGAAAAGGTAACCGGCTCGCTCATATGTCAAAATCTTTACAGAACCTAGAAGTTTACTTCTAGGTTCCTTTTTTTCATGCCCGTTATGTCGGCAAACTCACACCTCACAAGTTCCTGATCGATCCATGATCCCATGCGTTCAGCTTAGTCTGAGATGCCAACCGTGGCATCATATCATCAATTACATCGGTCAGTCGATGCGCTCGCTTATAACCCCCAAAGTAAGGTCGTTAGGTCTATTTTCTGGGATATTTAATAATGTTTTTCAAAGAGTTTGGGGCAAAACAGCCTTGTTTTGTGCTCATGTAGGCCACCTGTACATTATTATTACAGAGCAACTGTTCTGTTTTGTATGCCTTTAATAGAGATTTTGACGCATATAGTGAAAATATTTACTATTTCAATAATTTATATAAATATTAAGATTGTTGTAAGATTGTGCAAAGGATATATTAGTAATAGTCCTTTTTATACATTTTTACTAAACCGGAGGTGCCTCATGATGTTTTCATCTCGTCGGCCAAAGGGTTTTACCCTGATAGAGCTTTTGGTGGTTATCGCTATCATTGCGATTCTTATAGGCTTGTTGTTGCCAGCGGTGCAAAAAGTTCGGGAAGCTGCAGCCCGTATGAGTTGTACGAATAATCTTAAACAAATCGGTTTAGCCTTGCATGGAACCCATGATCAACAAGGTAAATTCCCCAAAGGTTGCGGGCGGTCTGATGTTGATAAGTCGGATTGGGGCTCCTCTTGGAAGGTCTATATTCTACCTGCCATCGAACAAGATGCTATTTTTACCAAGTGGCAGCATACTGGTAGTAGCGGGTACTCTAATGCCAATAACATGGCTTTAATAAATAAAGTGATGATTAAGGCTTATCGCTGCCCCTCATCAAGCGTGCCTGATTTTGATCCTCGTGCGTGGAACGGTGGTGGTTTTACCTATATGTTTACATCCTACACGGGGATTGCTGGTTCATCGTTAACCTCCATTTCTAATACGGGTAACGGTCCTGTAAGCGGCGGCGGTATTTTGTTCCCCAATAGTGCAGTTAGCCTAAGTGGTATTGGTGATGGAACTAGTAATACTATCATGGTTGCCGAGCAAAGCGATCACCTTAGAGACGCAGCTGGCGTTGCGATTCCTGGAGGTGGTGCTATTACCAGTCAAGGGCCCCATGGTTGGACAATGGGTTGCGGCTCTTCGGATTCAGTACCGCCTGCATGGAACGGTGATCGTGCTTTTAATACTAGCACCACAAGATGGTCGATTAATCAGAAAGGGCTAGGCGATAACGGGGGCAATGGTACAAATTCTAATACTGGCAATAATGTTCCGATATCCTCACAGCACACAGGTGGTGCCAATGTGGCAATGGCTGATGGTTCTGTAAAGTTTATGTCTGCGAATATTCCGTTGCTTACCTTGCAGTATTTATCTGATCGATCTGATGGCAATGTTATACCTACCTATGATTAGTCGGATGTTATGTTGATTAACCTTTGGCCCTGAAAATTGTTTTCAGGGCCTTATTTTTTATAATCGGGCTTATCTAAGGTCGTTAGGGCTATTTTCAGAGCCTTTGTGGCAACACAGCCTTGTTTTGTGCTCATGTAGGCCACCTGTACATTATTATTACAGAGCAACTGCTCTGTTTTGTATGCCTTTAATAGAGATTTTGACGCATATAGTGAAAATATTTACTATTTCAATAATTTATATAAATACTAAGATTGTGTTAAGATTGTGCTAAGGATATATTAGTAATAGTCCTTTTTATACATTTTTACTAAACCGGAGGTGCCTCATGATGTTTTCATCTCGTCGGCCAAAGGGTTTTACCCTGATTGAGCTTTTGGTGGTTATCGCCATCATTGCGATTCTTATAGGCTTGTTGTTGCCAGCGGTGCAAAAAGTTCGGGAAGCTGCAGCCCGTATGAGTTGCACGAATAATCTTAAACAAATCGGTTTAGCCTTGCATGGAACCCATGATCAACAAGGTAAATTCCCCAAAGGTTGCGGGCGGTCTGATGTTGATAAGTCGGATTGGGGCTCCTCTTGGAAGGTTTATATTCTTCCAAGCCTCGAACAAGATGCTATTTTTACCAAGTGGCAGCATACTGGTAGTAGCGGGTTCTCAAATGCCAATAACATGGCTTTGGTAAATAAAGCGATGATTAAACCTTACCGCTGCCCTTCTTCGAGTGTGCCTGATTTTTGTCCAAATGCCAATAACGGTGGTGGTTTTATCTTTATGTTTACATCCTACACAGGGATTGCTGGTTCTTCATTGACCTCTGTTTCCAATCTTGGCCATGGTTCTGTTAGTGGGGGCGGCATTTTGTTCCCCAACAGTGCAGTTAGTTTAAGTGGTATTGGTGATGGTACAAGTAACACGATAATGGTGGGCGAGCAAAGCGATCACCTTAGAACTGCCGCTGGCGTTGCTGTTCCTGGGGGGCAAGGTGCTATAACCAGTCAAGGGCCCCACGGTTGGACAATGGGTTGTGCAAATACAGATTCACCACCCCCAGCATTTAGTGGGGACGGGCGCGCTTTTAACACCAGCACCACAAGATGGTCGATTAATCAGAAAGGTTTAGACACTAATTTGGGTGGTAATGGCGTTGGTGATAATACCGGAACCAATATTCCTTTATCCTCGCAACACACAGGTGGTGCCAATGTGGCAATGGCTGATGGTTCTGTAAAGTTTATGTCTGCGAATATTCCGTTGCTTACCTTGCAGTATTTATCTGATCGATCTGATGGCAATGTTATACCTACTTATGATTAGGTTTCGTTATTTTTATTTGGTTTAGGCTCTGATTTTGTTTCAGAGCCTATTTACTTAACAGGAACTATTATTCAGCTTACTAAGGATGTTTAAAATGATGCGGCTTCTAAGTCTATTTTCTTTTTTTATAATCGGGCTAACTTTGGGTTGTGGGGGTTCTAACTCCCGGGCTACTCTTGAAGAAACACCCGTAAAAGGCTCTGTAATGGTTAAAGGTAAAGCTTTGGCTGAAGGAGAAATCTATTTTATAGTCAGTGGATATGCCCCTAATGTTATTCCAATCGCGAATGGAGAATACGCAGGTAAGGCAAAAGTGGGAAACAATCGCATTGAAATTCGATCTTGGAAAGCAGGCCCACCTTTATCAACAGACACCACCAAACAACCTACAAAGGTTAACACCATTCCAAGTGCTTATAATGATTCCTCTAAACTCACTGCAGAAGTGCAATCAAAAGGTGATAATGACTTTAAGTTTAGTGTTCCTTAAGGGTTGTCTAATATTTTAAAGATATGCCTTTTAGCGATTGAAGGTGCGCGGTTAATGATGATATTGCCTTATTAGTAATACCTGTTTTTAAAATGAACCGTGGAAGAATTAGTTATTTGATGAAAGAAGCTCTTTCGATTTGCGAGTTTGTTTTAATAACAGGATTTTCTGGTTTTTGCGGGTAAGCAACCTTAGTGATTTCATTTTCTCTTTGGGAAATTTCCCACTCTGCAATGGTATAACCAACTAGGACTCCGCCAACGCTTATAGCGGGTCTTAGATAAAAAGGGCCAAAAAAAATCCCAGCAACACGCCCGATATCTTTGGATGATCCATTAAGCATACCGGGATACATTTTTCGAATAGTAGCCTTTTCCAGCTCCCAGTCTTGTTTTAATTTTGCGTAAGCAATCATCTCATTGGTTTTTTGCTTCTGTGCGAAAATGGATATGAATGGGAGTTTTGAACCCAATGCATATAAACCCGGATAACTTTGTCTTTGTATTATTTTTGCGTAGGACATCTCTGCCATTATTTCGATGGGGTTATTTGAATTAATATGCATCGTATTGGTGTAAGGATCGTAATAATTCCTTCCCCAGAAGCTGGGTTTCGTAATGGCATTACTAAGCCAATCTAAGGAACCCAAAGAATATTTAAGCAAAGGGTTAATGGCTGCATTTGCTTCTAATCTGTCCCAATCATTTTTTGGGGTCTCTATTTGAAACTCGATATTTAGAGCTTCAAGTTCATTATCCTCAAGATAATCGTTCATGATCTTGATGGTTGTTGGAGATAAGGGTTCTAGCGCTTTATTCCAAGGGAAAGAACCCCTGATGCGTTGAACCATGGTTTTCTTTACTGGAATTTCTTCAGCATTTAAAATATCTGAACTTAATAACCTGGGAGCGGGGGTTTTTGCTTCAGTGCGTGCGGTAGCATTGGTCCTCATCGAAGAGCAACCAACTAAAGCCATCGTTATTAATAACAGTATCAAGCGCATTTCATCAACCTTGAGTAAGGTTTGTCTCATAATCTTTATCATTTAAAAAGCAAGTGCTTTAGTGGTGAGAAGTTGGGTTGACTGGCAAAAGTTGGAAGGGGCATTTTAAATTGGGTAACTGTTTATCCATTGAATTAACGTCGTGAATAAGGTGTATTCATCCAATTTGTTAGTGGCCTGAATAGCTACATAATTTTTGAACATGATTGACATATGGCCAATTTTATTAGATGCTATAGTAATTCCTTTTATCATCGATTCTTTACAAGAGTTTCGCCATGCAACCACCTCCTAAGCATAAAGCGTTTACCCTTATAGAGCTTTTGGTTGTTATTGCAATCATTGCGATTCTTATAGGTTTGCTGTTGCCTGCGGTGCAAAAAGTTCGTGAAGCTGCAGCGCGGATGAGTTGCACTAACAAGCAAAAGCAAATAGCCTTGGCACTTCATAACTATCATGGAACTTTTGGCGTGTTTCCCATGGGGCAGCCGCAAGGTTATTATAATAGTAATTGGTATAGTGGCGTGACGAAGGACAATGATCGTTCCAATTGGGCTGGAACTATTTTACCTTACCTTGAGCAGACTGCAATCGGTTCGCAACTTGAAGCGTTATTAATGACCAACTCGGGTTACACCTGTTCTATGCCATTTTCAACTAATGTGATGTCCATATTTATGTGTTCTTCAGATCCTGCCAGCCCAAAGATTGCAGCAGCTGCAGGAAATGCCCAAGGTTTTCACATCAGCTTTATTACCTGTCATGGGAGCGGTTATGCTACCCCGACTGCAGATCCCCGGGGCATTAATTTAGATGGGACATTTTACGGATTATCGAAAGTTCGCATTACTGATATTTCAGATGGTACTTCCAATACTGTAATGGTTAGTGAACTTATTCAGGGAAGTGATTCAGTTGCTGGTGGACACGATGTGAGAGGTCGAATGTGGAACACCATTCACTCAGGAACAACCTTTTCCACAATGTTTCCACCAAACTCGACGGTGGGTGATAATGTGATGGGTTATTGTGGTGCGATCCCAAAAGCGCCCTGTGGTGCTCAAAGTGTGACTAATAGTTTTTCTCTTGCTCGCAGTTATCATACAGGCGGGGTAAACATGGCACGGGCGGACGCAGGAGTGCGATTTATTACGAACTCCATAAGCCCTGCAATTTGGCTGGCAATGGGCTCGCGCAATGGCGGCGAAGTTATCAACGAACCATAATTTGGAACCTTGTTGCTCTTTGGTTGAAAGTTCAACAAAATGCTTTTGGGCTTCTGATACTGATTGACATATGGCCAATTTTATTAGATGCTATAGTAATTCCTTTTATCATCGATTCTTTACAAGAGTTTCGCCATGCAACCACCTCCTAAGCATAAAGCGTTTACTTTGATAGAGCTTTTGGTTGTTATTGCAATCATTGCGATTCTTATAGGCTTGCTGTTGCCTGCGGTGCAAAAAGTTCGTGAAGCTGCAGCGCGGATGAGTTGCACTAACAAGCAAAAGCAAATAGCCCTGGCACTTCATAACTATCATGGAACTTTTGGCGTGTTTCCCATGGGGCAGCCGCAAGGTTATGCCACAAGCGGTGGTGGTGGTGTGCTGAAAGATAATGATCGTTCCAATTGGGCAGGGACTATTTTGCCTTACCTTGAGCAGACTGCAATCGGTTCGCAACTTGACTCGTTGTTGGGCGCAGGTGGAAACACTTACACCGCTATATTTTCAACCAATGTGATGTCCATATTTATGTGTTCTTCAGATCCTGCCAGCCCAAAGATTGCAGCTACCGCAGGTAATGCTCAGGGGTTTCACATTAACTTTATCACCTGTCATGGGAGTGGTTATGCAACCCCCACTGCAGACCCCAGAGGCCTTAATTTAGATGGGGTTTTTTACGGGTTATCGAAAGTTCGCATTACTGATATTTCAGATGGTACTTCCAATACTGTAATGGTTAGTGAACTTATTCAGGGAAGTGATTCAATTGCTGGTGGGCACGATGTAAGAGGTCGAATGTGGAATACTGTTCATGCCGGAACAACCTTTTCCACTATTTATCCGCCAAATTCGACTGTTGGGGATAATACGCAAGGTTATTGTGGTGCAGTTCCACGCGCACCCTGTGGCGCACAAAGTGCGCTTAATGCTTTTTCATTAGCTCGCAGTTATCATACAGGCGGGGTAAACATGGCACGGGCGGACGCAGGAGTGCGATTTATTACGAACTCCATAAGCCCTGCAATATGGCTGGCAATGGGCTCGCGCAATGGCGGGGAAGTTATCAACGAACCATAATTTGGGAACTTGTGCATGAAACTCTTTGGTGTTGGTTGTTCTTTGTTGTTATTGATTTCTCTAGGGTGCAATAGTGCGGAAACCCCAGCGGAAGTTTCTGGAACCGTATTATTGGGATCCGAGCCTCTTGCAGAGGGAAACATCATTTTTGAAGCTCTAGATAAAAGCACAGCTCCTGGTGCGGGTATTATTAAAGATGGCAAATACACCATCCAAGTTCTTCCCGGTTCCAAGAAAGTTAAAATTCAAGCCTCCAAGGCTGGTACGAAAATTGACCCCGTGATGAAATCAGCTATGCCTGAAAGCATTTTGGGCCCCGAGTTTAACGATAAAACTACCCTTAAAGCTGAAATTAAACCCGGGAAGAACGAGAAAATCGATTTCCAAGTAAATCAAATGCGTAAGAAGTAAGCCCCTCAGCAAGGTAATCTTTTAAGCAGCCTCATAGCTATTTTGCTGGACTTCCCCATTCATACCCTTTACAAAAAAGGGGTAAATATCACTTTTACCTTTTCGGAGATTTCCATGAATTCCTATCTGATGAAAACCGTTGCACTCAGCTTATTTCTGATTGCCTGTACTTTTTCAAATGCTGCTAGCTTTGAACAAGGCAAACCAAAGATTCAATCCATCGATGTGATTTCTTTCCAGCCTGAAGGCATTTTGCTAATAGGCGATGGCAAAGCTGGGCAGGTTATATTGATCGATACGAAGGATCGTGAGCCACAAAAATGGACCGCTTCGGTAGATGATCTTAAAGGTAAAATTGCAGAACGCCTGGGTGTTGCAGCCAAAGAAATCGAATTAATTCACTTTGCAGTAAACCCTGTTTCAGGGAAAGCTTATCTTGCAATTCGCAAGCAAGATACCAAGAGCCAACACCTGATCACCGTGGATGGCCAAGGTAAAATTTCCGAATTCTCGCTCGATAATGTTGCTTTCAAAAGTGTTGCATTGCCCAAGGGTACTGGTGGTGCCATTTCCAAAATCACCGACTTAGCTTGGATGAGCGATCGCCTTCTCGTGAGTGGTGTTGCTGCGGATGAATTTGCCTGCAAGCTTTATAGTGTTCAGCAACCTCTCGAAAAACAATCCGAGGTGATTCTTACAAGCGCTGAAACTTTTCATGTGGCTCATGGCAAATGGGAAACCAAAGCCCCTATGACTGTTCTCATGCCCTTCGAAGAAAATGGCAAGAAGTATCTTGTTGGCGCTTTCTCTTGCACCCCGCTTGTAAAATACCCACTCGAAGCGTTCACTGAAAATGCAAAGGTCAAGGGCCAGAGTATTGTAGAACTTGGATCGGGCAACAAACCCATCCATATGTTCACCTATCAAAAAGATGGTAAGAGCTATGTGCTCATCAACACCTTTCGCTTTCATCATCAGAAAAAACCTTTTGGCCCCAGCCCTTATTGGACCGCCAGAATTGAAACCGGTGTGATCAGTGAAAACGCCAACATCAATGAAAAGGCCCTTAAAAGATTGGATAGCAAGGGAGAACCTGGTACTGAAAAAGTTAAACTGATACCAGAATTCCATGGCGTATCGCACATGGATAAACTTGACGCTGCCCATGCTCTTGTTATTTCCGAAGATGATAAGGGTGCACTTACCCTCAAGGCATTAACCCTTCCCTAGGATTGATTCTTGAACATGATAATCACCATGATGGCGGCATTGCTGATAGCGGTGCCGCCTCTTTTTCAACCACTGGATAATTCGCCTGGTGTCGAAGTTCGGCTGCCATTGGATGCATCATCGCCTTTGAAGAAAAAAGTAGGCCCTGTTTCTAATGATGATGGAGAGGGTGTTTTTGTTGTTGGGTTGTTCAATGATGAGACGGGGAAAATCGGCGCACCTTTGTTTGGCAAGTACCAAGTTCGAGATGGAGAACTTGTGTTTCTTCCGAGTCAGCCTTTTTCTTTGGGGAAGACTTACAAAGCTGTTCGCACTGATACCAAAGATAAAGAGGTTTCGCAATTTAAGGTGCCTGCCTTAAAGGCTCAGGATGCGGTAAGAGTGGTGAAGGTTTACCCTACCACGGATCGGGTGCCTGCAAATCTG